>JAEYOM010000069.1 GCA_023411715.1 Bacillota bacterium | reverse complement strand
TTCAACATTTGACTACAAATCCCCCTTTTCTTTTTCAAGCCTTATCCTCTGTACAAGTTCTTTTAGGTTTACATTTAGCTTTCTCTAAAAAAACGATTGTATACTTGTAATAATTTGCGTCAAATGTTTTGGCTTTTACTTATACCCCAATGTCTTCAGCATGTTGTCGCTGTTGCGCCAGTCGGGCTTGACCTTGACCCAAAGCTGCAGGAATACCTTTACGCCAAGCAGGTTTTCGATCTCACCGCGCGCAAGCGACCCTATCTTTTTAAGCATTTTTCCGTCTTTACCTATAAGTATGCCCTTGTGGGATTCCTTCTCACAATAGATGTTTGCTTCTATATCGACAAGATCCCTGCCCTCGCGCTCCTTGAAAGAAATGACCTCGACGCCCGTTCCGTGCGGGACCTCCTCCTGCACAAGCTCCAATATCTTTTCCCTGATGAGTTCAGCCGCAATCATTTTCTCGGGCTGGTCAGTGATGATATCATCGGGGAAATATTTGGGTCCCTCGGGCAAAAGTTTTTCTATCTCCTTTAAGACTATCCCGGTACCCTCGTCATTCAGGGCGGAAATAGGTATAACAGCGGCAAACTCCATAACATCGGTGTACTTCTTTATCCTCTCGAACAACTGCTCCTTTTTGATCAGATCGATCTTGTTGATGATCAGGAATACAGGAGTATTCAGCGCTTTCAGCTGCTCCATGATGAACAGGTCGCCCGAGCCCGGTTCCGCGTCCGTTGCTTCCGCCAGAAACAGAACAATGTCGACTTCATTGAGAGTATCCTCGGCAATGTTTACCATGTACTCGCCGAGCTTTGTTTTGGGCTTATGTATACCCGGCGTATCGATGAATATTATCTGGCTGTTTTCAGTATTGATGATGGTCTTGATCGTATTCCTTGTGGTTTGCGGTTTGTTCGAGATTATGGAGATTTTTTCACCGGCCAGGCAGTTGGTCAGAGTTGACTTTCCTACGTTTGGACGGCCCACGATCGAGACGAAACCGGATTTGAACGACATGATATTTCCTCCTCATTAATGTTTTAAAGGAAATCCGCGCCTCACGGCGCTAAACATCCTTTCGTGAATGTTTTAAAGGAAATCCGCGCCTCAGGGCGCTAAACATCCTTTTATATTATAGCTTTACAACATTTTATATCGGTTCATGAAAACAGCTGGAACAGCAGCAGCGTGACGGTAAACCCGATAATCGCTCCGGCCGCCAGTTCGATCACAGTATGTATTTTCCCCTCTAAACGGCTTTGTACAACAAGCAGTGAAACAATAAGAAATAAAATCGTGATATTTGCATTGTTCGTATAAAGCGCGACTGCAGTTGTTGCCGAAAAAGCGATAGCCGAATGACCGCTAGGCATCCCGCCGCTGAACGGAGTGCCTTTCCCGAAAAAGGTTTTCAGGAGCACCACCGCCGCCAATGTGACGAGGAGTGCGATCACGGTGATATGCATCGGTGTCTGGTGTATGCGTACAATCCCTGTCTCGAGACTGGTGCTTACTCTGTCGAAGAAGATGAAATACCCTACCAGAACCGAGAGAAGCGCAGATACGAAGACAGCTCCGGCAGCAGTATCCTTAACCAACCGGGCTTTCGGGTGATAGATCCCTATCAGCGTATCTATGATGACCTCGATAGCGGTATTGAAGAGTTCACATATTATTACTATGGCAATAGTGATGCAAACTATGATGAACTCGATCCTTGTAAGGTCATAAAACATCGACAGTATCAGGACCAACAGGGCCGCGGACAGATGGATCTTCATGTTCCGCTCGCTTCTGACCGTGGAGAGGATACCGTTTATGGCATTATTGAAGCTGTCAAGAAGAGTCCTGTTTTTCATTCCCTTTTTAACCCCAGCTTACCCAGAACCGCCTCCTGTTTGGAGGTCATAACGGTCTCCTCGTCTTTTTCCATATGATCGTAACCGAGCAGATGAAAAATGCCGTGCGCCGTCAAAAAGGCCAATTCTCTTTCGAATGAATGACCATATTGTTCCGCCTGCCTCACTGCCGTCTCCATTGAAATCACGATATCCCCGAGCAGGAGCAGTTCCTCGTCGGGATCATAATCACCTGTCTCGGAAAGAAGCTTTCCGTCTTTCATATCGGCCATGGGAAACGAAAGTACGTCGGTAGCTTTATCGATCTGCCTGAACTGTTTGTTTATACTCCTTATGGATGAGTCATCAGTCAGCAGTATGTTCGCCTCGCAGCCCACTTTTATATTTTCGCTTGCAAGGCAGGCCTTGACTGTTTTGTCCAGAAGCTCCAGCAAATCGTCGCTGACTGCGACAGCTGCCTGTTCATTTTCTATAAAGACCCTTGTTGCGTCGGGCCCTTTGATTTTACGCTTTCTCATACTCCCTGTTTTCCTCCTCCAGCACTTCTTCTTCATTAGTTAATGTATCGTCCCGGGCATTGCCGTTACCGGCTGCCGTAATGAGTGACGCAGCTACATGTTTACCTTCATCCTGCGGTTTTTTTATTGTCATTTCGGGGTATTCCTCCCTCTCGTGGAAATACCCGCCGAAAACTCTCATAAAAGCCTTTGCGATCATATCGAGATCCCTTAGCGTAAGGTCGCAAAGGTCCAGTTGGCCGTCGTCCAGCTTATCCTTTATAATTTTCCTGACCAGGCCTTCCATCTTGCCCTCTGTTTTTTCGATCATCGAACGTATCGCCGCTTCAACAGAGTCGGCAAGCATGACAACGGCGGCTTCCTTTGTGGTAGGGCGAGGACCCGGATATCTGAAATCCTCCTGCTTTACGCTGTCCGTCTTGTCGGTTTTCTTTGCCTTGAAGTAAAAATAGGCTGCAAGCGTAGTTCCGTGATGCTGACTGATGATATTCCTTACCGCAATCGGTACCTTGTACTTTTCAGCTATTTCGGCCCCGTCGTTTGTATGCGAAGTGATCACGAGCGTGCTAAGGTTTGGCGTCATACGGTCGTGCGGGTTGTCGGAGAGCTGGTTTTCCTTGAAAAAGTTCGGCCTTTTCAATTTGCCTACATCATGATAATATGCTCCTACCCTGGCAAGTAATGCATTGCCGTTTATGGCTTCTGTCGCAGCCTCTGCCAGATTCCCTACCATCAGGCTGTGATGATATGTACCCGGTGCTTCCATCAGCAGTCTCTTCATCAGCGGCTGATTCGGATTCACCAGCTCCAGGAGCTTTAAAGGGGTTATAACATTGAAGGTACTCTCGAAAAACGGCAACGCTCCTATTGTAAAGATAGTGGACAGCATTCCGTTTACACAGACTATAAAAGCGCTGTTGGCGATCGATGTGGGGCTGTCTTTATTGATCAGTCCGAAGCTTGCAACGACTACAGCATTTATAAGCGCTACTGCAAGGCCGGATGCCGAAAGTCTGCTTCTTTGATTGGCTCCGTATACTACGAAGGCTGCGACGGTCCCTCCTATCACAGCTGTGAAGAAAAAGGCCAGGTCGCCCTTAGTGACGAAGGAAACCGCCATGGACAGGAGCAGATTGACCAAAACCGCCAGTCGCAAATCAAGCAGTATCGATATCAGCATAGGCGCTATGAAAACTGGTATCAGCAGCGGCTGGACCGGATTGAGCAGCCATGCCGAAAGCAGTGTCAGAAGTATAATGACGCAGAGCAGTATATTTTCTTTGGTGCCGTGCATCAATTTGAAGCAGAAATGGCGAATATACAAAATCAGAAGGAATGAAAGCATCAAAATGACTGCCAGAATCCCTCCCGCAAATGAAAAATCGAATTTTCCCGTTTCAAGCAGGTTCAATTTAGCGAGCACGTCCAACTTGTCCTGTGTGACAATATCCCCGAAGCTTAGGATCCTGGAGCCTTCACGGATCATCTGCCTGTTTTCCATTGCGGAATTGTAGGCGTCAAGTTTCCTGCTGTCGGTCATTTCCCTGTCTATGACGCTGTTCGCCTTCATCAAAGCCTTTGCCAGCAGACTGCCGATATTTTTGAACTCCTGGACGAGATCGCTGCTTTGGTAGGTGCTCTGTAAATAATCTATCCTGGAGGCAAGATTCTCCTGATCCACATCCTGCTTCATCACAGTGCTGAATAACCCTATCGTGACCTGCGTGAATTCATTCAGTTCATTCTCGGTTGCATTTGTAACAAGATATTTCACCTGTTCGCCTGATAATGGAACATTAAACCTTGCAAGCTTTATTTTAAGGTTGTTTACGGCGATTAACCGCTCCTGCTCAAGCATTTGCTTATAGTTTTCGCTTTTTTTGGTTATCCCCTGCTCCTGTAGGTTTTTATCGATACTCAGACGTACATTTTTTATTTCATTTATAAAGTCATTTGCGCTATTGATCACGTCTATCGGCACGCTTTCAAGTCTCGTCATAACGGGCGGAACCTTCTCTGCGGCTTCATCTGCGAGCTTTTTAGTCAAAAATTCGTTTTCGATATCCCTTGGCGCAGTGATATCATAGCCGGATTTCTCATCCAACGCAAGCTTGTACTTTTTGGGAGCCGCTCCGTTCTCGATCAGCAATGCAGCCATCAATACGGTCACGAAAGTGATCAAAAGTTTCTGAAACAGCCTGTTTCTTAAAAAGTTTCCTATCTGCCTTCTCTTACTGCTTTTGTCCGCGGCCTTCAAAATTACAGCCCCCCATTCGGCTAATGCGCCTGGTTCCTTTGATCGAACCTTTCATAAGCCTTTATGATCTTCTGCACCAGTTCATGCCGTACAACGTCTTTTTCCGTCAGATATACAAACTCAAGCCCTTCTATATCACATAAAATCTTTGTAACCTCTCTGAGTCCGGATTTTTTATCTCCCGGAAGGTCTATCTGGGTGATGTCACCCGTTATAACCGCTTTCGAGCCTATGCCGATCCTCGTCAGAAACATCTTCATCTGTTCGGGCGTAGTGTTCTGCGCCTCATCAAGTATAATGAAGGAATCGTCAAGAGTACGGCCGCGCATATATGCAAGGGGCGCTATCTCGATCATACCCTTCTCAAGATATTTCTGATAGGTTTCGGCTCCCATTATCTCGTACAATGCGTCGTATAACGGCCTCAGATACGGGTCTACCTTGTTCTGCATATCCCCCGGAAGAAAGCCGAGTTTTTCTCCGGCCTCAACAGCAGGACGCGTCAGTATAATCCTGTTTACTTGCTTGTCCCTAAATGCTGTGACAGCCATGGCGACCGCGAGAAAAGTCTTGCCTGTGCCTGCCGGTCCGATTCCGAACACTACGGTATTTTCCTTTATTGCATTAACGTACCTTTTCTGGCCGTGCGTCTTTGATTTTACCTGCCTGCCGCGCGCTGTAAGACATATATAATCGCCGGGGTATTCCCTTACCTTGTCGAGCTGGCCTTCGGATGCCAGATTAACCAGATAATTCACGTTCTGCCTCGTGATCTCCTCACCTTGAACGGCTATAGCCAACAGCCTTTCTATAACAACCGACGCCTTTTCGACGTCATCCTTGTTTCCGGTAACCTTTATCTCTGCATCCCTTGAAATTATTTTTACATTGAGTCCGTCTTCTATGATCTTCGCATTTTCGTCGAAATTTCCGAATAAGTTTTTTGCGTGCTCTATCTTCTCAAATTCTATCGTTTTTTCAATATTGTCCAATCAGTTTCCTCCAATCTTTCTGGATACTCCTATATCCTCCAGGCATTCCAGAGTCACTCTTGCAAGCAGTCCACGCTGTTCATCCTTTATAAAATATACATTCGTATTCACTACCTTGGCATTTTCGGGCACCTGCTCCAAAGCCTTTTTATATGCCGCCCCGGCAGCTGCGTTTTTGGCGTCTTCCTCATTCACGACCGCTTCCGCCAGCTTCTCTTCCTTATAGCTCACAGTTACCCATTCCGCCGGAAAAACCAAATCCTCGCCGATCGAAAGCTGCTTCCTTTCCTCAGTTACGGAAAAATTGCTGAAATCATTCTTTCTATGCGGCAGATCGAGCTTCCAAGAAAACAGTATCAGGGAGTGGGCGTTTATCTCCTTTCCGGTCTTCAGCCTCTCGGTCTCCGACAAAATAACAGGCGATTCCTCCTCATACCAGGTCCTTGCCGCAACTTTCCCCATCGCATGCACGTACCTGAATCCCTTTTCATCGCCCTTCAACGGTATGCTGCCTGAAATCAGAACCTGCCCTTTTTGTACAGTATCGCCCTCGACAACCGCTTCTATGCCTTCCTTCGCCACGACGTTTTTAATCATACCGTCCTTTGTGGCCACAATATCGCACGGTTCGTCCATCGGAATTATCTCGGGTACAGGTATCCTCTCCCTAACCTGGACCTTGGCCTTGGTACCGTGGACCGTAATGCTTATCCACGATATGTCCTCCATATGAAGCATAATGTTCGACACGGCGTTGTCGGTATCTATACCGTATTTCAATATGCCGGTTTTTATGCCGTTGTTTGCAAGAATCTCTTCCAGCTGTGCAGTTTCAAGCCTTTTATTGCCCGTTATTTCTACATTCCATATGAATGATGAAAGTACGTATATTAACGCTATAAATATAAGGGCTCCTGCAAAAAAAGCTTTCCGCCTGCGATACCTGTTCAAAATAAACGGTATGCCTGTCTTCCTGAGCACCCTGACTCTGCATTTCGCCTTTCTGGCTATCGGTCTGATAAGTCTGAACCCTTTAATGCTCATCCTCATCGTAAATGTCCGGTCACTCTGTACCTTAACGTCCCAAAGCAGAATATTCCGGTGTGCACAGATATTTATAAACTTTTCTGTGAAAAAGCCATCGACTATTATAATAACATACCCGCGTAGATAATTCCACAATCTGAGCAGCAACAACAGCTTCACCCCGTATTTTCCGTATCGTTTGCGGCATATAGAAATTCCAGCGTACGTATATCTCCGGATATAATGATGTCCTCTGAAGTTATTTCTCTTATGATGAGCCCCGCCCCGGTGATCTTTACCGTGCCGGGGCCCGTGCTGATCCTGATCCTCGCCCGGCCGTACTCTATCAGGCCCTTGTAATTCTCTATCATCATATCTCCGTTTCCGGCCATGGTTATCCTGGGGATATTAAGGACCAGTTCTTTCGGGAGTTCGAGCAGCTCCGTGAACTTTTCCCTGAATCCCTTTTTACGTCCATACTCTTCGTTTTTTTCCTTTGATTTTTTCTTTCTGGCGTCATTCTTCGCCATACACCACATCCCCAGCCTTTTCCCGAGGCAGCAGTTCCTTAGGGTCGCCTGCAGTATATCCCTTCTCCCGGGCACCTTTTATGATGCTGTCGAGGGCTTCTGCATTATCCCGGGAAACTGCGTGCAGCAGCAGGACGGCTCCATTATGAAGATTCCTCATAACAATGTCGTGCGCATACTGCGCTCCCCTGTATCTATCCCTATACCAGTCATCATATGCAAAACTCCAGAATAGATTGCAGTAGCCCAGCTTTTGCGTCAGCGCCAGGGTACGTTCACTGTATTCACCCTTCGGCGGCCGCAGGAACTGCATGTTATCGCCGAACTTCTCCTTGAAAGCCCTGTCAAGGCCGAGGATCTCCTCTTCGAGCTGGCTGTCTCCCAGGCTGGGCAAACTGGGGTGGTGTATGGTATGGTTTCCGACATAATGCCCCTCTTCCACCATTCTTCGAACCAGGTCCTGATGTCCGTTCAGGTATGGACCCGTGATAAAGAATATGGCTTTGACGTCATTATCCCGCAGCGTATCGAGTATCATAGGCGTATAGCCATTTTCGTAACCTTCGTCGAAAGTAAAATATATAACGTTCTTTTGGGTATCTCCAATATATACGCCGCCATATTTCTTCAAGAGCCCGGGAGCTCCCGGGTCGGCTGCAGGAGTCTGGTTATCCGGCCTTCTCGATATGCCCCAGCCGAGAAGCTTGTTGCTGAGATTATCGCTGTTGTCGCTGAGAGTATTGCCGTTGTCGCTGAGAGTATCTCTGTTGTCGCTGATTACTACGCGCTGGCCATTTTTACCCGTATCCTCAGAAAGTCTGCCGCTTATTTCGGTTTTAAGATCGAGATCGCTGAACCTGCTTGCATAAACTCCGCCGAGATCACTAAGCTCCGGGTTGTATGCCGAAACATCCGAAAGTCCGTTCAGCAGGGCTGTAAACACGATAACTATGACTAAAACGGCAGCAATAAGATATAAAGCTTTGGTATCAAGTAATTTAAACTTCATCTGGACGACCTCCATAAAAACCCGTTAAAGCCCGTTGAAAAAAAGCCCCGGCTTGTAATTCAAGTCAAGGCTCGATATGCCTTGTTATAATGCATCAATTCATCAGGAAATATTTTCGTTTGTAGAAAAATTTCCTCACTCTGGATGCATTTCAACGAGGCGAGAGATATAGCCTCGTTATATTTGTATTATGGAGATTTAAAAATAATACCGGTTATTCTATCGGTGTGAGAAGGTCTGTCTTTATAGTCGTTCCGTCATCGATGAATTTATCTATTACGACTTCGTCGGCTTTCTTCATACCGACGTTTAACATATCCTCTTTCAATCTGTCCAAAACTCCCCCCATCAGTGAAAGCGAACGTTCCAGATCATCCGGATCCGCGATCGCCTTTATCACGAAGGGAGCAGTCATTTGCTTGCCGTTTATTACTATATACTGGCCGGCCGCCCGTACTTCCGTCATGGCGACGATTCTCTCGTTATTCACCGAAATGGCCTGCGCTCCGCTGGCTCTCAATTCGTTGACCACATCGAGGATATCGTATTCTTGTACCGATATCATGCCGTTATTGTCCAAATTGATAATGATGCCTTTCCCTTTGACTGTTTCCAGTCCCGCAAAGATCCTTGCCTTCTTAAGGTTGTTCTGTATCTGCTGCGCAGCTTCGCTGTCTCCAGCCTTGACCTTCGCATATGTCTGGTTTTCCTGTTCAAGCTCCTGGAGCCTTTCCTGGAGCGAGTTCTTCTGGCCCTGCAGCGTGATGAGCTCGTTCTTCAGATCATCGAGCCTCTTATTCTCGAAGCTTGCAATGCTCTGATTGTAATTTACGCTTTTATATTGCAGTGACAGCATGATACCCAAAATCATACACACCAACATCATTGCCACGTTCCGAGCGATCTTCATTTTTCTACTACCTCCAGCCCCGATATATACTTGTTCAACTTGTCAGCGCCGCTGAACTTTGCCAGTTTTATCTCATTTGATTTGGCGATATCGACCCTGATGTTAAATTCTGTCATTTCAGCTATCCTGCTGCTGTTGATGATACTGTTGTACAATGTATCGGGGTCGCCTATTGCTTCGATTATGAAAGGAACCGGATGCCTGTTCCCGTTTATGAGTACGGTCGGTCCAGCGCACACCTGCTCGCTCATGGGCGCGATGCGCTCCCCGTTTACGGAAATAGCCTCCGCTCCGGCCTTTTTCAGATCGTTCAGTATCACTCTGATATCCTGGTCATGTATGATCTGCCAGTCCAGGGGAGTATCGGGCTGACGTGCCGGAGCGTCGTCAAGCTTGATGGTGACGCCCGGACCCTTGACGTCGACAAGGCCGGCGGAAAATCTCATCTTTTCCCAATCCTTTGCAAGCTGATCGTCATTTTGCTGCAGGACATATTCATCGACGATTTTATTCTGGGCGGCTACATTTTCATCGATAGCTTTCATCAAGGCATCCGTCTCGGCCTGTTCTTTCACGAGCTGTTCTTTCAGAGCGGCTGCGCTGTATGTCTTGGCTGCCGCCAGCTTCTTTGTGTTGAGTGTGCTCTTTGTCTGTACAGCTAAAACAATACCGAAAATTATGAAAACGATCAGCAAAATATACTGGCTGCCGTGCTTTTTCATATAGACCCCGTATCTGTTACAAACTAAGTTTGATATTGCCGAATATCATTTCGGTTTTCACCGAATTTCTATATAACAATTCTACTTTTAATGGCTGTGTATTTCAAGTGAAATATGATTTTGCTGCGGAAAGCCACATCTATATAACAAAATGGCTTTTTCATGCAGGCCATGGTATCCAGGACTGCACGAATTGCACTGCGAAAAACCTCTGCCAATCAGCTTCTGCTGATCTCCCTCACCTTCCTTGCATAGATATTCGTCAATTCTTCCGCAAATTCAGTACTGGTGCTCTCGCCAATGACTTTTACCAGAGGTTTTTCGGCATCCGGGAGTACAAGCACCCAGCCTTTTTCGTTATATACCTTCACCCCTTCAAGCGTCTCGATCCTGTTCCCGCTGTTTTCCTGTATCAGCCTGCGGATCACTTTGCCCTTGCTGTTCCAGCCGCACTCCACTTCCTGCCTGTGCATGTGTATTTCCGGGAGCATGTCTACAAGTTCGGAAAGGCTGAGCTGATTGACCGACATATAATCCAGCAGCCTGACTAGCCCGGCGATCGCATCAAAATGCAGCGTAAACTGCTCCAGCAAGTCTTCCCCGGTATTTCTGCCCAACAGTTTATCCATAATATCCCGTGACGACGTTTTGGTCCGTATCACTTTCCCGTGGTATCTATCCGCTATCTTTTCAACTGCCTGGCTGGCTGAAAGCGGTACTACGACCGTTCCGCCCTCAAGATTCCTGAGAAGGACAAGCGATATAAGGGCTATGAACATATCCTCAAGCACTATCCTGCCCTTCCTGTCGACAAGTACCATCTTTTCACAGGATTCTTCAATGGAAACGCCCAGATCAAAGCCTTCCTTCATAACGAAACCGGCGAAGCCTCCCATGCTGACAGGCTTCAGTCCGTCGTCCTGATCGTTGACGTTCTTTACCACGCAGCCCAGTTCGTCAAGGAGATCCGAGATCACCTTCGAATGGAGCGGCGAAGTGGTATTTAAAGCAATTTTGAACTTCAATTTTTCTGATTTTATGCCTCTAAGTATGTTTTTCAGGTAGAATTCATCATATCCTCGTACTTCCACAATATCGTTGATACGACCGCAGCTGCATCTGTTGAAGTCGTCCCTTGCAAATATGTTCTCTACTTTTCTCTCGACGCCTCTTTCAACGTTATTTCCCGACTTGTCCAGGAAATCCAGCACAAGTCTTGAATTATCTCCTGAACAGACGCTGATATGGACGCCTCCGTCCAGTCGATAGAATCTTACGGCCGAGCGTATGACAGGAAGCAGCAATCTTCCGAAATCGTACACTTTTATGCCGGAAGAAACCAGTCCCGAAGCAAATGCATTTCTGATCATTATAGAGGCGGGAGATCCGTCACAGCTGACTCCCAGTTTGCCTTTATTGCCGTTTACCGCGCCAAGTGAAGCGCCAAGCTTTGCCGAGAACTCAGGTGTCAGATCTATATTTACATCGCCTGTTACGCCCCTGTTCCCAAAAATCTGCCGGCCCGTTTTCGAGCCCCAGACAAGATTGCCATCGACTTCCGCTCCCGGACCTATCAGCTTGTCAGGCCATATTTTGACTGAAGGATTGATCACGGCCCGCTCGCTTATTAGCGTACGATCCCCGATGACGGACTGTTCAAATGCCGATACACCCTGCTTTATGCTGACATTGTTGCACAATATGCTGCCACGCAGCTGTGTTTTGCTGCCGATGCTGCAGTTCTTCCATGTAATGCCGCGTTTTACGCTGCATTGTCCCGAAATCACGTTATTATCACCAATAACTGAATAACTGCCTATTACGGAGTCCTTACCCAAGTGGCAGCCGGAGCCTATCAGACACGGCGCGTTAAGCTTCACTCCCGGACCTATTTCCGTTCCGATGCCGATCCATATCCCTTTGGCAAGCTCCTGTCCGGGTATGTTTACCCTGACCCTGCCGTCCAATATATCGGCCCCTGCCTGAAGGTACGCTCCGATATCCCCTATGTCGCACCAGTAATCTTCAGTTATATATCCGAACATGTTTTTGTTTTCCTTCAGAAGTATCGGAAAAAGGTCCTTACTGAAATCAAAAACCGCTCCCGGTTTAATGTAACTGAATATTTCGGGCGATAATATATAAATGCCCGTATTTACAGTATCGCTGAATACTTCGCCCCAGCTCGGTTTTTCAAGAAATCGGATTATCCTGCCGATGGGATCCGTAACTACGACACCGTATTCCAGCGGTATATCCACATGCTTCAAAACCAGCGTAGCCATGGAATTCCTTTCCCTGTGGAAGTCTATGACGCTTTTCAGGTCGACATCTGTAAGAGCATCGCCGCTGATGACCAAAAACGTATCGTCCAGAAAGGCTTCGGCATTTTTTACGCTTCCCGCGGTTCCGAGGGGTTTATCCTCGACGTAATATCTCATTTTGACACCGAACAAGTTGCCGTCCTCAAAATATTCGCTGATAAGGTCGGGCATGTATTGCAGCGTTGCGGCAATATCAGTGATGCCATATTTTTTTAAAAGTTCAACGATATGTTCCATAACGGGCTTGTTTGCCACCGGAACCATGGGTTTGGGCCTGCAGCACGTCAGAGGCCGCAGCCTTGTACCCTCTCCGCCTGCCATAATAACAGCTTTCATCAGATTCATTCCTTTACCGTTTCTATTTTTGTAAATTCATGCACTGTAGTATTAATTTCTGCCACGGTGGTCAAAAACATACAGGAATGCGGCATGAATTATCACAGATTAAAATGTATATGCTAGAGACGACTGTGAAATTATGATTTTGAAAGGTGTGCTTATGACAAATAAACAAAATATCGAATACATGGAGGATGGGGTGGCGATAAGCCCTGCCGTTCCGATGGTCGGCGACAGGATCAGGATTATATACGACGGTATCCTCTCCAAGAACGGCGCTACGGGAATGAACCTCCATCTGGGATACGGAGCCAATATGGAAAACGAACAGGATATACCAATGACAAGGGGTGAAACCTGCTTTGAGGCAACCGTGCCGGCCTTGAAGGAATCGTATCTGAAATTGAGCTTCAGGGATCAGTTGAATAATGTGGATGATAATTCAGGTAACTTCTACAGCTTCGACATAACAGGCTGACATGTTATCCATAAAGCAAAAGCCCGGGAGGACCAGGCTTTGAAACGCAGGGACGGTTCGAAACCACTGACAAAGTAGCTTTTTTAGGGTTGAACCAAGGAAGTTTCCTACCATGCTTGTTTCTCAAACAAACTTCTTGAAATGAAATGGAATTTGAATGAGTTTAAAGGGGATACCAGAGCGGCTATCCTCTTTAAATTTACCACCAATGCGGTAAATTTTGCCTGGATACTCATACTTCGTAAGCCATACCCTCGGGCACGGCTCATACCATGAAACCTTTTCATTTCTCCATTCTTCCATTCTTGACTGGCCCGTTTTTTATACTTTTCCAAGAATTCTGGTGTTTTTGCTTTTTGACTGTATTCGTAAAATCCCGGAGTGTTAATCCCTATTGATAGTATCCTTCCGATGCTCTTGCCATTTATACAGCCTTCTCTGTTGGGGCAATCCTTACACAGAGTTTTATCAAAATAATACTTTAGTATTTCATTGCCTCTTTTCTGCTTCTTTTTAACCTTTTTCACTGTATAATTACCCACGATACAGAACCATTGGTCTGAATCTTTATTATAGCTGAACAAACTTTCGTCAATTCTGTATACACTTTCACTCACAGGTATTATAGCCTCTACACCATCATTCTCTAAAAGGTCCAGGATTGGTTTTCTAAAGTATGCTTTGTCTCCATACGCTTCTTTGATATTTATTCCACATTGTCTGGTATTGATGTACAATTCTTCATATTCGGTCCCGTCCACGTAAGCACCGCTGTGCACATTAACAGCAGTGATTATCCTTTCTTCCGGTATCATTGCATATTCGGTCTTGTAGCCGAAGAAGCTGTCCGTCTTGGATTTGTATCCAACCCGTGCATCCTCATCTACCAGTGACCTGACCCCTTTTTGTTGTATGAACTTTGGATCATCCAATATTTCCTTCGCTTTATCGACAGTTTTCTGGGTTTTGGGAGTTTCTGTACTTATGATATTTTCGACACCATCTATGAGACCTTCCAGATATTCTTTCATGGTTTCTTTAGCTTGCTTATGGTCTTCGATTTGCTTGTAGTCCGGGATTCCTCTGTCTATGTTTTCGGGTATGGTACCTTTCTCTTCCTCAAGGTTCATTAATATTTTTTTCGCAAGCTGCTTCATAATTCTTTCGGGGACTTTCTTCACAGTATTGGCTTCTGTATGGGTAGCATCAACACTTATTCCAGTCCCTTTAATGATACCTTTCTCTACACACTGACGGACAACTTCCCTGATGATGTCATCAAGAGTGGTATCTCCGAGCCTATGCCTCCTGAATTTGCTAAGCAAGCTTGGATCAGGGAGGTCTTCCTCAGGATTTATACCGACAAACCACATATACGCCAAATTTAATTCTGTTTCTGATATGACCTGCTCATCGGAAAGATTGTATAAGTACTGTAGTATCGACAACCTGCACATCATTTCAGGCAGTTTTGCCGGCCTTCCATAATAGACGCAGTAGAAATCCTTCATTATTTTGTTGATAAAGCTGAAGTCAACCACAGAATTAATTCTTTTTAGGATATGATTTTCTGGAATTCTATTGTATAATATGGTGTATACGCTCAATTGCTTAGGTTCATTCTTAAGCATCTTAAAACCCCCTCATTTGTAATGTTTGCGTCACATTCATTATATCATATGAAGGGGTTTTTTGATAGATTTTTGTTGAAAAAAGTTGAATATTTTACATTATCTATTAGGCGATTTTCAGTGGTTTCGGACGGTTCTTTTGTTTCGTTTTGCTCGTTGCGACAGGGGACGGTTCTCCGTCTCATTATCCTGGAAAATGAACCGGAAAACCGTCCCCTGTCGCACAGTTTCCTGTTTTCGGATTATTCTGTTTTATGCCTGTCTACGGCCAGTTTCGCAGATATTTCTTCCATATGCCTACCGGCATATTTCCAAAGGAACGATATTACTATGGTCTGCACGGGAAGCATAACAGCGCACTTAATGACACGTGCCGGCAGCAATGCCATATAGCCTTTGCCCAGCAGGATCGTCAGCCAGTATGTATTGAGTCCTATATCGATAAAAACGGTCACACAAAGAACGGCAAGGGTGATTCTCAGGAGAGATTTGGGTTTGTTGTAAAGAAACAAACCGTAGATCGCGCCCGTAAGGAATGCACTCAGCGTAAAGCCGGCAAAATACGGACCACTCGGGGCTATCAACATACCAAGTATATCACCTGCAGTAGAACCTACTCCTCCGATCAACGGTCCGAACAACATCGAAGCAAATGCCTGCGGTACAAAACCGAAGCTGACCCTGATGATATCGATTTTAATGGCAGGGACCAAATAGGTAAGAACCACATACATGGCTACGAACAGACTTGTACAGACAAGGATTAAAGTCTTTTTCAATCCAGCACCTCCTTTCCTTCATTAGGCCCTCCGTACCGACAGACTTTCCGGTCTCGGATGGGCCCCTTCTCAACGACATGGCGTCACAGAAGGAAGGAAATGCCCTCATGTGGCAGCGGAATGCGATCAATGCACCGCAAATCCCAAGGATTTTTCGTCCAGCGGCAACTTCCCGTCCGGCTGGCACTTCACGCGCAATGATCTACTCTGTCATTTAGAAAGTAAATTGTTAGTGGTCGAACCACTTTTTTATTATAATTCATACTCCGGTCATAAGCAACAGCATGTTTTCAGGCAAACATGCCGGACCATGGCCGGTATGGCCTGTATGTCCGGTATGGTCGATATGGCCGGTATGGCCTGTATGGCCGATATGGCCGGTATGTCCGATATGGCCTGTATGTCCGGTAGTCACGGTTTCGTTTCATTTTCGAGGAAGAGTAAATATCTCAAAGCCTCTTCCGCCGATGCTCCGCACATTTCCCGCGACGGCTGCAGACCGACGCAGAACTTTGGCCTTTCGGGCTTTCCAAATAGCCTGCATTTATTGTCGCCGGTCAATTGTATGCACCGCATGCCGGAAGGTTTACCTTCCGGCATCCCCGGGACCGGCGATGTGATCGAAGGAGCTATGCAGCACGCTCCGCATCCTTGCCTGCAATTCATATGATATCCCCGCTTTCTTCCTGCTTATCTGACAAGCCTTACCTCCCTGGCGCTGCAGCAGGCCATGATATCTGGTATCGTACTTTCGAACATATCTGCAAACCGTTTGTCGGTACATATAACGATCTCGCCCATTTCCGCCTTCATTGAAAGAGAGTGTTCCGACTTGAATTTTCTGGCGTCGGCAATGACTTCCTTCAACTTCTCTCCGAATTCTATTATATCATTGTCTGCCGGACTTTCATCAGTCCAGGCAAGCATGTGGAGAGATATGCTTTTCTCGTGTTTCCTGAAAAAATCCTGGTAAATATAATCCGTTATATGCGGGACATAGATAGCATACAGTTTCAGTATATTCAAAAGGGTATTGTACAAAGCCTTCTGAGCCGACCTGCGTCCTTCCGCGCCGTGGATATCGGGCCGGTAAAGCCGTTCCTTGACTATTTCAAGATAATAATCGCAGAAATCCTTCCAGAAAAAGTCGTCGATCAAATGCCTTGCAGACCCGGTTTCATACTGGTTCAGGAGCTCTTCGGCCTCACGTTTGGTCCTGCTGCAGCTTTCCATTATCCAACGGTCGGCAGGGAGCAATTCCGTTTCCACCAACGGATCGAAATCCTGCAGGTGCGATATTGAGAACTTTGCAGCATTCCAAAGTTTTGTAATAAATCTTTTTGCGATCCCCAGTTCATCCTGTGAAAAGAAGGTATCGGTTCCCAGTCTCGAATTTGCTGACCAGTAACGTATAACGTCGGCGGAATGGGTCTCTATAAGGGTTCTGGGTGAAAGCTCCGAATTACTTTTTGACTTGCTTATCTTTTCGCCTTTTTTGGCCAGTACGAACCCGCATATCATTATATCCTTCCAGGGTATCCTTCCGGTATGGTACAGGCTTTTAACGATCGTATAAAATGCCCAGGTGCGTATGATCTCATGCGCTTGGGTACGAAGCCCCATTGGCAGCAGCTTTGAACTAATATCGCCCGCCTCGCCCCACCTTGCGTTTATCTGAGGCGTGACAGAAGACGTGGCCCATGTGTCGAAAACGGAGTTCTCGGGTATAAATGCGGTGCAGCCGCAGCTGCAAGGCTTCTCCGGCGAGGATTCACGGGGATCGACCGGCAGGGACTCTTCACATGCCGGCATTGGCTTGCCGCAGGCTTTACAGTACCAGATCGGGAATGGAACTCCGAAATAGCGCTGCCTTGATATGCACCAATCCCATTTCAGATTTTCGACCCACAATTTGTAACGGCTCTTCATATATTCCGGATACCAGTTTATTTCATCCGCTGCTTTCAGATACGTTTCCCTGTTCGATAGTATATCGATGTACCACTGCTTCGACGGTATGATCTCTATCTCTTTGCCGCAGCGTTCATGGACCGCGACGGTGTGCGTGATCTGTTCTGACCTGATCAGCAGCCCGTTTTCGTCAAGCAGACGGATGACCTGCTTCCTGGCTGCCGGGACAGCAAGTCCTCCTATGAACGGAACTTCCGGAGCTATAGTCCCGTCCGGCAGGACGACTTTCCTGTAGGGAAGCTTATGTGTTTCATACCAACCGGCATCCGTACTGTCCCCGAATGTCGCGCACATAACGACGCCTGTGCCTTTATCCATGTCGACCTTTTCATCGGACATGACAGGTATTTCATAATCATACAGCGGAACAAACACATTGCTGCCGATATACTTCGCATATCTCCCGTCCCGCGGATTGACGAACAGACAAACGCAGCCATAGAGCAGTTCCGGACGTGTAGTTGCGACAAGAAGAATGTCTTTATCTGCGGAGTCATCAACGGCATTGCCGCCGTAATTATTTGTAGTCCTATTGCCGGTATCACCGGTAGCGCCGGTTCCATCAACTGTAGTGCCGGTATTATCGGTAGCACCGGTATCATCGGCAGTACCGGCATTTTTGCCTGAAGTTTTGTCATTACCCGATTTTCCTGTTATTCTGAACGGGATATAGCTGAAATTCGTGTCCTTGTCCCTGGTGTCAAGTTCAGCCTGCGCGATCGAAGTCCGGCATTCCGTGCACCAGAGCACAGGCGATTCCTTCATGTACGCTTTCCCAGCCTTGTAAAGCTCGATGAACGATTTCTGCGAGATCCTTTGCGCCATCGGGCTGACAGTCTCATACTGCAGCGACCAGTCGACCGAAAAGCCGAGCGATTGCCAGAGCTCCCTGAATTCATCGACATATTTGGCTGCCGTGCCAGTACATTTTGAAATGAATTCGCTTCGCGGCAAATCCTTCGCACGGATGCCTTCTTCACGCTCGACCAGCCTTTCGGTCGGAAGACCGTTATCGTCAAAACCGAAGGGGTAAAAAACATTATAACCCCGCATGCGTTTGAAGCGCGCTATCATTTCAGCCTGCGCGTAGGAAAAAATGTGGCCGATATGAAGGCTCCCGCTGACTGTCGGCGGCGGAGTATCTATGGAGTAGATTTCCCTGTTGCTTTTTTTGTCAAAGCCATAGATACCGTTCTCTTTCCAAAGCTCCTGCATCTCTTTTTCTGCCTGTCTGAAATCATAATTTTTATCCATTACCCATACCTCCCTTAATCTTCCGAACTTATATAAAAATAGGAGGGCGCATCAAGTGCCTCTTATTTTTGAACAAGACTACGCTATGCTTATTGCGCCAGCACATAAGCTTCATTATAATGCTGCGCAGCAGTCTAACTATGTTCCGTTAAATAAAAAGGTCCGCCTCAAGCCAACGTTAAAATCGTTGGCTCAGGGCGAACCGTATGCGTTCGTGGTACCACCTGAATTCAGAAAAATATTCTGCACTCTGCCAGTACGGGAGATCCAAAAAGATTACCGATACTGTTTTCCCTCTAACGGTGGAAAAGTCCGTTGAAGCCTACTCGGATCATATCCTTTCGGTCCACTGCTCAAAGGCTACTTCCATACCTCCCTCACGAAGACTTGCACCGGCCGTCTTCTCTCTTGGCATCGGGATCGTATGTACTCCTCCTCGTCAACGCCGTTTTATCTGTGTCCGTTTATACAATAATAGTTTATATACCGATATATGTCAACGTATGTTTTATCCGCTCCAATTAAGAAACTGTTTCAGATACAGGCATTGCGATTATCTGTTCTGTTCAGCTTACAGACCTCCCTGTATTTTTTCGGTGACATGCCGGTATTCTTTTTCACAGCAAGAGAGAAATAATTGGTATCGCGGTATCCTACCATCAGCGCAATTCTGCTGGTTTTAAAATTCGTAGTCTCCAGGAGCAGCTTCGCCCTTTCTATCCGCTTCCTTACGATATACTCGTTGCAGCCCTCTCCCGTGGCCTTCTTAAAAAGTCTGGACAAATAGTTGGGCGTAACATAAAGAGAGGACGCTATATCGGAAACGGATAGGTCATCCGGCAAATGCATGGCTATATAGCGCTTCGCTTTGTCCACAATTTCGTAAAAACACTTGTCATCCCTGCTACCCAACAATTTTGCAAAGTAGTTCCTCGTCAGCTCGAACATATCCTCTCCACTCATATTCGTCAAGTTACTTACAAACACATTCAGCGCTGTATCCGCTACCGATCCGGAATGGCATATAAAGGAGTAGTATACTGAGGAGGCAAGTTCATAGCAGCATCTTCGGATATAGGAATCCGAAACGTTATAGGTATCCGTCGCCTGGCAAAAACGTTCAAATATGTTCAATACTCTGTCCGGCTCAGCTATGTTTTCACACATAGAGTTTTTAATTTCCATGAATACTTCCTTGAACAGGTTATCCTTTTTCCGGGCGCCTATTGTCTGAATGATTTCGTCATGGACATCTTCTCCGTATTTCAGCAAATCCACCGCATCATTATATGAGGTTCTCAGATTCTTCACGCCCTGCACCGGATTGCCAACTACAACCCTGGGTTTTTTGCCGCACTCATCCCTCAAAATGCCGTTCAGTTCCTTGAGCCAGTCCAGTATCCCGCCTTTCCTTTTGTTAAGAAAAAAGGCGATAACGATCCTTCCGCAATTATCCATGAAGGTCATGCCTCTGTTTTGGGCATCCACCATCCCGATACAGATGTTTTTTATTGTCAGAGCGGCAAAATTTTCAACCTCGTTGTCACTGTCCGCATACAGGGCGGGAACGATAATAGCCGCCTGTACATGCTGTTCAGTTTGATAATTGTACTGCCGGCAGAATTTCTCTATTTCACTGTCCTGTATATTCCTGCTGCTATATGCCAGGTTCCTGAGGAAGTTTTCTATCTGCATCTGTTCTGTCACAGCATGGGCACGGTTTTCGTTGATGTCCTCCAGTTTTTCAATGTTTCCGGCCTCCAAAGCTGCAGTCTGCTTTTTGACTGATTCAATTAAAGCCTTTTCGTCGATGGGTTTAAGAAAAAAGTCATGTACCTTAAGCTTGATGCACTGTCTTGCATATTCGAATTCATCATATCCGGTCAGTACGATTACTCTTATCTCAGGTACAAAGTGTTTCGCCTGATCGATGAGATCCAGGCCTGTCATTTCATCCATTTTGATATCGGTAATGAGTATTTCGGGCTTTTTTTCCCTGATGACATCAAGGGCTTCCTTGCCGGACCGGGCTACATGAACCTCGCCGACCCCTATGGAATTCCATGGGATCGCCCTGCGCATACCGAGCCTTATCAGCTTTTCATCATCCACAATAAGCGCACTGTACATTACATCACCTCTTCGAATTTACACGCTTCCACCCCCGGAAGCCTGATGGTAACAGTCACCCCGCCCGATTCATTCTTAAAATAATGCAGCCCGTACTCTTTGCCGAACAGTATTTCGATCCGCTTATTCACATTCCGGATTCCGTACCCAAAATCCTTATCATACTCGGAAATGGAATTGTTCATGCTGCGGATCTGTTCCTCCGTCATGCCTGTCCCGTTGTCCTCCAATACTATTAAAGTATCCCCGTCCTTTTTGCGGGCGGTTATTCTCAATTCGCCCCTTTTGCCTTCCTTTATCTTGATCCCGTGATATATGGAATTTTCCACCAGAGGCTGCAGCGTTATTTTGGGGATCAAGACCTTTTTGCAGTCCTCCTCCAGTTCAATGGTACTGCTTATTATGTTGTCATATCTTATATTCTGGATAATAAGATAATTCCTTACATGGTCAATTTCCTGTTCCAGGCAGATAACGTCCTTCCCTTTACTGAGGCACAATCTGTAATACTGGGCAAGCGCCTTTACAAACACGGACAGCTCCTCATTACCGTCCGCACTCGCCTGCCAGTGTATGCAGTCCAGCGTATTATAGAGAAAATGGGGCTGGATCTGGGATTGCAAGGCGTTGAACCGTATCTGGTCCATCTGATGCTGCTCCAGTTTGACCTGCTCCATAAGCGTTTTTATTTCCTCCATCATATAATTGAAACCGTTAGCCAGCTTGACGAAATCAACGCCTACATTTTCCATATTGATCCGTACGTCCAATTTACTATCCGCCGCATCGTTCATTCCTCTGATTACGTTATCAAGAGGCTGATAGGTTTTGTCGATGATTCCCTTGCATATTTTCAGTCCGAAATATGTTACCGCTACAGTTATTAAAACAAGTAAGGCTACTACAATGATGTTGTCCCTGTACATCTTCATCAAAGGGATCCTGCTGATAAGAAAATAATTCCATTTGCCTACCTTCCTGTAGTTATACAGGCTGGTCCCTTTTACAAAATTCCCGTTGACCCCTTTCAGCAATCCCGAATATTCAAATTCCGAGCCTACCAGGCCGGTATCCGTACAGGTGACAATCAAATTGGAGGTGTCTACCATGATGAGCTCCGAATCATATTTTATCGCGTTCTTTTCCGGAGGAAGCCCTTCAAACAGGCTATTGTCAAAAATAATGCTCAACAGTCCCAATTCGTGTATCATATTCGAAGTGTTATAAATGGGCATATACACATTAAGCATGTTGTTGTTTTTCAAATAGGCATCATTGTAGCTGATACGGAGCGTTCCGGCTTCACAGCTGTAATTGCTGGCGGTATAATCATTTTTGTAGACTGTTCGAAAGTTGTTCGAGATTTTAGTGATGGTACTTTTGTATATGGTGTCATCGAAATTGTAGCTGACGACCGCGATGAATCGCATGTTGGTATACAGATTTAACGCATTTTGAAGAGTATTCTTTACGCCATTCACCAGATTGTAATACTTAAGGCTGCCCTTGCCTCCGCATTTCAGATATTGCTGGAAGGAATCGTCGATAATGAGCGCTTCTGCAAATTCCTTGTAAGAATCAAGGGTCGACTCGTAATTAGCGGCCATGGAAGTCAATTGGTCATTTGCAATGTTGTTCGACTGGCCTATAAAGGATGATATGTAGAAAGTAGTGAAAATAGCGAGCATTATGATTGAAATGGCATAACTCAAGCCGGTTATGACAGCATAAATCTTTTTGTCAAGATTCCAACTGCTGAACTTGCTCTTCCATAATCTACCCATTATTTCACCTTTTCCTTATCAACAGGTAAAGTGATATGCTGCCCTATTATTTTACTATAAAGTAATCCGGGATGCTGATATTTTTTATATAAAACGTAATATCGGCATCCCGGCACTCCTATTTTCCTATAGCGTCACAGTACCTTTCGCCAGGTCCTCATCCGCACTGCTGAAACCGATGTACAATTCATACTCCATATGCTCGAGTTCCCATGCCGACGTTTTGGGATTATACCATTTCAGCTTCTCAACAGGGCAGGCTATGGTTACTTCCTTCTCCTCCCCTGCTTTCAGTTCAACTCTCGTGAAGCCCCGCAAAAGTTTAATGGGTCTGTCGACATGTGAGTTTCTGAAGCCCGCGTACATCTGAACGATCTGGTCACCGTCAACGGTGCCCGTATTCTTCACGGTGCAGCTGGCATAAACTTTACTGCCGTCTGCCCGGAAGTCAGGCGACGACAACTCGAACTGTGTGTATGACAAACCGAAACCAAAGGGGAGAAGCGGAGTAATACCTTCTTTCTCAAGTTTGGTGTACCCGTGGTAATAATCGTACCATTGGGATTGCGTATCCCAGTTGACCCGGGGCAGATCACTCTCTTTGAACGGCACTACGTATGGCAGCTTTCCGCTTGGATTGACATCTCCGAACAGGATCTCAGCCAAAGCATTGCCGCCTTCCTGACCCGCATAGTAGGACATTATTATTGCGCCGACGCAGTCCTTCCATTCGGTCATCATGATCATATTTCCTCCGACCAGCACCACGGCGGAATTTGTATTGACCGGCCCAACTTCCCTGATTAGCCTAACCTCATCCTCATGAAGTCCGAGATCCCGGCGGTCGCCTCCGGTTGAAAAATTGGAGCCTACATTCTGGTCTTCCGATATATATTCACCTTCGTCATCATGGTCATAGCCTAAGACGAAAACAACGGCGTCCGCTTTCCGCGCGGCAGCCTTTGCCTTCTCCAGGTCGCTTCCGTCACAGTATAGAATATCTATATCCCCCGCTATGTTTTTCAGGCCCTGGTAAGGCGTAACTGCATAAGCCGGGAATACGCGGCTTGAACCCCAGTCTCCGATGACTTCCTTTTTACCCAGCTTGCCGATCAGGGCCACGGATCTAACGTCCTTCCGGCTGAATGGAAGCACGCGGCCTTTGTTCTGGAGCAGGGTGATCCCCTTACGGGCGGCCTCCCTCGCAAGCGCAATATGTTCGGGGCTGCCCGCATATTTCTCTTTTGGATATTTCTCATTATCGGCTTCAGTAAACGCCAGCAGCGTGCGGATTATCCTGACGGCGGCATCGTCTATTCGGGATTCAGGAACAAAGCCGTCCTTCACGGCCCTGACAAGCTTTTCACCGAAGTACTGCGTACAGCACATCTCCATGTCCTGTCCGCCGTTCGCGGCTTCAACGGTGTCCCTGACCCCCCATATGAAATCGCTCATGACAAAACCGTCAAAGTCCCACTCACCCTTCAGCACCTGATTGAGCAGGTATTTATGATGTCCGCATTGGATGGAACGGTACAGATTGTATGAACTCATTATGCTTGCTGCGCCGGCGTCGATACAATCCTTGAAATGCGGCAGGAAAACTTCCCGCTCCGTACGTTTGTCGCAGTCAACGCTTACCTTGAATCTGGAGATCTCCATAGAGTTGAACGCATAGTGCTTTACGCAGGCTGCAACGTTCCTGCTCTGTACGCCTCTGACGAGCGACGCGCCCATTTGCCCGAGGTGGAACGACTCCTCCCCGTACGTCTCCTGGCTGCGGCCCCAGCCTGGATTGTAGGGCAGGTTGATGCACACGCCCGCAAAGGTGTTGCCTCCGAAAGCCCTTACTTCCTCCCCGATAGCCTGCCCGATCCGCTCCTCCAGATCGGTATCGAAGGTAGCTCCGCGGAGCATGGAAACGGGGAAACAGGTGCTTTTGCCTATTCCGCATACGACGCCGCGCGGCCCGTCCACAAAAAGCATCGGCGGGATACCTTTTCCTTCAATGCCGCCTGCCGGATAGGGGACCATATTATAATGAGTATCCTTCTTTTCGGACATAGCCCCTTCCATCATCTTTTCAAGAGACCAGTTCCCGCCCATCAGGGATATTTTCTCTTCCAACGTCAGATTTTTTACTATTTTCCACGCCTTTTCCGTATATGAAAGGCGGTATTCCTTGCTGCATTTCATAAAATCTCTCCCCTCTCAGTAAACCGGCAGTATTCACCTTTTTGCAAATGATTCAGCCCTTCACCGCACCGGCCATCAGGCCTTTTACCAGTTTGTCCTGCAATATGATGAATAAAATGATCATGGGAAGCACTGTCAGGACCAAAACCGACATTATAACCGGAATGTTCATGGCGTGTTCCCCCTGAAAGGCCGATATTGCCAAAGGCAGCGTCTTGGCAGACTTTGACTGGGTCAGCGTATTCGCAAAAATGAATTCATTCCATATCGCAACGCCGTCGTATATTGCCAGCGTGGAAAGTCCGGGCTTGGCAAGCGGCAATATGATACTGAAGAAGTTCCTGTATTTGCCGCACCCGTCGATCTCCGCAGATTCCTCCACGTCCCTGGGTATGCCGCTCATAAAGGTCGTGAGGATGTAACAGGAAATCGGTATCGCGAAGGCAATGTTCGGCCCGACCAATGCCCAGAGCTTATCATAGAGTTTGAATTGAGTCGTCATCTTGAATACGGGGATCAACGTTACATGTATTGGAATGGACATGCATGCAACGATCAAACCATAAATCATACCCCTCAGTTTAAACCGCATTCTGGATAAGGGATAGGACGCACAGGCGGTTATAAACAGCAATATTGTCAACGAAACCGCCAGAACGATAACACTGTTGAAGAAATAGTTCAGAAAACCTTTTGACAGAACATCTATATAATTTTGGGGATACCACTTATCAGGAAGCTGGAATATTCCCTTCTTGAGCATCTCGAACTGCCCCTTGAAGGAGTTGAGTACCATGAAGATGAACGGAATTCCCGTTACCAGCACCCATCCGGTTGCAAGAATGAAAGCGACGGTCCATGCAATCCTGCTTTTGATTTTGGTTTCCATATCCTTGTTCATGATATATCATCCTTTACTCTGATTAATCCCTGGATCAACAGTGCGATTCCCGTTACCAGGATGAACATTCCGGCGGCTGCGGTTGAACCGTATCCCATCTTGAAATGCTGGAAGGACATCTTGTACATATAGGTAGCCATCAATTCCGATGCAGTTCCGGGACCTCCGCCCGTCATGACGTAAATCAGATCGAAGTATTTCAGGGAACCGATCAGTGACAGGATGCATGCCGTTTTAATGACCGGAGTCAGCAAGGGAAGCGCTACATAGCGGAAATATTGCGCCCTTGTTGCACCGTCAATGATCGTAGCCTCGTAAATATCCATGCTGATGTTGCTGTAGCCTGCCATGAAAAACACCATATAAAATGGAGTATACTGCCAGGCAATTACTCCAATGACAGCAAAAAGCGCGTGCGGAGCGCGACCCAGCAAATCGACCTTCCCACCGCCGAAAGCCTGTGAAATTGTTGTGATGATGCCTCCCGACGTGGCAAGGGCGTACGAAAACAGAAAGCCGATTGCCACCGAGGACATCAGCAGCGGCAGGAACCAGATAACCTTATAAATATTCAGCTTTCTTCCCCCTGCGTCCAGAAATGTTGCAAGCGCAACAGCGATAGGGATTTGAAGCAGGATTGAACAAACCATGATAAGGATATTATTCTTGAATGCGTACCAGAACGTAGCGTCGGCTATCAGTTCACGCCAGTTCCCCAATCCGATGAAGATTTTCCTGGATGAAATACCATTCCATTTATACAGACTGATGTCGAACGTAGAAATAATCGGGTATACTATAAAAACAAGCATTATCAGCAAAACCGGCGCCAGGAATACGGCTGCGGCATTTCGCGTGCTTCTCCGCCTTGTTTGAAGCAGTGACATGTTATTATTCACAGTTAAATCCCTCCGATACGATAAACAGCAATTTTACATCGACCAAAAAACACAGGAAACGATTGTTAAAAGGAAGCCCACAGTAAGTAGTCGCTTGATTCACTGCGGGCTTTCACTTTTAAGCTATTTGAACTAATGATGGTTCACTTGATCTGCTATTTCTTTTCGGAAAGGTATTTCTGCATAGAATCCTGCAGTTCCTGATTTGCCTGGTCGGGAGTCTTGGTCAGACCGAAGATTTCCTGACAGGTATTCTTGTGAACTTCTCCGACTTCCGGAGGCAGATACTGGTCATACCAAAGCTGCACGTTGCCGGCATTGGTGAAGTCCTTCCATACCTGCTGCATGCAGGGATCGGTGATCGAATCTCCCATGCCTTCGATTGAAGGAATACCACCGGTTTCGAGCTGTTCTTTGTTGTAAGTATCGTCATTGTAATACTGAGTTGCAAGGATAAAGCATGCATTCAGAAGATCCTTGTCGTCTCCGGTATTGAAATTGAAGCCGTTGCCGATTGAAGTTCCGACTACGATTGACTGGTCGGCCTTGCTTCCGTCAAGTTTCGGGAATGCAAAGTAGCCTATGTTTTGTGTATACCAATCGGCGTTGTCGTTTTTCATTTGTGATGATTGCCATGTGCCATGGAGCATCATTGCAGCTTCATCCTTGTACATCAGCTGTCTGTCCTGTCCATCGTCAGCATTTATGCTGTTGACACCATCCGGGAAATATCCGGCCTTGATCCATTTCTGTATCGTCTCTGCTGCAAACTTGAAAGCGGGAGAAGTGAAGGAACCACTGCCGTCGACTGCCGCATTGAATTCTTCAACTCCGCCGTAGCGGGCTACCAGATACATGAAATACATGGAACCTGTCCACTTGTTCTGGTTTGCCAGAGAGAAGGGAATATAGCCGTTCTTCTTCAACGTATCGCAGTTCTTTTCCAATTCGGCTATAGTCTGGGGAACCTGGAGTCCAAGTTTCTGGAATATGGTTTTGTTGTAGTAGATGCCGCTTCCTGCGAGACTGCTGTAAGGAACCGCATAAATCTCGCCCTTGTAGGAACTCTGTGCAATTGCTGCCTTAAGGAATGGCACCTTGTTGTACTTGTTCATAAGTTCGGTGATCGGTACTGCAAAACCGGAATCGATGTACTCGTTCATCGGTCCGCCGCCCCAGTGAATGTACATGTTCGGACACTGGCCGGAGCTCATTGCCACAACGAGTTTCTGCTTGTATGAATCGTTCTGGATATGGGTGGTTTCAACCTTGACATTCTGATGATCCTTCATGAAACGGTCGACAGCTCCCTGCTGTATTTTATTAGCAGGATCCTCAGTTGCGATGTCCCACAAAGTGATCTTCATTTCCTTGTCCGCTACCTTTAAAGTATCCTCCGCGGGAGCAGACGCTTCGGTCGCTGAAGTGTCTGCAGCAGCAGTATCTACTGCGGTCGTCTCTGCTGCCGCAGCATCTCCCGTCTTGGTGCCGGATCCGCATCCAAAAAGAGTTGCACCGATAAATGCGAAAACCAGCAGTAAGGTAACCAGTTTCCTGAGCTTCATAAATAGTCCTCCTCCTTAACACCTTTTTATTTATGATAGCATAGGAAAGCTGAATAAAAAATTTAATAAAGTGTCCAAATACTATAATTTTGTTTCCAGTTAAAACGCATAAAAGCGGAATTGATTCACAGTCGGATTCGACATATCCCATCTCCTCTGATTATATATGGAATGCCATCCTCTTCGAGGCAATCAAGTGGTATGGATATTGTCGTACCAATCCAAAGCTTTCTCAATTTGGGGATTCCAAAACTTCCAGTCATGGGAACCCGGTTCCTCCACATAAGTAAAAGGTACACGGAGTTTTTCCATATACTTTTTAAAACTTCTGTTCTCCTCAATTAAAAAATCTTCAGTTCCGCAGGCCATATACAGATCAGGGAACAGTCCCTTGCTATCAGCCGCCTTTTTTGCCAACGCCTTCGGATCATTGTCGCTTCCGCCAAGCCGATCGAGACTTCCAAATGTTTTAACATAATACTTTTCACTTTCCGGCGCTTTCGAATAATCCATGGTAGCGTCGGCCAGTTTATCGGTAATAAGTGCTGAGGAAAGCGCGATAACGGAACCGAAAACCTCCGTATATTTCAACCCGTTCCGTATTGCTCCGAATCCCCCCATGGAGAAACCTCCGATTAATGTATCCTCACGCTTTACCGACAAAGGAAACAACGCCCTGGTGAAACCAACAATTTCGTCTCCTATGAACTCTCCGAAAAAGGATTCGTTATCGGGGTTGTCCACATAAAAGCTGTTCTCGCCCGAGGGCATGATTACTGCCATATCGTGCCTTTGAGCAAGCTCATGGACGCATGAATCGGCAAGCCAGTCAGTGCAATTACCCATATAACCGTGAAGCAGATAAAGCGTTTTCAGATTCCGTTTCTCAGGTACGCGCGTTCCCGGTTTTTCAAGAGGTATGATTGCCTTGAAGGATACCTGACGCCTCAGGCACGAAGAAAGAAATTCGGCATGAATAATTGACATAATTACCACCCTTTTCGATATATTTTAACTCGTAAATGGTTTAAACTGCTCCAGGGTATTAAAATGCATGGCTGTCAAAAATTATAATACAGTCCTATGAATTCGTCAAATAGCCCAGTGTAGGCATGAAAACCGCTTAAATACCAAAACAGGCCTATTATCTTTCTGGTGCCGAAGGTTGCCACGTTTTCCCATTAAAGCATTCCGAATAAATAACAAGCCTGAATTTCACAGATTATTAAAGCCTTGCGCCTTATTAATGGATTTCTGCTTTCTAGCCTTTCACCGAACCGATCATAACACCGTTAACGAAATACTTCTGAAGGAATGGGTATACAATCAGTATCGGTACGGACGCTACTATGGTAACTGCCGCACGGATGGAAACTGGAGTTACCGAGTCGGTCACGACCATGTTTCCATAAACCGCGTCCGCGCTTTTATTTGTCCCTGAACTCATGGAGGCGGAAATCATTTTCATCATTTCATACTGCAGAGTTGTCAGGTTATCCTTGCCGAAGCAATATATGAAGGTGTCGAACCAGGAGTTCCACGCGCCGACCGCACACCACAGAGCTATTGTGGCCAGGACAGGCTTGCAGACTGGAAGGATGATCTGGATGAAAATTCTGAAATGTCCGGCTCCGTCTATCTGAGCCGCCTCTGCAAGGCTGCTCGGCAGTGTCTGCATATAGGCTCTTACTATTATGATGTTAAAGGCGCTGATCAATCCCGGAATGATGTAAACGGCAAAGTTACCGATCAGGTGCAGATTCCTCATCAGGAAGTATTGTGGAATCAGCCCGGCCGACACGTACATTGTCAGGAGGAAAAATCTCGTAACTAATTTCCGCCACAGGAATTCCGGACGTGACAGTACATAGCCTATCATAGCAGATGTGAATACTCCCAGAACCGTCGAAATTAAAGTACGGAGTACGGAGTTTATGGAGGCTATTATGAGAAGCTTGTTTTTGAATACCGTCTCATAATTGAACAGCGAAAAATCCCGCGGCCAAAAAGTAATACCTCCGCGCAATGTGTCCCGTGAATTGTTGAACGATACCGCAATAGTATTCCAAAAAGGGTAAATCATAACTATCATTACCAACACCATTATGATGGTATTAATGGAATAAAAAATAATAGGCTCCAATTTGGTTCTTTTTATTCTAATCACGCTTTGAGTCATTGTCTTCTCCCCCTAGAACACACTTTCTTCATCCAATCTTCCTGAAATGTAATTTGTGACAGCCAACAGTACGATGGATATCACCGACTTTAACATACCGCTCGCGGTAGCCAGGGAATAATTGCCCAGCGTGATACCGTATTTCAGAACGAAAATGTCGATTGTCTCAGAAACATCCATTACCAGGCCTCTGCCCAGCAGATATTGAATTTCAAAGCCTGCATTCATTATCCACCCAATGTTCATGATCAAAAGAACGATGATTGTCGGACGAATCCCGGGAAGTGTAATATGCCATATTTTTTGGTAACGGTTACCACCGTCTATTTCACACGATTCATACAGTTGAGGGTCGATTGCCGACATCGCTGCAATATAAATGATGGAATTCCAGCCCATTTCCTTCCATACGTTGGAAAATGCGACGATCCACCAGAAATAATTAGGCTCGCCAAGCCACAGTACGGGCTTGTCTATCAGTCCCAGCCACATAAATAAATTATTCAGCGTACCGTCATAGGTAGACAGCATATTGGAAATAAGGGAGCAAACTATTACCCAGCTCAGAAAATGCGGCAGATATGCAGCCGTCTGAGTAATACGCTTAAATCCCAAACTACGTATCTCATTTAATAGCAACGCAAACACTATAGCAAAAACGAAGCCGAAAATCAGATTTAATACCGACATTGCGAGCGTATTTCTGAAATCCTGCCAGAAGATGTGATCATTGAATAGAAACTTGAACTGGTCAAAACCCACGAATGTAGATTTAAAATACCCCTTATTCGGTCTAAAATTTTGAAATGCCATGATCCATCCTGAAAGCGGCCAATAGGAAAATATAAAGGTGATGATCATGCATGGAATTATCATAAGAAAAAGTGATTTTTGGGATTTGTAACGGTTTAGAAGCTTTTTCCGCTCTACAAGCTTTATAGCCTTCTTCTGTAACGCTAAATCATTGACAGCCATATTCATCTCTCCAAATCCTGTTGGTAGTTATAACGCTTTTAATAAAGCTATGAAGAGAGGAATATCCTCTCTTCATAACTAGGACTATAATCCTTTATTGCTTAGCTAATTCCATTTTTGCTTTTATCTGTTTGTTTATTTCATCAAGATAAGCATTCGGATTATCGGATTCGATTTCCTTTAGGAATTTATCCCATAGCGCGTCATACTTGCTGGGATCAGAGAGAATAAGCTGCGGATAGTACTTGCGGCAGGTATCCGCTATCTTGTTGGTAGCAACCTTTGCCGGACTTCCGTCTTCAAGCGGGAATGACCATACAGGATAATAAGCAGGACGCTGAGTCGGCGTCGAGAGTATCTGAGCCGGGAACTGGATGTTCAAATCCTTCAGGAATTTCTGGTCAGACTCGCTCTGAGATGCCAGATATTCATCTGCAGAATCGCCAGGTCCGCAAGGAGCACCGTCATCATACAGGCCCTGCATCTTCGGCGTATACTGCCACAGCGTATCACCGGTCGTGTCGCGCCTCTTTGCATTGTCTCTGGTGAGGTCTCTGCGTTCTTTAGTCAATACTCTACCGACTGTTCCAACCTTGGTCCAGTCTTTGCCTTCCGTACCCCACTGCAGATAGTCCTGAACCTCACGGTTCAGCAGCCAATCCCAGAAAGCAAACAGACGATCGGGATTCTTGCATTTTGTCGAAACAGTGAGTCCGCCTGTACCGGAAATCGTTCCGGACGGAGGATCGATATAGTTGTCCTTGACACCGGGATTTGCGATCGGTACTGCAACGTACGTACGTTCAAATTTTCCGGCGGATTGCAAAGCGAACGTACCATTGTTGAAGTTCCAGCCCTGATCGAACATACCCAGAACAGCACCGGTGGACATTCTTGCGATATACTGGTCATAGTTCTCTGTGAAGGTTTCTGCTTCAATGACGCCCTTGCGGTATTCTTCATTCAGCTTCTTATAGTATGCCTTTGCGGTATCGCTGATCTGATACAGCGATGCTACCAGCGTATTCGGATCTACGTAAACATCACCGTCATTGCCGGCGCCCATAAGGTGCTGCGCGGGATTGCGCAGGCAGAAATCTCTCCAGCCGTCGCACAGGATTTCGAAGCCTATGGTCTTTGCTCCGTCGATTGTCGGATACTTAGCCTTGTAGTCTTCGATCATCTTGAAGTATTCATCCAATGTCTTAGGTATCTTGTAGCCGGAATCCTGAATAACTGCCTTCTGCATGAAAAAGCCTACGCCGCCGTCAGTAAAGATTGGAGCGGGCGTATTCGGTACGGCGTTGTAATTCTCTACACAATAAGCGTGTTTTCCGTCCAATGCAGCTACCATCGTCTTCATGAAAGGAGCATAGTGTGCCTTCAGATTCGGATATTTGTTGATGTAATCTTCTACGGGGATGAGTGCTCCGGCGTCAAAGAATTTCTTTGCTTCTGCGCCGAACATTACATCCGGGTAGTCGCCGCCTGCAAGCAGAACGCCGACCTTTTCATTCAGATCTCCTACGAGGAACTGGAAATCGACCGTGACACCGGTCAATTCGGTGATCTTCTTGAGAACCGGGTTGTCCTTCGACGGCGCCTGGCCGGGGTCACGAATAAACAGAGTGTAGGTAAAGGGTGACCTGTCAGCCATGGGAGTCAGACCTGTTTCAGCGTCCTTTTCAACTGCGGGAGTTGTAGAAGCAGAATCTGCGCTTGCCTCCGGAGCCGAGGATCCGACTTCAGCTGTTGAGTTTGCCGGTTGATTTGCAGCGCCGCATGCAGCGACTGAGAAAATCATTGAGACAACCAGCAATGCAGCCAATACGATTCTAAGCATTTTCATTTTTGGAACATCCACCTTTCTTTTTTTTTAATCGTAGCATAGAGTGCAACCTGGCTCATTTAAAAAAAAGTACTGAAAGTTTCAAAAATTATACTTATTTAAGTGGTAATGTATAGTTTTCTAGATAAAATCCCTTACGCCGGGATTCACTATGGGAACAGATACATAGGTGCGGCCTAATTTAGCCCACCTTATTTCACTGTATCTCGTTTCTGTATTCCGACGGGCTTTTCCCGACCTCCTGGGAAAACTTCACAATAAAATAGCTGCTTTCTGTAAAGCCAACGTCGTTTGCTATTTCGTATATAAGCCTGTCTGTCTGCAACAGAAGCCTTTTTGCTTCTGAAATGCGTATTTTGTTTACATATTCCTTAAAGCACATACCGGTAGTCTTTTGAAATACCCTTCCAAGGTATGCGGCGTTTATATAGAATATATCCGCAACCTGTTTCAAACTGAACTGTTCCATATAGTGCGAGTGTATGTACTCAATTACCTCTTTGCTGATACCGGCATTTGTAAGGCGGCAGTTTCTCTCGACGAAATCGAAGCCGTCCGTTATTAGAGAACGCAGCATTTCCTGCCATTGGGGGAAGGTAAAGAAATACGGATTATCCATCCATTCAGGACGCAGCAGGAAATGCTCGCTTTTGTCTGAATCGGTAACCTTGGATATTTCGTTGACGAGAAGATAATAGATCCTGTAGATTATCTCCTGAACAAACTGAATTCCCGTATGCTCTCTGTAAATCCCGTCCGCAAGCCTTTCAACATCCTGCAGCATTCCGTTCCTGTCAAGCGATAATATATGCTGCTTTATCTGTTCCAGGTATTTCGTCTCGAGATAGAATTCCCCTCCCGCCTTAAAATTACCGGGATAGTAATCCAGGAATTCCCCTCCCGAGAAAAACAGTTCTGTCAGCATTTCATAATTGTGATCCGATAGATCTTCTCTGAAAGTATCCTTATTATGTTCAAAAACATAGGAATCGAAGAGAAAGGCACATTCCAGGCCCTCCTTTTTCAATTCCTCAGATAGATTGAATGCAAGGGCCTTTTTTTTGTAATTATAACGTTCAAGGGTTTTAGGAGGCAGTAAGTATGAGTATTGGCTGCCTCTGACACGGAACTGGTAGTTGTCCAGCTCCCCCAATTGCTTTGTAAGACATTCCTGTATCGTATTATGAGGGTTTTCAATCCCGCTGCCGTTTTTACACTGCAGCAGTACACAGACCATATACGTATATCCCTTGAATATGCTTCTTTCTATTCGTACGCCGTTGTACAGCTTTTGGAAAAGCTTCATATATTCACGATTGATTAAATTATCCTTTTCATTACGGTAATTGTCCAGTTCCACGCGAATTTTTTCCAATAACGGCAGTATTTCTTTAATATCAACCGGCTTGCTCAAATATGCCTTTACTCCGTATTTAATTGCTTCCTTCGCATATTCGAATTCATAATAGCCCGAAAGCATGACTACCTGAGTATTGGCATACTCGCTTTGCCTCAATAGCCTCACAAATTCAAGACCGTCCATTACGGGCATGCGCACGTCGAGCAGGATCAAATCAGGGCACACGGATGGAAGCTTCTCGAGAGCCTCCTTGCCGTTCTGGGCGGCACTGCTGACCCAAAATCCATGCTCTTCGAAGGGTATAGCCTTTGCAAGGTTCTCTCTTATGCTTTTTTCATCATCAATCAGCAAAATTGAGTACACCGAACTCCTCCTTCGAATGTCTTACCGGAACGATTATGGTTATTTTCGTACCCATTCCCAATTCACTGCTGACATCAAACGTAAATTCCCTACCGTAATACAAAACCATGCGTTGATATATATTGAAAAGTCCGACGCTTTCGGTCAGCTTTTTACCGCCCGAAAGCATCTCCCTGAGGCTTTCAAGCCTTTCGCCGCTGATTCCGGAGCCGTTGTCGCTCACAGTTACCACAAGCCGGTCTTCTCTGAAAAATGCATTTATTTCAACATACCTGTTGTTTGAAATTGCTTCAACCCCGTGCACACAGGCATTCTCGACCAACGGCTGTATAATGAATTTGGGGATCAGGCATTTTTCGGCTTCTTCTTCAACCTTGACGGAATACTCGAATTCATCGTCAAACCTGTATTTTTGTATACTTAAAAATTCGTAGAGAAATTTGATTTCATCCATCAGATATGTTATGTCATCATTCCAGTTGATCAGATGCCTGAACATTTGCGACATATACATTATCATTTCGGCAGTTTCGGTTTCCTTCTTGGCCATAGCCTTTAAGCGGATGCTCTCAAGCGCGTTGAACATAAAGTGCGGGTTTACCTGACTTTGAAGGGCCAATAGCTTGGTTTGCGCGGTTTCCCGTTCCAGCTGGGCTTTTAATATGCGCGCATTATACTCCTCGTCGATCAAAGTTTTTAATTTCATGCTCATCTGATTCATGCTTTCCGCCAGTATACCTATTTCATCATTGCCGGTGCTTTTTTGGGGGATCTGTATGAAATTTCCCTGTGCTACCTGTTTTGACAGATTTACTACAAGCTTTGTACGTTTGGTAATATTGCCTGCTACCAGAAGGATGCAAAAGAGTGCGGGTATCATGCTGCATAAAATGATAAAGAGCGTCTTCCATCTCATTTTCGCGAACTCGTTGGAAATTATTTTTGTGTTGTAATATCCGTACAGTGAGATGGGTAAATCATTAAGGGGCTGCTTGAGTACAACTATCCCCGGCTTTAGCTTGTCTTCCGAAAATATGTCGTATTTACCGAACTCGTGATATGAATTTGCAGCAGCGATAATACGGTTATCCGTGTCTACCAGAACTATATTGTCAAACATGCTGTTATTTTCAAGTATTGAGGATATATAGGAAACATCAATGTCGATTCTCAAAAGCTTCTGGTAATCCGAATACTGGGGATAGTACCTCAAAGGCCTGATAATACTAAGATATCTGTCATAGGAGGTCTTCGTAACCAGCGGTACCAGAGATATTCTGAGCTTGGGCCCGTTTTCCGCGGGGGTCAGGTCATACAGCCTGTAATCGATGAGCTTCTCCCCGAGCGTTGTAAAATCATCCGGCTTTATCTTGTTTATGAGTGAACCGTTGAAAACCGTCGGATTATCGGTATAAAGGCTGATTTTCCTGATATTTTGATTATACGCCAGGTCGGAATTCAGCATTCCCACTATTCTAACCTGATATTCGACCAGATAATTGATATCATCGCTATAAGAGTTTTCAAGAAATTTATATAGTCCCTCATTGGTATTGTATTTGTGCGATAAAGTGATTGTACCGGATATTATCCCGCTGACCTTGTTTTTCGTATCGTCAAGCGAGTTTTTGAGGCTTTGCATCATCTGCGACTGTATGTTTTTTTCAGTATCGCTGTAATAGAAGGTATTTTGTATGGCGAGGGGTAGAATTACTGACCCCAGGAATATGAGCACCATCTTCTGCGAAATCGTTAAATAGTTCAAAAAGCTGGATGCATTTGTTTTAAACACAAGGTACCTCCAACATACAGATCTACCGATATGCATTGCTATGCTGCGCAGCCGTCAATATAGATAAAGGTTTGTGAAGTTTCTTTTACAGATCAGAATCAATTGTATCAGAAATTACCTGCAACTACAATAAAATTACCTCTCTTTCTACCGGTATCGCTGTTCTTACGCTCCCATACAGCCGGTTTATCCGACTGCGCAGCATGACTGTTTCATATATTCCGAAGGTGAATAGCCTGCCACTTTTCTGAATATTTCGAGTCGAGATGTAATCAGACATGAAAATAACACATGTTTTCTAAATAATTCTTGATTCCCAATTGCATTGGATAAAACTATAATGAGATTTAAACGGAGGGATCGATATGGAAAACATTATGAAAAGCTTCGCGTACAACGCCGTCAAGCTGCTGCCGGGACAGCTGCATAAAAAGACCGGGCTCAACAGGAAGTATATTTTAAGTCTGGACAGTGCAAACCTGCTGCAGAATTATTACCTTGAAGCAGGTTTATGGAGCAGCAGCCAGCAGCCTGAAAACATCCACTGGGGTTGGGAGTCCCCTACAAGCCAGTTAAGGGGGCATTTCCTCGGACACTGGCTTTCGTCGGCGGCAAGGATCTATGCCGCAACAGGCGATACCGAGGTAAAAGGAAAAGCCGACAGGATCGTATCAGAATTGGCCAGATGCCAGAAGGAAAATGGCGGAGAGTGGGCAGGCTCCATACCGGAAAAATATCTCGATTGGATAGCCAAGGGCAAGCCTGTTTGGGCGCCTCACTATACGATACATAAAACCTTTATGGGTCTTGTTGACATGTACAAACTGGCTGGAAATAAACAGGCGCTCGACATCGCCTTAGCATGGGCCGGATGGTTCCATCGCTGGTCTGGCAGGTTCAGCAGGGAGCAGTTTGACGATATTCTTGATTTTGAAACAGGCGGGATGCTGGAAATATGGGCGGATCTGTATGAAATAACAGGCAGCAGTGAGCATTATGAACTTCTGCAGCGGTATTATCGCCGCCGCTTGTTCGACCCTTTGCTTGAAGGCAGGGACGTCTTAACGAATATGCACGCCAATACGACGATACCCGAAGTCATCGGAGCGGCCCGCGCCTGGGAGGTAACCGGCGAGCAGCGCTGGAGGGACATAGTGGAAGCGTACTGGCGTATGGCTGTGACGGAGAGGGGAACCTACTGTACCGGAGGTCAGACCTGCGGTGAGATATGGACGCCTCCCTATGAGACGTCTGCCAGATTGGGAGATAAAAACCAGGAGCACTGCACAGTGTACAATATGATGCGCCTGGCCGAGTTCCTGTTTAAATGGACTGGAGAGGCGGCTTATGCCGACTACTGGGAAAGAAGCCTTTATAACGGCATTCTGGCACAAGGGTACTGGGAAGGTTTTTTCCCCAACGGGGTCAAAAGCGAATACCCGACTGAAGGCCTTATTTCCTATTTCCTACCCCTTCGTTCAGGTTCCCGGAAAGGCTGGGGAACGCATACGCATGATTTCTGGTGCTGCCACGGCAGTCTGGTCCAGGCAAACGCTTCACATAACGAAGGAATATACTTTGAAGATCCCAGCGGTATTACAATAAGTCAATATATTCCTTCAGAACTGACTTGGAGCAAGGACGGCAGCAATGTATCGCTCAGGCAGGAAATCGACCGCCAGGCCGGAAGCTGCAGCAGAGTTAACCGATTGAACCTTGATATGATGCACAGGCCCAAAGCGTTAGCTGTAAATGTTACTGTCACCTGCAACAGTCCTGTGGAATTCGAATTGAAATTCAGACTTCCATGGTGGATAAAAGGCAATGCGAAAATATATGTCAACGGAGAACATCAGGATATACAGTCAGTACCATCCAGTTTCTGTACTTTGAAAAAGTTCTGGAAAAACGATACAATAAGAATAGAATTACCCAAAGAGCTTTCAGTGTGCCCGCTGCCCGACAATCCGGACGTGGTGGCATTCATGGAAGGCCCCGTCGTTCTGGCAGGCCTTTGTGAGGAGGACCGTACCTTGTACGGGGACAAGGAGCACCCCGAGACCATGCTTACCCCGGACAACGAAAGAGAATGGGAAAACTGGATAACAGGCTACAGGACCTGCGGACAGGATCGGAACATACGTTTCATTCCATTGTATGACATCGGTTATGAAAAATACAGCGTGTATTTTCCGATTAAAAAACCGGGAAGCGTTGGTTAAGATCAATATCGTATGAGGTAAGGAGGATATTACAATGTCGATGGACATCAAAAAAGGCCCGTTCGAGCCTACCCTTGAATCCCTTAGAACATTTGAATGCCCTGAATGGTTCAGGGATGCAAAGCTTGGAATTTGGTCGCACTGGGGTGCGCAATCAGTTCCGATGTATGGCGATTGGTATGCCAGGGGCTTGTATTATCAAGGCTCCGATCAGTACCGCTATCATGTCCGTCATTACGGGCATCCGTCCAAATTCGGTTACAAGGACCTTGTGCAGCTCTGGAAGGCCGAGAACTTTGATCCGGAAGGCCTTATGGACCTGTATGCCGCCGCCGGCGCCAGGTATTTCGTTTCACAGGCCATGCACCACGACCATTTCTTCAACTACGCTTCGGAATTACACCGCTGGAATTCCGTAAATATGGGGCCACATAAGGATATAGTAGCCCTATGGAAAGCTGCGGCGGTCAAAAGAGGGCTTCCTTTCGGCATAACCGAACACCTTGGCGCCACCTTCAGCTGGTATCGGGTCAACAAGGGCTGCGATAAGGAAGGTCCGTATGCGGGCATTCCATATGACGGCAGCGATCCGGCATATGAAGATCTCTACCTTCCCAACAGAGAGCATTATAATCCCGACAGGGAGTTTATGGATCTGGAACCATGGTACAGCCCCAACAAATTATGGCACCAGAGATGGTTTGATGTGATAAAGGAGGTTATTGACCTTTACCAGCCCGATTTACTTTATACGGACGGCGGCTTGCCTTTCGGAGACGATATGTATGAAGCGGGGCTTAATGCGGTTGCCCATCTTTATAACACAAGCGCGGCCAACCACAACGGTAAAAATATTGCTGTATATAACCAGAAGGACAGGCGTAAGGAGATTTACTCCGTAGGAGTCCTCGATATCGAGAGGAGCCAGGAGCCGGATATCAAGCCGGAGCCGTGGCAAACGGATACATGCGTGGGAGCCTGGTTCTATGACGTGCGTGCCGTCTATAAAAAGCCCGGACATGTCATTGAAATGCTCGTAGATATTATTGCCAAAAACGGCAACCTGCTCCTTAACATTCCTCAAAAACCCGACGGAACACTGGACGACGAATGCACCTTTATTGTGAAGGAAATGGCGAAATGGAACAAGGTATGCGATGAAGGCGTCTATGGAACACGGCCCTTCCGGGTATCCGGAGAAGGCGCGTCCAGCGTTCATATCGAAGGCTTCAGGGAAGATGCTGTGGCTTGGTCAAGCTCGGACTTCAGGTTCACCACAAAGGGCAAAACCATCTATGCCTTCCAGATGAGATGGCCTGAAAACAACAGGGCGGTTATCAAATCACTGACCCCTGCGGAAAAGATCAAGTCGGTCAGGCTGCTCGGAGTCGGCAGCGTACCCTTTGAACAGCCTTATGGTACGCTCGTGGTGAATCTGCCGGATACAAAACCGACGGAATATGTCAACTGCCTGGCTTTGGAATTGGAATAAAGTACAATTAACCGATATAAAACGGTTGGACTTACAACCGGATGGAGGATTTATGACAAGGCAAGATTTGAACCGGAATTGGCTCTTTAAAATGACAAATTCGCCCTACATCAATCCGGCCCCTGAATGGAAGACTGTCGATCTGCCCCATGATTTCAGCATCGGACTGGATAGAGAGCCCGATTTACCGGGAGGCCGCGACACAGGTTTTTTCCCTGGCGGTATGGCGGAATACAGGAAAGCTTTGTTTGTTCCTGAGGAATGGAAGGGAAATAAGGTCGTACTGGAATTTGAAGGGGTATATAAGAATGCCGTGGTGAGGTTCAACACCCAGATCGTAGCGCGGCAACCCTATGGATACACCACCTTTCATTGCGATCTGACGCCCTATCTCATGTACGGGCGTGAGAATATGATCAGCGTCAGCGTAAATAACAGCGCAACGCAGTATTCGAGGTGGTACACCGGTTCCGGAATATACCGCCGTGTATGGCTGATGACTGGGGAAAGCGTACATATAAAGCCCTGGGGGGTGTATGCAACAACACCTGGGGTGTCTTCAGGCTCCTCGAAGGTATCGGTGGGAACGGAAGTGGAAAACAGCAGTACGTCTGCGGTTTCAGTCATTGTACGTTCGACGCTTCTGGACGCCTGCGGAGCCGCCGCCGCTTCTCATGAAACCGAAATCCTGCTGCCTGGCGAATCCACTGTCGAAGCAGCACAAATGCTTACGGTTGCACCGGCCCGCTTATGGTCTGTGGAGGATCCATACCTCTACACTCTGAAGAGCGAAGTTATAAAGGATGGCACTGTTATCGACGGTACCGAGACCCGTATCGGCATCCGCTCCGTTTCCGTCGACAGGAACGGTTTACGGCTGAATGGAGTTGAAATTAAGCTGAAGGGCGGCTGCGTACACCATGATTGCGGATTGCTCGGGGCAGCCGCATACGACAGGGCTGAAGAACGCAAAGTAGAGCTTTTGAAGGCCAACGGCTACAATGCTGTGCGATGCGCCCACAATCCGCCGTCTCCATGCTTTCTGGATGCCTGCGACCGCCTGGGTATGCTGGTTATAGACGAAGCCTTCGACTGCTGGAACGATAGCAAGCTGCCCAACGACTACGGTTTGTACTTTGCGGAATGGTGGGAGAGGGATATGACCGCCATGGTGCTTCGCGACCGAAATCACCCAAGCATTATACTGTGGTCGACAGGCAACGAAATCATAGAGAGGGACGGTCGGTCAGAGGGTTATGCATATGCGCGCAGGCTTGCGGACCACATACGCTCGCTGGATGATACACGTGCTGTAACCAATGCTCTTTGCGGTCATTGGGACTATCCCCTGTATTCTCCCTCCGGGATAGATACGGCTGCAATTCCGGATGGCTGCGATTACTGGGGGCTAGCTACTGAAAAATTCGCAGATCCGTTAGATGTGACAGGCTATAATTATTTACTGGACCGTTACGAAAGCGACGGGAAAAAGTATCCGGGCCGTATTATCTGCGGTACCGAGACCTTTCCAAAGGAGGCCTACGAGTATTGGGAGGCGGTAGAACGTTTGCCTTACGTGATAGGGGATTTTGTCTGGACCAGCCTGGATTATCTGGGGGAGGCTGGTATCGGTGAGGTATTGTACGATCAGGAAACGAACTTCAATGTAAAATATCCATGGCATCAGGCTTTCTGTGGTGATATAGACATATGCGGTATCAAAAGGCCCCAGTCCTACTACAGGGACTGCGTCTGGGGCATTTCAAAGGCGCCATATATAGCGGTATATAAGCCGGAGAACTATGGAAAGAAGCCTGCGATCTCGCCATGGGGCTGGCCCGACGTAATATCGTCCTGGACCTGGCCCGGCTATGAAGGAAAGCCCACAGTTGTAGAAGTATACAGCGTTGATGATGAAATTGAATTATTCCTGAATGGAAAAACTCTCGGCAGGAAGCCTGTGGGCAAGGCAAACAGGTATACTGCATCCTTTGAGCTTAGCTATGAAGCCGGCGAGCTTTTGGCTGTAGGCTACAGGGCGGGCATCGAGGTCTCGCGTTCGGAGCTCAGAACAGCCGGGGCACCTGCCTCCATCCGGCTGACAGCGGACCGCAGTGCCGTTAAGGCTGAGTTTGGGGATTTATCTTATGTATTGGTGGAATTACTTGATGCACAGGGCAATTTGGTACCAAACGCTACCAACGAGGTCTTCCTTACCGTTTCCGGAGCCGGATGCCTTCTTGCTGTCGGCAGCCGGAATCCTGTAAGCGAAGAGCCTTACACGGGCAACCGGCGCAAGTTTCATGAAGGCTGGGTAATGGCGGTTGTCAGGGCAGATGGCGAAAAAGGAGAAATCGTACTGGCAGCATCGGCCGACGGTATCCCGGCCTCCAATCTGACTATACATGCAGGTTAGCATTCAAAAAGCTTGTCAACATAAAAAACCGGACCATCCAGGGTCCGGTTTTTGTATGTTTCCCTCTCGTATTTCATATCGTTGCCTTGATGATAAATTGACTGCACCTATTGGTAATTTTCAACATGTAATAAAAATGACAATCAAAGTAATATTTTTATCTGCTTATTTCTTTTGCAATAGGATTTCAAGCATATTGTCGATCCAATGTTCATTTTCCTTGTTATATACCTTGAAATCACCGTAGTAATCCCATATTTGCCATGCTATTTCCCTCTTCTCCATGGCCCTGCAGAAATACTCCAGATATTTTTCACGGGATTTGGCATCAGCAAGTAAAATAACTCCGAATTCTCCCATGTAAACAGGACAGTTATTTACATTTTCCCAATTTTTTATAGAATCCAACATGGTATCTATCCTGGTACATTCCGCATCTGTTCCTTCCCATTTGCATCCCAGCGGATGCCTTGGATTACACCAATACGCTCCTTGGTGCGTGAATTCTAACGGTTCGTAGGCAGATCTGTCGGCATTTTCAACCACATGACGAGACCGATCACCAGATAGTAGATAACTCCGCCCAGCACGACAAATATCAATCGAACCAGGAAATTCATGTGCCCGCCAAGAAGTGCTTCCGCAAGGACTTCTCCGGCAATGACGGCGGCCAGCCCGATCACGATGGAGCCCTGCCCCATTTTTGATATCCGCAAACCCCTGATACTGGGACATAAGCCCGCCGGATAGCGCTACAAGCCCGTTGGATATGCAAAGTCCAAGCACCTTCATCAAGTCTATATTAATTCCCTGCGCTTTCGTCATATGCGGATTGCTGCCGGTTGAGCGTATGGCGCTGCCCTGCTCGGTACCGAAATACCAATACAATACACAAATCAGGACCCCTGCGAAAAGAGTTGCGGTTATAATGGAGCATGCCTATTCTATTTTCGTATGTAATGTTTCCTGTGTTATATTACCAAATAGATATCATTGAATTTTGTGGTGGATTCGAACTTACATAATAAAATCAGGCTATGTCACAACACATGGTTGATTTTCGGTAGTTCTTGCCTGATAATAGATAATAGTGCTTGTATTGGCAACCTTGAAATCAGAAACTTGTAGAGAATTATTACATAGACCACCAGTTCCATTGGTGGCTTAATTAGGTAAATCGGAATTAAAGGTGGGATTGTAATAATGAAAAAGATAATTTCAATAACTTTAGTTTCATTACTGCTTTTAATAGGCTTATCTGGATGTGGAAAACAGCAACTTGAACTGCCTGATAAACCCGTTGTATTTGAAACAACTGACAATGGAGACTATATTTCTATAAAATGGAACGAAAAAGAGTATGTGCCTTATTGTTCATTTAGCCCATCGCAATTAGGAGAATGTTTGGGATATTATTTGGCTGATGATGGAGAGAAAGTCTATGTATGCGAGTTAAAAGGACAGTCTTCTGACGAATGGTTAGTAGACACTATTGCGTTGAAAAATTGTAATGAAGGAATGATTTTTAAAGAAAAGAATACTACGAATATTCCAGATGGTCTGGAATCTGATTATGAATGGAATCAATAAACAAATCTGTATTATAGGTTCGCCAATATAGCGGACCTATAAAAATCGCTATTTATCAACTGTTTGTTGTGACAAAGCCTAAAATTATAAAAAAACAGACCTCGAAATGCAGCCACATAAATCCAGGCAAGGTGCTAATCGGCATACTATGCTCATAACCTTTCCTATCAGAGAGTGAAGATTACAGCCTGATAATTTTCAACATAGTATTTAATATTGGTTCTGCCGCGCATAACAATCTTATGTCCCTCTGCTTCCAGTTTTGCTTTTTGCGCCAAAGCTCCACCAGGATATTTTTCATTCAATTCTCCATTCACTTTTAGCGTTCTCCAGTAAGGTGTTTTATCCTCGGAACGTTGTTCGCTTGCCCATGCTGCAATAGAGACAAATATTCCAGCTGTAATAGGGTCCGTAAAATCGGCATGATTCATTTTTGCAAAATATGCCCGTATTGCACCGACCGTAATAATTTTGCCTTAGGGAACGGTTTTCATAACCTTGTCATACTCAATAGGCGGTGCAAAGAACATACGACTTCCACCATATTTTTTGATGCTGGCTACATCTGTAATAACCTGTATTTTCGGCATATCTTTGCTATTGCTCAGCATTTTATTAAAATCTTTGCTTTGTTCATTTCCCATAAATAGTACCTCTCTTTTGCAAAATGATACCATCCGATTCTTTCTATTGCAATGAGACGGTTTATAATATTTTGAGCAAAACATAAATAATCTTTAAATACCGCATAAAACTTGATACACTAATCTTCGGCGGTATTTCA
>JAEYOM010000102.1 GCA_023411715.1 Bacillota bacterium | reverse complement strand
AATAGAAGCAGCTGCCCCCGATGAATTCCCTGATTATTGAGTTTGCAGGCACGTCCTTCGGATCTATTGGCAGGAAATAGCTCAGGAATTCAATCAGCCTGTTGGCCTCGGAATATTCCTCCGCAGTGTTGTTCACCTCGTTGAGAAGCGGTTCGGCGAAAGTCTTCAGCACGCTTAACTCGTACATCAGAGCTGAATTGAACATCACATCGGCGCCTTCCTGATACGGGAATATATTCCTTTCCTCGCCGCGCCTGACTGACGGCCATCTCTTTATAGTATTCAGCGCATTGCTGCCCCTGAATTGATGATCTCTGACGATACGCCTTATGATCCTGTTATCGGTTGCCGGGATCCTGTTATGGTCGTCTATGTTCATCGAGGTCAGCGCGCTGACATATATCTTGAATTTCTGCTCTTTCGGGATCTCGGCCGTAAGCTTCTCGTTAAGGCCATGGATACCTTCTATTACAAGGACGCTATTGTCACTTATCTGCATTTTTCTGCCCACAGGCTCCCTGAACCCGGAAGTGAAATTGAATAAGGGCAGTTCGACCTCGCGCCCCTCGATTAATTCTCTCAGCTGTCTGTTAAATAATTTGACGTCTATCGCCTCGAGCGCTTCAAAATCATATTCGCCGAATTCATCCTTCGGAGTGTCCTCACGGTTCACAAAATAATCGTCGAGCGAGATGGTCACAGGTTTCAACCCGTTTACCCTGAGCTGTATCGACAGCCTTTGGGCAAATGTCGTCTTCCCCGAGGAGGAGGGTCCTGAAATAAGCACCACGCGCTTTTTGCCGCTGTTCACTATGGTATCCGCGATACTTGCGAGCTTCTTCTCATGCAGCGCCTCCGAAATCCTGATAATCTCGGTGGACTTTCCCGCTTTGATCAGGTCGTTCAGCGCTCCGACATTCTCGACCTCGAGTATCCTTCCCCACTTTTTGAATTCGAGATGTATTTTAAAAAGCTTTTGCTGTTCTTCATACGCAGGAAGCGCATCCGGTGACGACTTATCCGGAAAGCTTATTATCAGCCCGCCTTCGTGATATCTAAGCCCGAAGACCTTTATATACCCGGTGTCCGGCGCCATATACCCGTAAAAGTAGTCATCAAGGCCATCGCAATTGTATATGGTCACCAATTTCTTATTCCTGTGTTCTACCGTGTGATACCTGTCCATCCTGCCGGTCGACTCGAACAGCGCCTCAGCCTCCGGAAGAGGTATTTCGCGTTTTTTGAACGGTATCGCCAGAGCTACTATTTCACGCATCCTGTCTTCGATGCGTTTGACCTCGGATGGCTCCAGCGCTTTCTCTCCCCTTATTTCACAAAACAGCCCCCTGCTTATTGCATGGCTTATGATGACGCGCCTCTCGGGGAAAAGGTCGTAGACCGCCTTCATCAGTATGAAATAAAGACTGCGCCTGTATATCCTCATACCGTCTTCGTCGGTAAGGTCCATAAACCTGACGCTGCAGTCCCTGTTCAATACATAGCTCAGTTCCCTTATGTCATTGTTCACCTTCGCCGCAATGACCGGCGTGCTGTACCTGCCCGCATAGTCCCCTGCCAACTTGTAAAGCGTCGTTCCGCTTTCGACGAGTATTGCATCGTCCTGACCGACATTCACTTTTATCTTATCATTGAAAGCTGTCATAGCTACTCCCCCATAGTTTCACAAATATATTATTTCAGTTATAGAAAAATCATTATTATTGAAAATATTACTTATATTATAATATATTTATCTCATGTTTGACAGGAACCTCTGAAATAAGTTAATATGGGATGGTGAATTTTACTGGGTAAACCGGGTAAATCAACCTCTCGTGCCATTTGGCGCAGTATAATATATGATTTAAAGGAATGGTTTTAAAAATGCCGGACAAGAAAGATTTAGTAAAAAATGAAACCAGAAGGAGAAAGACCTTCGCAATCATATCGCATCCAGATGCGGGCAAAACGACGCTGACCGAAAAACTACTACTCTACGGCGGCGCAATAAGGCTGGCCGGGACGGTAAAAGCAAGGAAGGCCGGCAACTATGCCGTTTCCGACTGGATGGAAATAGAAAAGCAGAGGGGCATATCCGTTACCTCTAGCGTAATGCAGTTCGAATATGCCGATCATTTTATAAATATCCTGGATACCCCCGGCCATCAGGACTTCAGCGAAGATACCTACCGTACGCTCGTTGCAGCCGACAGCGCGGTCATGCTCATTGACGGCGCAAAGGGCGTTGAGGCCCAGACGATAAAGCTGTTCCATGTCTGCAAAATGCGTGGGATACCGATTTTCACATTTGTGAACAAAATGGACCGGGCAAGCAAGGATCCGTTCGAGTTGATGGAAGAGATAGAGAACGTGCTCGGCATACGCTCCTACCCCATGAATTGGCCGATAGGAACGGACGGCGACTTTAAAGGCGTCTATAACAGGAAGGAAAAGCAGATAGAGCTTTTCGAAGGCGGCAGGCATGGCCAGACGGAAGTAAACTCAATAAGGGGAAGCGTCGATGACAAGGTGTTTGCGGATCTGCTCGGCAGCCATTACCACGATAAGCTTTGCGAGGATATAGAGCTTCTGGACATGGCAGGCGACGAGTTTTCCCCGGACAAGATAAATAAAGGCGAGCTCACGCCGATGTTCTTCGGCAGCGCCATGACAAATTTCGGTGTTCAGCCTTTCCTTGAAGAATTCATAAGACTTGCGCCCTGCCCCGGCATCCGGAATTCGACGGAGGGCGAGATCGACCCGGAAACAGATGATTTCTCGGGCTTTGTTTTCAAGATACAGGCCAATATGAACCCTACGCACAGGGACAGGATAGCATTCATACGCATATGCTCCGGACAGTTTACGCGAGGCATGTCCGTTTATCACGCACAGGAAGGCAAAGAGATCAGGCTCGCACAGCCGCAGCAGTTCATGGCGCAGGAGCGCGCTATAGTAGAGGAAGCGTACCCCGGTGATATCATCGGAGTGTTCGATCCGGGAATATTCAAAATCGGAGATACTCTTATCGAAGGAAACAGGCGTTTCAGATTTGAAGGCATTCCTGTCTTCCCTGCGGAGCATTTCGCCAGGATATCGCCCATCGATTCGATGAAGAGAAAGCAGTTCGTCAAAGGAATAAGCCAGCTCTCCGAGGAGGGTGCGATACAGGTCTTCAAGCAGCCGGACACCGGCATGGAAAACGTTATCATAGGCGCTGTCGGAGTACTCCAGTTCGAGGTGCTTGAGCACAGGCTCAAGCATGAATACGGGGTAGATCTCAGGATATCGCAGCTTCCCTTCAGGTATGCGCGCTGGCCCGTTTCGGAAACGGATATAGACATACTCAAGCAGCTCAACCTCACAAGTTCAACCATGCTGGTGGAGGATAACGACTCCAGACCCGTGCTCCTTTTTGAAAACGACTGGTCAATCCGCTGGGCCGAGGAGCGCAACAAAGGCCTAGAGCTCGTAGATATCGCCGCCGTCGGCAATTAATACGCCGGCATATCCGGCAATTACTGCAAAGAAAGTACCTGTTATTGATACAGGTGCTTTTTTTCGACGCACTAGTACAAAATACCCGTTTCCTGAATGGGAAAAATAAGGTATAATAATATAAAAAAAGCATTGGAGCAACTGCTTATGAATACAAAAGTCAAAAAAAACGGAAGTTACGCACAGAAAAAAGATAGTTTCATAAAGCTTGAAGGTACCGAAGCCGTATCTATGGACCTGTTGCTGCAAGGCAAGCTCGATATATTCATATCGCCGCTGGAAAAAGGGTACCCTGTCTCATATGAAGATCTGAAGTATAAGAGCTATCGGCTGTTCGAGCTGGACCAGAACATTTTCGTGGGGGCCAATGATTTGCTGCGAACGGGGGAAAATACACTTACTGTGACAGCAGCATCGGATTGCAGCCTGTATGCCTATTACGCGGAAAACGCCGCAGATGCGTTTGAGATCATAAACAATCAGAAAGATTACAGCACTTACGTCATCAATTCCATATGCAGTTTTATCAGCAATATCGCACAGGCAAATCAAAAAGCCGGTTCCTACTTTGTTCAGATAAATAGCCTGGTACAGAACCTTTGCGCCTACTATGCCGCAATTGCCGAAGAATACAGTCTTGAAGCAGTCCCGGGAAGGGTGGCTCAGGACGGCGCCGCGCTTTTATCGGCCATGAAGAACGACAACACAATGATCCCTGTACATTTCAACAAACAGTTCATAGAAACGCTACGCCCATACGACGAAGATGACATAACTGAAAAATCCGGCGTTCTTCAGAATGCGGAATATTTCATACACCTGTATAACATGCAGCCTGAGCTTAGGAAATCATTTTTCGGAGTGGATCGGTACATTGCGGAAACGCATATGAAAAAAGCCTCGGAATGCCTCGGACAGCTGGCAGGCGGACTTCGCCGCACACTTTGCCGGCTCGATGAAACGATTTGCCTTTTGTATAACGAAAACGAAAACAGCAGTGTGTACGGAGCTTTTATGACGGCAGCCAGGGAAATGCGGGCGAAGGGGCTGGACTGCTCACCTGCAACAAATGCCCTGGAATATATATTCGACAAGCTCAGAGACATTTCAGCCTATATCGAATTTGAATACAAACACTGCAGCCATATCGATTTCAAATACCTTGAACACTATCATACAAGCGTTATCACATCCCTTACCGAGGCTACACAGAAAGCAATCTCCGGTTTATCGCCCGAAGATTCCGTCAATATGCTGGATCTTCCCGAAGAATTGAAGGGCAGCGCTGAAAAGATCCTGGAGTATTCGGAAATATCGGAAGAAAAAGCTACCTGTTTCATGATGAACCTTGTCGCCTTCAGGAACCTTAAAAACAGGCTTTCGCTGGACGACTCCGCAAGGGAGATAAGGGCGGCTATCGCAAACCTGTTTTTTGAGATCTATCCTGCCATTTTTAAAAAGGCATACCTACAAAAAGACGATTCTCGGCTAATTAAAATGTTTCTCATGTACGGCTATATGGACGAGAAGCTTCTTGACAACAGCCAGACGCTGGCACTGTACAGGCTCGCGGGAGCCGAACGGCCGGCCGGTATTTCGAACATATATTACATGAATGAGTGGTTCGCCGGTATCTACAATATGAAAAAGGACCCTTCCGTCAATAATTTCGGGCATGATTACTATGATACCTTCCGTGAGCTGAAGAAGCAGGGCAAATATACAGACAAGGATAAAACCAACTATGACAGCGACAGGGACGGCAGGCTCGCGTTCGAAAACAGCAATATGTTTCGTCAAAACCACAGGCTGTGCCAGGGCCAGATCTCAGTTTACTTCCCCATACTTCATAAGGATATGGCGCCGTATAACCCGGCCCGCTCCATTGTAACACCCGAAAAGATTCATGAAAAGCTGAGCAGAATACTGGAAGTGGATTTCTCAGCATTCCACAGGGAGATCCACTACAGAGACGCTGATAAAGGTATAGAAAAAGAGATAGTTATGATGCAGGTCATACCTGACATCATATTGGTACCGGTTTATGGAACGCGTGCGATGATGTGGCAGGAGATAACCGGAAGAGTGCGCAGTACGCCCGGAAGATTCCTCGTACCGGTCTTAACGGATGAAAATCTTGACGAAATGATATTGAAGCTTGTCGGAAATTTCAGATGGGAGCTTTGCAGAACCATGATGGGCGCGGCATGGAACGACGTCAGCCAGAGTTCCCTCACGTCCGAATACTCCGATTATATTCAGTTCTACAAGAAGAACCACGATCTTTCGGATGATGCAAAGGAAAAGGTAAAGGCTCTGGTATCCAAAAGCCATAATCGCCTGCGTGACATATTTACATCTGACTACGAGATATGGATCAATAATGAATCGAAGGGTAACCCGCGCCTCAACAAGGTAGCCCGCAGCATATTCATGAAACATTGCACATTTTCAAAAGATATCCGGAACCAGCTGGAGCAACAGCCCATCTATACGGATATGCTGACAGCCGTAAAGTTCCAGAGGAAAAAGCAGGCCAGGGAGCTCGAAAACCATTACAAATACTATTTGAGGACAAGCACCGAACTCGACCCGGAACTTCAGCGGAATCTGGAGTTCTACCGGGATATGTAGGCCGATCGGCATCGGAAAATGCCGATACGGTCTTCATTTTCACCTTGCCTTGGGCATCATCTTAACGTACTCGCTATTCTGTCTCGAAAGGAATTCTTGAAACTGATTCTTCGTAGCGACGTCGTACAGGGTAAATTGCAGGCCGTATTCGAAATACTTATCCAGATTCCTTTTCCAGACAATCTTTCCGTTGAAAAAGAACATACAGCGCTCCGTAATAAGGTCGATATCAATCGGTTCATCAACTTCCAGATCCGATTGCGAAACTGCCCCCAGGCCATATAGGCTTATATTTTTTACGATGAAGCGCAGCCTCTTGCTTGAAAACTTTTTTCTCGCGCTGACTTCCAGAGAAGCGGGATATCTTTCGAATATACGTCGTTCCTCTTTCATTTCCTTTTCACGAACCAGTGCCGTGATTGCGGCAGAAGACTTGTCGATCTGACTGACATCTGCCGGAAGTGTCTGAAGCTGTTTATCCTGATCATAGAATATTAAAACTACCGGATCGTAGACCTGAAACATATCGACTTTACCGGAGACGGGCGCTAATCTGACGGCGGACTCTGGTGTTTCTATAACCCTGCATTTCAAAAGATGATCAACGCTGTAGACACTTAGTAGTAGTTCTTCCTGCTGAGTTAAATTCATGTTTCCTCCAGATATTACTAATTACATTAGCACGTCTATATTTCTCTACGAACCCATTTTACCAAACTAAAGCAGCTTATTCAATAGAGCCTTTATTTCAAGCGTAATGCCTCCTGCCTCTCTTCCGAAAAAGGCATTGAATTTTATCCAGCCGTCGAATGGCCTTGCAATTCACCGGTATGAAGAAGTGGGCCACGTTAAAGATTTTGCAAGTTTTCAATATCATCTTGCGTTTTCAGATAGGCCATAGTATAATTTAAACAAATATATTTTATATGACTTTTATATGGCTTTGAGATAAGTAATGGCGCTTATCGGGGTCTCATCCCTGATAATGCGCCTTTTTTTATTTTGTCCACGGCCGTATTGAGGTAAGTGTTTCAGAGCTCTGCTGCGCATACAGATACAAAAATATAATAATGTAAGGAAGAAGGGGTTATTATGAAATTGAAGCTTCTAAGCTTATCGGTTTCACTTTATATGATTTTGTCCTTATCATCAGCTGTATATGCTGCCGACTCGTCTCCGATCAATACCGGCGATACGTCGTTCATGTTTGTTTCAACCATACTCGTATTTATTATGACTCCGGGGTTGGCGCTATTTTACGGAGGCATGGTGAGAAAAAAGAATGTCCTCGGAACCATGCTCCACTCCTTTACTATTATGGGACTGATCTCGATACAGTGGATACTTATCGGTTACACTATTGCATTCGGGCCCGACGCGTTCGGCGGCCTATTGGGAAATTTCAGCTTTGCCGGTTTCACAGGCGTGGGCTCTGATCCATCCTCCTACGCAGGTACGATACCGCATGAGCTTTTTGCAATGTATCAAATGATGTTCGCAATTATAACTCCTGCGCTAATCACAGGCGCTTTTGCGGAAAGAATCAAATTCCCGGTGTTTCTGATATTCACTCTTGCCTGGGCGACTTTGGTCTATGACCCGCTCGCGCATTGGGTATGGGGCTCTGGAGGCTGGCTGGCCAAACTCGGCGCACTCGACTTCGCAGGCGGCACAGTTGTACATATAAGCTCAGGTATATCCGGACTGGTAGCCTGTATAATGATCGGCAAGCGAAAGGGACACGGTAAGGCCCCCATGGCTCCGCACAATATCCCATTCGTTCTGATAGGCGCAGCATTGCTCTGGTTTGGATGGTTCGGTTTCAACGGTGGCAGCGCGCTCGCCGTGAACGGACTTGCAATAAGCGCATTTGTCACAACCAATACGGCGGCTGCGTCAGCATTGCTCTCATGGGTCATTATGGAATGGATGCAGCATGGCAAACCGACCCTGCTCGGAGCCGCAACAGGCGCGGTTGTGGGCCTGGTGGCTATAACTCCTGCGGCAGGCTTTGTAGGTATCGTACCTGCGATTATTATTGGCCTTGCTGTCAGCCCGATATGTTATTTTGCAATAAGCGTAATGAAGGCAAAACTTGGCTACGACGATGCGCTCGACGCTTTCGGATGCCATGGTATAGGCGGTATTTGGGGAGCTATAGCGACCGGACTATTCGCAGATCAAAGTATAAACCCATATGCTCGTTACAATGGGCTGTTTGTCGGCGGCGGTTTTACACAGCTCGGCATCCAGATCGTTGCCGTAGCAGTTACTATAGTATTTGCAGCCGGCTTGTCGTTCCTCATACTTAAAACGATATCTCTTTTCACAAGCCTACGTGTTACTGAAAAGGAGGAAGAAGACGGTCTTGATATTTCACAGCATGGCGAAGACGCTTACCCTCAGTTCTCAGCACAGGAAACGCTCGACATAATATAAGGCCAATCATTATGTACCGATATGGAAAGAGGTGTTGTTATGAAAAAAATAGAGGCGGTCATCAGACCGGCAAAGCTTGAAGAAGTTAAGGAAGCCTTGAACAAGTTCAATATAAACGGGATAACGATCAGCCAGGTCATGGGCTGCGGGAATCAAAAAGGGCGTAAGGAGTATATCAGGGGAGTTGAAGTGACCCTGAACCTCCTACCCAAGATAAAGGTTGAAATAGTAACGGGCGATGACTGCGTAAATGAAGTCCTGGATTTAATAACGAAGGTATCCAGGACAGGAGACGTCGGGGACGGAAAGATATTCGTGTACGATATTGCAGACGCAATCCGTATCCGGACGGGCGAACGCGGAGAATCAGCCCTCTGATAAGCTTAGCCGCATTATTTCACGCGCGATGGGAGCGGCAGCTTTACCGCCCGTCGAACCGCCGTACTCAAGTATGACGGCGACAGCTACCTCAGGGTCGTCTGCAGGAGCAAAACTGATAAACCAGGCATGCTCCTTGTTTTTTTGTACCCCGCTTAGTTCATTTTCAGCCGTGCCCGATTTCCCCGCCACCTTTACCCCTTTGATTGCTGCGCTTTTACCCGTTCCTGTTTCAACTACGCTCTGCATCATTTTATTGACTTCGGCAGCGATCTCCGGGGAAATCAGCCGGCTGAACACTTCCGGCTGGGCTGTCCGGATCACGACATCGTTCGGAGAAACCACACGTTCCACCAGGTAAGGCTTCATCATAACGCCATCGTTTGCAATACCCGACGCTATCATAGCCATAAACAGAGGAGTCACCTGCAGTCTGCCCTGCCCTATCCCTACCGCCGCAAGATCGGTCTTGCCCATGGTCTTGTAAGGGAAACGGCTGGGGCTGGTATATATATCGAATGGGATATCACGGTTCATTCCCGCCCGGGCTGCTATATCCCTGATGTTTTTCTCGCCAAGTTCGACTCCTATCTGTGCAAACACTACATTGCTGGATACTGTAAGGGCGCCCGTCATATCGATTTTGCCGTTTGCTTCCTTTCCATAATTGCCGATTTTCATACCGTCTATCACAATACTTCCATTATCGTTATATATTCCTACGCCGGCACTATTTTCGAGAGCTGCGGCAGAGATCAGGACCTTGAAGGCCGAACCGGGCGCATAAAGCCCCTGTGTCGCACGCGGAAGGAATGGATGCTCGGTGGATTCGACCATCTCCTGCCAGTTTTGCACAAGTTTTGCGCTGCCGGGATCAAAGTCGGGCTTGCTGACCATTGCCAGGACTTCGCCTGTTTTAGGCCGCATAACGACAATTGCCCCGTTTCTATTACCCAGAAGCTGCTCGGCTTTTTTTTGAAGCTTGTGATTCAGGGTCAAATATAGGTTATTTCCCGTTTTTCGTTCGCCTTCCAGCAGATTCCTGAGGCCTGATATGGGTGAAAATTCCCATATATTAAGGAGTTCATTGTTATACTGCGCCTCAAGCTGTGATTTGCCGTAAGCTCTCGAATTATATCCTATGACCTGGCTGTAAAGCCTGCCGTATGGGTAGACCCGCTCCTGTTTGCTGTCGGTACCCTTGCTGTATGCAAGCACCGTCCCATTCCTGTCAAGGATGCTCCCCCTCTGGGTGGCGTCTTCCTGTTCCCATTGCCTTCGGTTATAGGAACTGGCAAGGATCCTGTCCTTCTCAAATATTTCGAAATAGGTCAGGTAGACGATTATGGAAAGGAAAAGAAAGCTCATGAATATGAGAACATGTATGATTCTTCTGTTCTGCTTCTCCATCAGACTTCTCCTTCCCCGGAAGGCGATTGGACGTCGGACACGCCGGCCTTGTATTCGACTTCCGGTCCTGTATTTATGGGACCGGCTGCATCCATTGCCTGAGGTATCACATCAGTCCTCCCGGAAGGTCCTGCAGAAACAGCCTGCAGTAGCCCAAGGGCGATGAAGCTGACTATGAGCGAACTGCCGCCGTAACTGATAAAAGGCAGCGTGACGCCTGACAGAGGTATCAGCTTAATGACCCCGCCTATGATTACAAACGTTTGAAATCCAAAAATCAAAGTGATTCCGAACGCCAATACCTTGGTGAATTGGTCCTTTATTGAAAGCGCTATTTTTATGCCCCTGTAAGTCAGTATAAAATAGAGCAGGACTACTGCTACCCCACCGAAAATGCCCATTTCTTCACAAACGGCAGAAAAAATGAAATCGGTTTCGACCTCGGGAATGAAATCCGGCCTGCCCAGGCCAAGACCTGTCCCGAAAAATCCTCCCGCGCCTATGGCAAACAGGGATTGTGTGATCTGATATCCCGCTCCCGCAATATCCTTCCACGGGTCAAGCCAGGTATCGACCCTTATTCTGATATGATTGACGAAAAACACACCTGCCAGGCCTCCTGCGACGGCAAGAACAGCGTTTATTATCAAATAAAGCCTGTTATTAACAAAAACATAGAAAAGCATAAAATATACGAGAAAAATCATTAATGCTGTGCCCCATTCCCGTTGTACGACCATAAAGCCGAGATGCATGAAAGATACGACTATCAGGACATGGACCGGCCTGACCGCAAGCTTTCCGATCCTGAAAACTTCAGCCTCGCTGAAGTTTCCAGCATAGAGCCTGAAAAAGGCCGCAACAAAAAATACAAATAGAATTTTTATTACTTCCGACGGCTGTATACTGAACTGGCCTATTATGATCCAGTTTTTTGCCCCTTTTATGCTCTTTCCGAAAAAAAGAGTAACCGCAAAAAGCAACAGCGAGGCCAAGGGATAGTAATACACAAGCCGTTCCCATATACGGAGCCTGCGGAACAACAAACAACTTATGAAGAACAGCGTTATACCGGCAGCAAACCATATTATCTGTTTGAAGCCCAGATCACGGTCCAGCCTGTACAGCATTATAATGCCTATACTGGATAGCATGCCCGCAATAAGAAAAAGATACCCGTCTCCCAGCTTCGCAAATTTTATGATTGTGTATCCCAGGCCGATCAGAAAAATAGCTGACAGACCTGCTAAAAGTATATAGTTATCGTATGGTTTCTTGTAAAAATACAAAAGTCCGAAACCGATGGCATTCACCAGTATTATCAGGCTTACAGGCCGCAGGCGTCCGACTGCTTTCATTTTCCGTCCCTCCTGCCTGCCACGTACAAAAAGTCCAGCTGACCTACATGTATCCTGTCCCCGTCCTTGAGTCCGATTGGCGCTTCCAACAGCTTAGCGCCATTTACGAGCGTACCGTTCGTACTGTTGAGATCTTCTATCGTACAAGACCCGTCTTTGTATGCAAAAGCCGCATGCTTTCCCGACATGAACGGGTCGGCGACCGTGATTCCGTTGCCCTGGGCGCGTCCTATCGTAAGTCTGTCGGTCAGCATATAACTTTCTTCTACTTTAAAGTCCAGATCGTCACGTCGGTTTACAAGCTTAAGGTAAGGCAGGCCGTTTCTTCCGGATGACCTGCCGGCATTGGTGGTACGGATGTCAAGGTAGATCATGCGTATAATGGCATAGATAAAAAGATATATGACAGTAATAAAAATGTACTTCAGCAACGAAGCTACTATCTCGAACAACTATATACCTCCCGGATTAACCTTCCTTACCGTACCTTATCATACCTTTTTTCGTATATAACCAATTATATCATACCCCTTTTCAGCGGGCATTTTGTTATATTTTACTTTTTTTAAGAATTCTGCTTTATAGACAATATATACCATGCCAGAATATTGATAATGTCAAATGCCGGGAAGCTCGAAGAATGCATAAAAAGGCAAATCTAAAAGCGCTCCGCGCAGGAGCGCCTTTGAGCCTTTCACAGTATATCTTCCAGTGTTTCCTTTTCAGGGTCGAAATTTATAAAACGTTTGAAGGACTTCATAAAGCCGAAGGGTATGAATACGATCAGTATAAATACAAAGCAGACAAAAATAACGGTCCTTAGGGGAAAGAATTCTCCCAATATGCCCCCAAGCAGCATACCGAAAGGCGTCAGCGCCTGCGACAGCATACTTACCAGCGAAAATACCTTGCCGCGCATATCCTGCGGAACGGTCAATTGAACTGTAGAATTTATGAAAACATTAATAACGGCATTAAAGAAGCCTCCGATAAAAATAAGACCGCACATCACTATAAAATTCTGAATAAGAGCCATCGCCGAAAAGCATATAAAAGCTAGGGCGGCCGATAGCATGAACACTTGCAGTCTCCTTTCCGGGGGAAACTTTATGACAGATGTTGCGACCATGGCTATCAGCATGCCGCCTGTTAAAAACGCCATTGCGATTCCGTACCTTCCCGGACCGAGGGATTCCGTCTGCTGAAACAGCGGGAGGAACAACACTATTGCCACGGAAAATACGAAATTCAGGACCGATACTATGATAAGCAGATTTCTAAGGCCACTGAGGCGCCAGACGAATTTATACCCGTCCTTCATATCGGCAAAGAAATGCTGATTTTCCTTCCTCTCGATTTTTGGTATTTTTAAAAACATATTCAAAAAGGCGGAAAGTATAAAAGACACTCCGTTGAAAAGAAACATGACAGGCGCGCCGAGCGCCTGGAACAGAAACCCGCCGGCAGAATTTCCTATGATGCTCGAGCCGGTTTGTATTATTCCCATCATGGAATTTGCACCGATCAATTGGGATTTGGGGACAATGTCCGGTATTGTCGAGCCTACCGCAGGCGAAAAGAAGGCTCCGCATACACTGAGTATCATCCCTGCGGCAAATACCATCCAAATCCCGGTAGAACCTTTGAATACCGCTATCGCCAGTAAAACCACCGCTGCGCCTCTGATAATGTCCGTTAAAATCAGCAGCTTTCTTCTGTCGACTCTGTCGGCTATGACTCCCGCAAAAGGAGAAACCAGGACAGCCGGCAACGTCGAAGTTGCCATCATCGTCCCCATCAATGCTGTGGAACCTGTAACTGCCAGAACCCAGAATCCCAGGGCTATCCCATATATGACGTCACCTAATATCGAGACCAACTGACCCTGCCACAACAGAATAAAATTAGGGGTCCATAATTTTTCAACCGGCGCAGCTTCCATCGGTTTATCTACTTCCACCGGTGTTACAACCGCCTGTTCCGCATCGGTAAAAATCCCTGCGGAACCGATGTTTTCATGTAAATCTACTTCTGTAATATCTTCCGACATATCAAACCTCTTTTCAAATATTTATAACTCACAATATTGAAATACGATTTTTCCCTATAAATGTTTGAAATGTTCAGATGATTTATTGCAGCAGGTTGGCAGGTTCATGCCCATTCTTCTTTTAAAAGCGCGTATTGGTATTCATCCACATACTCGCCCTTATTCCAGGCACTTTTTATATAATGGCCTTCTCTCCTCATGCCGAGCCGTTCCAGCAATCGTATGGAATCCTCATTTCTGACATCGGTTATCGCAATGACTCTACGCATGTTCAGTACATTGAAGATATATCCCAGCAAGTGCTTTACAGCCTCAGTCCCATATCCTTTGTTCCGGTACGATGGATCGAGTGTAAAACCTATTTCGGCCTGATCAGTTTCCAAAAGCAGCGTATGTATCGCCAAGTCTCCTATCAGACAGCCTGCACTCTTCGATTCGACGGCGATCTGGAACCAACTCCCGGGGATACCCGGTTCGGCGTTCATTTGCTCTTTTATGAACTGCAACGCCTGTTCGAGTTTGTAATTCGCCCACATGTCTCCCTGATACCGGGCTACCCCGGGATCGGTCCTGTACTTGAAAAAGGTCTCGGCATCGGATTCTCCAAACTTCCTTAATATCAGTCTTTCTGTCTCTATACAGCCGAATTTGAC
>JAEYOM010000005.1 GCA_023411715.1 Bacillota bacterium | reverse complement strand
TTGTCTTAATATGGCCTCATTGTAGACATAAAGCGGACTGCCGTATTCCTTGAGAAGTTCAGAAGGTTTTGTCCTACCGAAAAAATTGGTTTGCTCGGTATAATAGGTCTTCATGGTATTCCTCCATAGGATCAATATATTGCATGCGCCGCGGGACGGTTCTCCGACTCAGGCGCCCCGTGCTATTGTTTGGATGAAAAGTGGAACGAAAGAACCGTCCCTGCGTTTCTGCTATGGTTCTTCGCCTGGATTGGCAGGCCGGGCTCCGCTGCTTGTGCTGCCCGCCGGAGGCTTGCTCTGCGAAGCGGGCTTTGTTTGATGTTTAGGCGTCGATTTCGCCGACGTCCTCGGCACTGACGTATCAACCTTTATCGTGCCTTCCACTGTCGAAGCGCTGCCGGATGCAGTCTCCGTCTTAACAGCCGCCGCGGCCGTATTATCGAATATACGTCCGTCCCTCGTGAAGTTGATTATGCATATAGTTAATACTGCAAACAGGAAAACTGTCCCGAACGAATAAAAAAACCTGCTCGCAGAAGAATTACTTGCTTTACTCATTTATTTGACCATTTCCGACTGCTTCAGCGCCCAGTTTCTTGTTGCGATTGTCTGGGGATGAATCAGTCCGCCCTTTTTCAAAATGTGCACTATCGTATTGTCTATACCAGCAATGATCGCCTTTTCCAGACTTTCCTCCGCCGCCGTCCTAATCTTTTCGACGCCGGGATAGTTGCGGCCCGCTTCGATGTAGTCGGCAATGAATATGACGCTGCACAGCTTATCCATGCCCTCGCTTCCCATGGTATGCTCCGCAATTGCTGCCCGTATGCGCGGGCATTCTATCCCGAATACATCCCTTGCCATGTATGAACCTACCAGTCCGTGGAGCAGCTCCGGCTGACTTTTCATTATATTGTCGACTATGATACCATATTTATCGCAAAAAGTAAAAGTGGTTTCGTTTGGCAGATCCTTCGCGCAGTCGTGTACCAATCCCGCTATGGCTGCTTTTTCCGGGTCCTCTCCATATTTTTCAGCCAATTTTACGGATGCCTCCATTACCTGCAGGGAATGGGCGTATCTCTGTGGTGTGAGCATCTTTCTCAATTTTGTTTTCATATCATCGATCTGCATCATTTGCTTTAATATATAAGCCTTCTTTATAAATATATTCTCTTACTCCGTCCGGCACCAGATACCTTATGGACTCCCCTCCGGAGCATCTTTCACGGATATCGGTAGAAGATATGTCGATCAGCCGGGCATCAACGGTATGTATTACCGCGCCGTAGTTTCCGGTGATCCTGTCGATCTCCCTACTGAACGCCTCTTTGTCAAAACCAGGCCTCAGCACAGCAACAAACTCGCAGAGCTTAAAGACCTGCCTGAAGTCCTTCCATGTAACAAGCTCGGGTACTATATCTGCGCCGATAATGAAATAGAGCCCCGTTTCATTGCCGTATTCCGCACGCAATTCCTGCAGCGTATTGACCGTATAGGTAAATCCGGCCCTGTCGATTTCTATTCTGGAGACCTCGAAACCGGGATTGGATCCAACAGCAAGCTTGACCATATCAAAGCGCTGTTCCGGGTCGATCACTTCGGAGTCACGCTTGTGAGGCGGCTGGCCAGATGGCACGAACAGTATCCTGTCAAGGCCGAACTGCTCCCTGACGCTTTCGGCAATGATCAGATGACCATTGTGGATCGGGTTGAAAGTACCGCCGAATATGCCTGTTTTACCTTTTTGTCGCGCCATAAATTACCCTCTCGTTATGCTTTCAAGCTAATGCATAGGTATCGGAACAGTTTTTTAATTGTACCCATTGTTTTCTATTGCGGAGTTTTGTTCATAGAGCCTATAGATTCAGCTTAAGCGGCAAATCTAACTCGCTTCGCTCAAACAGAGATTTGCCCTTACAAATGCTTCATCAATATGCTCTAATTCTCAAAACTCATGCAATATCAAACAACAGGTACAATTACAACGCTCAGCAATCTGCCGCAGAAGAAAACAACCGTACGATTTCACAAAACATCCTGTACAACATATTATTTCTTTATCCCTATATCCGTACGGTAATGCATGCCCTCGAAACTCACCTTTTTTACAGCCGTATACGCCTTTTCACGGGCATGCTCCATCGTATCCGCGACAGCAGTGACGCCGAGCACTCTGCCGCCTGCTGTATAGTATTTGCCGGATTCGAGTTTTGTACCGGCATGGAAAATGATCACATCAGGATCCTTTTCAGCGTCGGCAAGGCCGCTTATTTCAAGCCCCGAGGCATATTTTGCAGGATATCCCCCCGACGCGAGTATGACACATACGGCAGCCTTGTCATCCCATTCAATTTTAACAGAATCAAGACGTTCGTCAATAATAGCATCGAATATTTCAACAATGTCGGTTTTGAGGGCGGGCAGTACGACCTGCGCCTCGGGATCGCCGAATCTGGAGTTGTATTCGATGACCTTCGGACCGTCTTCCGTAAGCATGAGGCCGAAATACAGCACCCCTTTGAATTTACGGCCTTCACGGTTCATAGCTTCGACCGTCGGCTTGAATATGTTCTCCGTACAGTAGTCATTGATTTCTTTAGTGTACAGCCTGCTTGGAGAAAACGTTCCCATCCCGCCCGTATTCAAGCCCAGATCGTTATCGAGCGCGCGCTTGTGATCCTGCGAGCTCACCATGGGCACCAGCGTTTTCCCATCGGTAAATGCCAGTATCGTAACCTCGGGGCCTCTCAGAAATTCCTCGATAACTATCCTGTCGCCCGCGCTCCCGAACATTTTATCCGACATCATATCCTGCACTGCTTTGACAGCTTCATCATGATTTTGTGCAATAATGACGCCTTTGCCCAGTGCAAGACCGTCCGCCTTTACTACGATAGGATATGACACTCTTGAAAGGTAGGCGATTGCAGCGTCGCTGTCGTCAAAAACCTCATACTCCGCTGTCGGGATATTGTATTTTTTCATAAGGCCCTTTGAAAACGCCTTGCTGCTTTCGATTGCCGCCGCATCCCTGACCGGTCCGAAAGTCCTGACTCCCGCTTTTTGAAGAGCGTCTACCATTCCGGCAGCAAGCGGATCGTCAGGTGCGACCATGACAAGATCTATTTTCTCGTTTTTTGCGAAGGCCACCATTCCGTCGATATCCGACGCCTTGATCGGCACGCACAGAGCAAGCGACGCTATCCCGCCGTTTCCGGGCGCGCAGTAGAGCTTGTCCACAAGCGGGCTTTGTTTGATTTTCCAGGCCAGCGCATGTTCCCGGCCGCCCCCGCCTACTATCAATACTTTCATATTCCCCTCCATACACAAGCAGCCAAATCAGCCATAACGATATAGCTTATTCGGCTGTCCTGCTGACAAAATCGATTTCTGATATTGCCGCTTTCATTCCAATTTAACTTTCTTTCAATCTTCCTGCATCAGTGCTTGAAATGCCTTATGCCCGTGAATACCATAGCAATGCCGTACTTGTTGCAGGCGTCGATCGATTCCTGGTCCCTGATGGAGCCGCCGGGCTGTATAATAGCCTTGATACCGGCTTCGTGCGCCGTTTCGACACAGTCGGAGAACGGGAAGAATGCGTCGGAAGCCATTACAGAGCCATGTGTGCGTTCCTTGCCATAGTAATCTATGGCTATTTTCAGTGCAACGACCCTTGAGGTCTGGCCGGGGCCTACGCCAATCGTCTGTTTACCTTTGCCGAGCGCAATACCGTTGGACTTTGCATGCTTTACCACCTTCATAGTGAACAGCAGATCTTCCATCTGCTCATCCGTAGGCTTTACATCTGTAACGCATTTCAAATCCTCGGGATTGACGAGTTCGTTGTTGTAATTCTGGACAAGCAGCCCTCCGGCTACCTTTTTCATATCGTAAGTGCCCGCAGGAAGCCTTGTCGAGATATTTTCAAGCTTAAGCAGACGGATATTCTTCTTTTTCTCGAGTATCTCAAGCGCCTCGGCACTGAAGGACGGAGCAAGTATGATCTCATAAAATACTTTGCTCATTTCTCCGGCTGTTTCAGCGTCCACCTCCCTGTTCACCGCTATGATCCCGCCGTAGGCCGATACCGGGTCGGCTTCGTACGCGCTGACATATGCATCCTTTATATTGTCCGCGCTTGCGACGCCGCAGGGGTTGGCATGCTTTGAAACCACGGCGGTCGGTTCGTCGAATTCCTTCAGGAGTTCGAGCGCTCCGTTCGCGTCATTTATATTATTGTAGGAAAGCTCCTTGCCGTGGAGCTGTTTAGCCGAGGTCAGGCAACCGATATTCGCTCCGACTTCCTTGTAGAAAACAGCTTTCTGGTGCGGGTTTTCACCGTACCGCAGATCCTGCACCTTTTCAAAGGTAAGCGAAAGCGCTTCGGGAAAGAACTCCTCACCGAGCTTGTCTCTCAGATATTTGGCAATAAGCGTATCGTAATGGCTCGTATGCTCGAAAACCTTGTAAGCGAGTTTGAACTTCGTTTTGATTGAAACATCGCCGTTGGCCGAGAGCTCTTCGAGCACATTGGCATAATCGGCCGGATCCACGATGACCACAACATCCTGGTAATTCTTTGCCGCAGCCCTTAGCATCGTCGGGCCGCCAATGTCGATATTTTCTATAGCCTCTTCGAGCGTGACGTTTCCCTTGAGGATAGTCTGCTTGAAGGGATAGAGGTTGATAATGACCAGGTCGATGGGTTCGATCCCGAGTTCCTTTATCTGCTTCATGTGCTCCTCATTGCCGTGTATCGCAAGCAGGCCGCCGTGGATTTTGGGGTGCAGCGTTTTCACACGGCCGTCGAGACATTCAGGAAAACCTGTGACGTCCGAAACATTTGTTACCTTGACGCCCGCCGCCGAGAGCGCCTTCGCCGTACCACCCGTTGAAATTATCTCGACGCCCCGTTTTGCAAGGTCCTGAGCCAATTCAACTATTCCGGTCTTGTCCGAAACACTGATCAATGCTCGTTTTATCATATCCATACCATCCTTCGCAATAAATTTATATTTAACCGGTCAGTCCGGTTTTTAACATCACAGAAACGGGACAAGGCCCCTGTCCCCACGTCCCACTCTGTCTGACACTGCACAAACGGGACAAGGCCCCTGTTCCCACGTCCCACTCGGTCTGACACTGCACAAACGGGACAAAGTCCCCGTCTCCACGCCCCACTCGGTCTGACACTGCACAAACGGGACAAAGTTCCTGTCCCCACGTCCCACTCGGTCTGACACTGCACAGACGGGACAAAGTCCCCGTCTCCACGCCCCACTCCGGTTTTTGACCTGTTCAGCCAATCCCTGACTTCAACTTTTCGGCCTTCAGCTTATCCTTACCTTTCTGCCTTCCATAGCGAGCCTGCCCTCCGAATAGAGCCGGATCGCTTCGGGCAGTATCTCCCATTCCGCCTCCTGCATAACTCTGAGCTGCAGCGACTCGGGAGTATCGTCAGCCTTTACCGCAACAGCCTTCTGCAATATGATCGGGCCGGAATCGTACTCATAATCTACAAAATGCGCAGTGGCGCCCGTTACCCTGACACCGTATTCGAGCGCCTTAATATGCGGTATCAGGCCGTAAAAGCCCTTTCCGCAGAATGACGGTATAAGGGACGGATGTATATTGATAATCCTGTTATGGTAGGTATTGACGAAGCCTTCGCCGAGTATTGAAAGAAAACCTGCCAATACTACGAGGTCGACATCATACTTTGCAAAATGCTCTATCAATGCCTGATCGTACTCTTCCGCCGATGAAAAGCTTTTTTTAGAAATAACGGCAGCAGGTATATCGTTGTTTTTCGCCCGTTCAAGAGCATAAGCGCCCGCCCTGCTCGACACTACGGTAACGATACGGCAGCTTGCCAAAAATCCGTTTTTAATGTTGTCGATTATGGCCTGCAGGTTTGTCCCGCCGCCTGAAACCATTATCCCAAGCTTCAGCATAGCTCGACTCCAGCCTCTCCCTTGATAACTTCGCCTATGACATAGGCCTTTTCTCCCAATGTCCCGAGGTATGCGACAACGTCCTGCTCTACTCCGGGATCGACCGCCATCACCATTCCGATACCCATATTGAAGGTATTGTAAATGCTGTCGACGCTCATACCGCCCATTTCCTTGAGCAGGTCGAATATCGGAAGCACGGGCCAGGCGCCGAGGTTTATCCTGACCCTTAGCCCGTCCGGAATCATTCGCGGTATGTTCTCAATAAAACCGCCGCCCGTAATGTTCGACATACCTTTGATCCGGAATTTTTCCTTGAGCTGCAGTATCGTCTTGACATAGATCCTCGTAGGTTTCAGGAGTTCCTCGCCAAGTGATACGCCCAGCTGGTCAATTTGCTTCCGCAATTTTTCCTCAGTCGGGTTAAAAAGCTTTCTGACCAGTGAGAAGCCATTGCTGTGTACTCCGGAGGATGCCAGACCAATAAGCTTGTCGCCTGCTTTTATGGTTTTTCCGTCTATTATCTTCTTCCTGTCAACGATCCCGACGGCAAACCCGGCTATATCATATTCATTCTCGGGGTAAAAACCGGGCATTTCAGCGGTTTCTCCGCCAATTAGCGAACAGCCCGACATTATGCAGCCCTCGGCAATACCCTTTACTATCTGCGCTACCTTCTCGGGCCGGTTCTTTCCCAGTGCTATATAATCGAGGAAAAACAAGGGCTCCGCTCCTCCGCAGATAATATCGTTTACACACATCGCAACCGCGTCTATACCTACAGTATCGTGCTTATCCATCAGGAACGCTATTTTCAGTTTGGTGCCGACTCCGTCGGTCCCCGAAACAAGCACGGGGTCCTCATATTTATCCTTGTTGAGCGCGAACAGACCTCCAAAGCCTCCAATATCGGTCAGGACCTCCGGTCTGAAGGTTCTCTTAACATCATTCCTCATGAGCCTTACCGCTTCATAACCTGCCTCTACATCGACGCCTGCCGATTTGTAATCCATCATTTCAACATCCTCCTAATGCAAACTTGTTGCCTTCCTCAGCTACCTCCATAGGATACCTTGAATTGAAGCAGGCGGTGCAAAAACCGCACTTTGCTTCGGGAGCTATGCTCAATAGTCCCTCCAGGCTGAGATAACCCAGGCTGTCGGCTCCTATCATACCGCAGATCTCGTCCTCCGTATGCTTTGATGCGACAAGCTGTTTTGTCGATGATATATCTATTCCGAAATAGCACGGGAATTTGTATGGAGGCGAGCTAACGCGCATATGCACTTCTTTTGCGCCCGCGTCCTTGAGCATCTGCACTATGCGCCGAGTGGTAGTGCCCCTGACTATGGAATCGTCGACCATGACGACCCTTTTGCCGGCCACCTCGGCTTTCATTGCGTTGAATTTAATCCTGACTCCGGTTTCGCGCTGTCCCTGTTCCGGCTGTATGAATGTCCTGCCGACATACCTGTTCTTCAGCAGCCCCTGTCCATATGGTATGCCGGATTGCCTCGAATAACCCAGCGCCGCGTTAAGGCCCCCGTCAGGCGCCCCGATAACGATGTCGGCGTCGGCCGGATGTTCGATCGCAAGCCTTCTTCCCGCCTGGATCCTGGCCTGCATTACACTCGTTCCGTCTATGACACTGTCAGGCCGAGCGAAATAAACGTATTCGAATATACAAAGATGGGTCGGATTACATACGCCTGACTTTATCGACGTTATTCCGTCTTTACCTATCAATACGATCTCTCCGGGCTCGACATCGCGGATCATTTCAGCCCCGACCGCATCGAGCGCGCAGGATTCGGACGCCAGTACATAGGAGTTTTCGAGCTTTCCTATGCAAAGCGGGCGGATGCCCTGGGGATCCCTTATGCCGATCAGACGTTTCGGAGTGATCATCACTATGGCGTAAGAGCCTCTTATCACACTCATTACTTTTTTCAGCGTTTCTTCGATATTTTCACTAGAGACACGATAGCGTGAAATGAGATTGGCTATGACCTCCGTATCGCTTGTGGTCTGAAATATGGCGCCGTTTTCCTCCATGCCGCTCCTGAGCTCGGCAGCGTTTACGAGGTTCCCGTTATGCGCCAGCGCAAGCTGTCCGATCTTATATTTGACGACCATCGGCTGGGCATTCTCGCGAAGGCTTGCGCCAGTGGTAGAATATCTTACGTGACCGATGGCGATATGCCCTTTCAAATGATTAAGCACGACATCGTTGAAAATTTCAGGCACGAGGCCCATATCCTTATGCTGGAGGATTACTCCGTCGTCGTTCACCGCTATCCCGGCGCTTTCCTGGCCTCTGTGCTGAAGCGCGTAAAGTCCGTAATAAGTCGCTCTGGCTACATCCAGATTATCGTTGTTAAATATCCCGAAAACCCCGCATTCCTCATGGAGCTTTCCGAACATGACCTGCCCGTTGTCATTGTTATCAATATTACCCGTATTCCCGTTCTGAACTGCTTTTTCCATAAACCTCCCCCTTCCGTACTACTTGTCTTGATAGTGGTTTGCTGCGTTTTTCATACGCTACTTTACACTATCGTACTACTGTTTGCCTCATACTGAACAAACGGTCACGCCTACTTGCTTACAATCCTTCTTCAATAAGCTTTTTCCGCAATTCTGCGTCTTTTTGCTCAACCCTGGCGGCAAGCCCTTTCTTATATTCCTTCATTCTCTCCCGCAATACCGGATGCGCCCCCGACAGTATCTGAACGGCGAGCAGCGCTGCATTGTCGGCTCCGTCAATTGCTACAGTCGCGACCGGTATCCCAGTAGGCATCTGGACTATCGACAATAATGAATCCAGTCCGTCCATAGTTGACGATTTGATCGGTATCCCTATGACAGGCAGCGGAGTAAATGCGGCGAGGACGCCGGGAAGATGCGCCGCTTTCCCTGCTGCGGCGATGATGACCTCAATGCCGTTTTTTTCCGCATCAGTCGCGAATTCGGCAGCCTTCCGCGGAGTCCTGTGTGCCGAACACACCGACACTTCCACTTCCGCGCCGAAATCCCTCAGTAATTTGATACAGCTTTTCAACACCGGGAAATCCGAATCGCTTCCCATTACCACTGCTACCTTCGGAGCTTTTTCCATCGTCATAATACCTCCCTGCGTGAGTCCGTAAATATATTTCAAACGTAAGAAGTCCGCTTTCCGGGGCGGACTTCTTTTTTATCTATAATAATTTCAAGGCATCTACAACGTAATTCATCAGAAACAGCGCCGTCACTATATACATGATCGGATGTACCTCCCTGGCCTTGCCTCTGAATATCTTCGAGATGCAGTAGAAGATGAAGCCAGCCGCAACGCCTGTTGCGATGCTGTTCGTGAACGGCATTACGACTGCTGTGAAGAATGCCGGTGCAGATTCTTCAAATTCATCCCATTTGATCTTCCCGAACGATTCTATCATCAGGATACCGACAACGATCAGTGCGGGAGCCGTAGCGGCTGAGGGGACCATGAGCGCGATCGGCGAGAATACAAGCGAAACAAGGAACAGCAGTCCTACCGTCGCGGAAGTCAAACCGGTCTTTCCGCCTGCTGCTATACCTGCCGAGCTTTCAACATAAGTCGTAGTATTGCTGGTACCAAGCAGCGCGCCTACCGAAGTGGCTGTCGCATCGGCGAACAGAGCCCTGTCAAGTCTCGAGGAGAAGCCCTTTCCATTCTGCAGATCGTCCTCGTCCTTTGTGTCGAAAATGC
>JAEYOM010000162.1 GCA_023411715.1 Bacillota bacterium | reverse complement strand
TTGAAAGAATGACGTGTGTGGCAAAGGGACCCAATCACGGGCCGGCGCCAATCCCTGAAGAAGGGAAATGGATACAGGCGAAGGAGATCAAGGATATATCGGGCCTTACGCATGGTATCGGCTGGTGTGCACCTCAGCAGGGAGCCTGCAAGCTTACACTCAATGTTAAGGACGGCGTGATACAGGAAGCATTGGTCGAAACGATCGGCTGCTCGGGAATGACGCATTCTGCAGCAATGTCGGCCGAGATACTGCCCGGTAAGACGATTCTCGAAGCATTGAACACCGATCTGGTGTGTGATGCTATCAATACAGCAATGAGGGAACTATTCCTCCAGATCGCATACGGCAGAACACAGACAGCATTCTCCGAAGGCGGTCTTCCCATCGGTGCAGGCCTTGAGGATCTCGGCAAAGGACTCAGAAGCCAGGTAGGCACCATGTTCGGTACACTCGCAAAGGGACCCAGATACCTCGAAATGGCTGAGGGCTATGTCACTCATACAGCGCTGGACGCCGACAATGAGATCATTGGTTACGAATTCGTACACCTTGGCAAAATGATGGAAATGATCAAAAAGGGTGTGGACGCCAATGAAGCCATTAAAAAGGCAACCAGCAAGTACGGCCGGTTCGATGAAGCAGTCAAGGTAATCGATCCGAGAGAAGAATAAGGGGGAGGGTCAAAGATATGGCACTGTTTGAAAGCTATGAAAGAAGAATCAACCAGATCAATGCGGTATTGAACAAAAACGGCATTGCATCGATAGAAGAAGCGAAGAAAATATGCGACGACAAGGGAATAGATCCCTATACGATCGTAAAAGGCATCCAGCCTATATGCTTTGAAAACGCAGCATGGGCGTATGTTGTAGGCGCCGCTCTGGCAATCAGGAGAGGCTGCAAAAAGGCTGCCAACGCTGCAGAGGTAATAGGAGAAGGTCTGCAGGCATTCTGTATTCCGGGCTCTGTTGCTGAAGACAGAAAAGTCGGGCTCGGCCACGGTAACCTCGGCGCAATGCTGCTCCGTGAAGATACAAAGTGCTTCGCATTCCTGGCAGGACACGAATCCTTTGCGGCTGCTGAAGGCGCCATCGGTATCGCAAGGTCCGCCAATAAGGTCAGGACCGCACCGCTCAAGGTAATACTCAACGGACTTGGAAAGGACGCAGCCCAGATCATTTCAAGGATAAACGGTTTCACATACGTACAGACCAAGTTTGATTACTATACCAGCAAGCTCAATATCGTAAAGGAGTTCAAATACTCAGACGGAGAAAGAGCTAAAGTAAGATGCTACGGTGCCGACGATGTAAGAGAAGGCGTTGCCATAATGCATCTTGAGGGCGTAGACGTTTCCATCACAGGTAACTCAACAAACCCGACAAGGTTCCAGCACCCCGTAGCAGGCACTTACAAGAAGGAATGCTACGAAATGGGTAAGAAGTACTTCTCGGTCGCTTCGGGCGGCGGCACCGGCAGAACTCTGCATCCGGACAACATGGCGGCGGGCCCGGCTTCCTACGGTATGACCGATACCATGGGCAGGATGCACTCCGACGCACAGTTCGCAGGCTCGTCATCAGTGCCGGCGCACGTTGAAATGATGGGCTTCCTCGGCATAGGCAACAACCCGATGGTCGGCGCAACGGTCACAGTTGCAGTTGCAGTCGAAGAGGCTATGAAATAAGAGATAAATTAATGAATAAAAAATCGCAGTGCATTGAGCCTTTGCGATTTTAGAACAAGATTTCACTATAGTCCATTATAAAGGCTGTCTTGCGTAAGTCGTAAGGCAGCCTTTGATGTGGTGTGCCGTTCATTTAACTGATATTTCCTGCTTGTAAACCTTTGTGCAATTCCTGCCTGCTTGCTTGGCAAGATGGAGCGCCAGATCGGATGTCCTGACAAGCGTGTTCTTATCGTCGCTCAGGGTCGGGTACGCAGATACGCCGGTACTGCAGTAAATGGAGGAGATAACGACGCCGTCGACTGGAGGTACGTAAGTCTTTGAAACTTCCTCCCTGAGATGTTCCGCAATGCTTTTGGCGTCTTCTACGTCGGTGCCGGGAAGGACGATTATTATCTGGTCTCCGCCGTAACGTGCTATAAAATCGGTCGGTCTCATGCATCTCAGTACTGCCTGCGTGAAGATCGCAAGGATATGGTCGCCGACAGTATGTCCATACATACTGTTTATGTCCTTGAAATGGTCGAGATCGGCCATTATGACGCTTACCGGCTTATCCTCGGCTTTTGCAGCCTCGACCTCGCTGTTCAGAAACTGGTCAAGAAAACTTCTGTTGAAATTATCGTCAGATGTGTGCAATGGATTGCTATTGTCTTTTATATCTACCGGTTTTATGGTTCTTTTGTAAGATAGGTAATACATTGTGACTATGGAAGCATAACTTGCTAAAAACCCGGACAGGATCGCCGTGATTATGCTCCATACCATATGGCTTCCTTTTGCCATAAGGTTCGAAATGAGGAAAACTGCAATACCAAAGCAGACGCCCGCCGCAATGAGCAGTAGTCTGCCCCAATAAGTTAGCCCGCTATTTTTATTCATTTTGACTTACTCCGTTAAAACTACCATATATTTACATAATTTGTATAGAACCATATGGTAGTATATCACAGCAATGAAATTAATGGAAACTTTTATACAAAAAATGTCAGAAAAACATTTCGACAAATTTCGATTAAATATTTCTTAAATATTGATTATGTGAACAGATCCTGCGGGCCCGCCTGTATTAAATGAAAGTGCGGGCTTAAGTCCCCCGATACCGGTAACTATCTCGTCCAGGGAATTCCCTGCGCTTAAAAGGGGCTTCAGGATATCAGCCTCAATATCGGGTAAATATGTTTTAAGCGCTGTAAACGAACCGGAAAGTATATAATCTCCCATGGCGGCAGGGATCAGAACAGACTCACCTGCGCCAGCCGGAATTTCGCAGTGCTGTCCATTATGCCTCCAGCTTATGGCTCCGCTGCCTGTGGTAAATATATAAATGGCAAACTTGCTTCCGTCCGCATTTTCTGATACATTACCCTTTATTACGTAGATTTCCATACAAAAGTGCCGATTGGCTGTAACTATCCTTTTTGTGCAGCCTGCACCCAGTTCCAGCCTGATCCCCGCATATTTTTCCGAACGTCCTTCCGAAGCAAAATCTATCACCTGAAGCGCTTTTTCAGTATTAAGCTGCCTGCCGACACGACCGTAATCGTATACTCTGTACGTCGTATCCGAATTTTGTTAAATTTCGACTAATATGATACCCTTGCCGATCGAATGGATCATACCGGCTGGGATGTCGATCACATCTCCCGCAAATGCTTCGATAGTCTTAAGACAGCTTTCCACATTGTTTTCCACGATAGCTGCCGCAAATTTCTCGCGTGTAGTACCGGGTATGACGTCATACACCAATTTTGAACCAGGTCTGGCGCTTACCACGTACCATGCTTCGTTTTTGCCATATTCGCCATTTTCATATGTATTTGCGAATGCGTCGTCAGGATGTACCTGAACCGAAAGATTGCTTTCGGCGTCAATGAATTTGACAAGAAGCGGAAACTTATCTGCGTCCTTCTGTGAAACCGAAGTGCCTATCAGCTGCCGGCGGAGCTGCTTTATGAGATCGGGCAGCGGGACGCCTTCGTATTCCCCGTTTGCAACAATACTCGCACCGTTTTTGTGGCAGGCGACCTCCCAGCTCTCAGCAACGATTCCCTCTTCGGGAAGGATCTTGCCAAGCAGCGCCAGATTTCTTCCTCCCCAGACATAGTCCTTATACAATGGTTTGAATTTGAGAGGATACAGCATATTAACTCCCCAATACGCCTTCCCGCAGCTTATCAGGATAGGCAACCCACAGGTATATATTGGAACTATTGCTAACATTTTGTACGCTTAAATTACTGAAATAGTATACAATATTATACTTATCAGTTCAATATATGAGCTTGAATAAGAGTTTTCCCGGCATTTTGCGCAAATTAAAAAAAGTGTTCAAGGATCATATACAATTGCTTGTATTGTTCGCAACAACATTGATTTTGCTTCCGGCAAGTTATATTATTATTAATAACCAATTGAGACGCGGGTAATATCCATCGTGCGGGGAGAATATATGAACAGATTCATGGCCAGACTTAAGGACGTACTGGTGTACCCAGCCAGATTTTATGAAAACCTTACGGACAGGAAAGCTACCTTGATTGCCGGCGCCATAATGGTCGGTGCGATCGATTTCCTGCTGCCGGATATAAACAGCGTCGTGAAGCTTCTGATTACCGGAAAGCCAGTCAACGACATGCTGTTCAATATCTTCATGGCTGTATTCGCCATACTACTTCTCGGTTGCATCGATGTAGTTTTCATGGGTGTGCCGCTTTATGATATTTTTTCATATCTGAAGAAGAAGGACGTTGTAATGAGCGAAGAGGACGATGGTGAAAATTTCGCCTCTTTTTCTCCCCGCCCTGAAAGTAAGGCGCCTGTAGTGCATAATGCATCTTTGATAAAGGTAATCAAGGCGTATATCATACTGCATTTTATAATAATCCCTGTGCAGGCAGTTCTTTATTATATCCTGATGCGAGATATAACTGATAGCAGTCCTATGTGGATGCAGAACCTGGCATTGATCCTGCTCATGCTGATTTTTATCTGGGCTTCGGCAATACTGACGAGGGGGATAAATGTGCTGTTCCGGTTTAATCCCGTATTCAGGAGGTTGACCTTTATCATCGTGTTCACATGGAATTTCATTTTCAATATGGTTTTCGACATGCAGATCATGAACTGGGTGCTCAAGCTGTTCAGATGAAATCGGAGGCCTGGTTGTCCTGCGTGCTTACCGAGCCATCAGTTGATATGGCTAACAGCTTCTGCGGTTTGACTTCCAAAAATATCTGCTGCAACCGGGTTGTAAAACTTCGTTTTTTGCTATAATATAGTTGTGGAGCGATCCTGATATAACTTATTACGGATTTGCCTCAATTTCCGGATAATATGCCCCGGTGGCCTAATGGATAAGGTAGCGGATTCCGGTTCCGCTGATGCGGGTTCGATTCCTGTCCGGGGCGCCAGTATTTTCAAAGGCTTTCAAAGTAATTTGCTTTGAAAGCCTTGGTTTTTACATGGATTTTTTCACCGACCCATGATATAAATCATGTATGCAGTAATCCTCTCGCTGGCGTCACTTGACATATCGACTTATCTTTTCCGGACGGTAAAGGAAATCCGTCATCTGTCCCCAGGAAACAGTCACGGCGCCGGGGAACTCATTTCTCTCGGTAGGTACGCCTGTCAATTCGCCAGATACTATTTTTTCTGCAGCTATGCGCGTATCGGTGATGTAAGCATTGTCCGGTTTACGTCCCATCAGGCAGTTGTGGCCCAGATAAGGCTTAAGATCAGTCAGGCTTTCGAGAGATTTCTCAAACTTTCTCATTTCGTCCCTGAATTCCTCGACCGTACCGCTTTCGGGCAGCTGCATCCATAATGATGCCGAGCCCATGGCGTCCCCGGCAAAAAGCAGCTGTCTCTCCCTGTCGAGCAGGACCACAGATCCCGGGGTATGGCCGGGAAGAGCGATAACTTCGAGCTTACAGCCTCCCAGATCAAATATCTCCCCGCCTTTAAGGTCCTTAATACCTGAGGATTCGAAATCCTTAAAGGGTGTATACGGTTTTATCAGGTCGAAATCCTTTGAGGACATGTATACCTTTTCGAATTGGAGGGCCGAGGCTATATGGTCGTAATGCCCATGGGTAAGCGCCAGTTCAACAGGCTTTTTTGTCAGAGTCCTTATGTAGCCCGACAGATCCGACCCGCTGATACCGGCATCTATTACCAGCGCTTTAACGCTTCCCTCAACGAGATAGATATCCACGAAGTCAGGGGATTCTGCAGTCCCGTCTGTGATCTCCCATACGCCGGTTGTTATTGGAATTGTGTTGAAGCTCATAAATTATATGCCTCCTGATTAATATGGTTTCTACGCATCAAAGACCCTGGATACCTCTTTCAGCTGTTCGACGATGCCGATGTGCTGCGGACAGTGCTTTTCACATTGCCTGCAGCTGATACAGTCGGAAGCTTTGCCGAATTCCTGTGAAAGATTGTTGTAGTTATTCCTGTGGGAAGGCACCAGCCTGAATTGCTTCTGGTTATTGTAAAGCGAAAAGTATTTCGGTATTGGTATCTTCTTAGGACAGCCTTCTACGCAATACTGGCACGCGGTGCACGGTATCACGGTAACGTTGTTTATTATACCGGCAGCCAGATTGACGAGCTCCTTTTCTTCGTCGTTCAAGGATTTCATATCCTGCATATAGCTTATGTTATCGACGACCTGCTCATAGTCGCTCATACCGCTGAGCACCATGAATACATTTTCCAGTGAGGCTGTGAACCGTACAGCCCACGATGCCACGCTCATATCCGGGTGATAACCTTTAAAAAGCTTCTCAGCTTCATCGGGTATGCTTGCAAGAGAACCTCCTTTTACAGGTTCCATTACGATGACGGGCTTCCTGTGTTTTGTTGCGACTTCATAGCACTTGCGCGACTCGATGCCTTCGTTGTCCCAGTCTATATAGTTTATCTGGAGCTGCACGAACTCCATCTCCGGATGCTCCGTCAGTATCCGGTCCAGCACTTCGGCCTTGTCGTGGAAGGAGAAGCCTATATGCTTTGCCTTGCCTTCCTTTTTCAACTCCTTCATGAACTCGAAGCCGCCGTATTTTACGGAATTAGTGTAAAGCGTTACGCCAAGCGTATGCAGCAGATAATAGTCAAAATATTCGACCCCGCATTTCTCCAACTGCTCGCTGAAAATTCTCCTGTAGTCTTCATTCTTTGTTATCATCCAGGTCGGCATCTTATCGGCTATAGTGAACGATTCCCTTGGATGTCTTTCCACAAGCGCCTTTCTGGCCGCGACCTCACTCATTCCCTGATGATACGGATATGCCGTGTCAAAATAGGTAAATCCTTTTTCAATGAAATAATCAACCATTTTGTTTACAAGCTTCTGATCGATACTTTTCGGATCTCCCTGATTAATCAGCGGCAGACGCATCATGCCAAAACCCAGTTTTTTCATCATGTTTCCTCCCTCAGCCGTTTAGAGTTTTACGTTTTACCTGACTTCACTGATTCTTTAACTCAAACTGCCCCCTGCTCATACTTGGCAATTTTATAATCCAGCCGCTCCAAAGTTTCTTTCATATCTTCCATTCTTTTTATCAGCTGCCTGCGCTGTTCCATTAAGATCTTTTTTCTTGCCTCTATGGTTTCGTCGCCCTGCTGATACAGCCTGACATATTCCATCAGCGTTTCGATCGGAAGGCCTGCGCTCCGCATACATTTGATAAACTCGACCCATCTCCGGTCTTCCTCTAGGAAATCCCTGATCCCGCTTTTATTCCGGTTCACCCGGGGGATCAATCCGATACGTTCATAATAACGGAGCGTATCCTGGGTAATATCATACTTTTCACTAACTTCTGCAATAGTCATGCGGTTTCACCTCCGATACCGATATCATATCACCTGGAGCTTACTCCAAGTCAAGAAAAATGTATAAAAACGATGTATAAAAAAGAACCCTGTATATTGAACAGGGTCCTTCCGGTTCAGTCGGTATCATGCTGCTTAAATCACGGCATATGCTACAGCCCCGGCCCAAGTCCTGCGCCTATCGGCTGTCCCAGGCCCGGCCCCTGTGGACCTATCGGCTGTCCCACTACCGGAACCTGTCCCGCACCCTGAGGCTGTCCCATACCGGGCATCTGTCCCGCACCCTGAGGCTGTCCTACTACCGGAACCTGTCCCGCACCTTGCGACGGTACCATACCCGGCATCTGTCCCGCACCCTGAGGCTGTCCCACTACCGGGATCTGCCCTACACCCAGCGGTTGTCCCATACCCGGCATCTGTCCCGCACCTTGCGACGGTACCATACCCGGCATCTGTCCTGCACCCTGTGGTTGTCCCATACCCGGCATCTGTCCCGAATGGAATAGGTACATTCTGTACTCGTCCTGCGCCTTGCTCGTATAAACAGCTCCAATTGACTGGAAATACTGAGCCAGCCTCATATCATTCATATAATTCCGGGCATGCATCTGCGCCATCATTGCCTGCATCCGATCCATATCCGTCGGCATACTTATCACTCCTGATCTGCGATTTATGTTTATGTTACAGCATATTCACTTTATGTATACTATGTTCCGGTATCCCCCCACCCGGGCATCTGGCCATTCCATTGCCATATACCGCATCATATGACCAACAACATGTCACAATCGACGGGTGGAATGTTTACGACAATTGTCAACTGAGTCTCTCCGGTAATAGGTGGGCGGTCAAAGTAAATGCAACCTTTGACAGAGTAAGCAGAACAGGATTGCAATTAGTCATTCCAAATGAAGTTCGAAAAGGAAGCAAAAGCATTAAACATATATAATATACAGGGTATTTTACTCAGAATAAGTATTATGACCACTAAAGAAGGGCAAGCTTAAGCTGAGGGTTAGATAAACCTGATTTTCGGTCAGAGAAAATGCGCCCCCGAAATCACTGTCCAGTTATATGTGTCTTGCGTGGAAAATAGGGGTTAAATCATTTCTTAAGCAGGGATGGTTTGAGCAATATCTCGTTTGCCGGTATTCTGCTAATACCGAGCTTTTCAAGGATGTCGTGCCCGTAGAGGAAGCCGAACGTGTCAAAAGGTGACTTGTCGTTCAGCTTTTCTCTTGAGTAGGAATTGATATGTGACATCATGAGTGAAATGTCATTTTGCGTGAGGTCATCGAAAGACCTGCCTTTGGGCAGCACCTTCCTTATAAACTCATGGTTCAACTCCACATTGGGCTTTTGGAATGATGAGTAGGGGTCGCAGTAATATAAACTTGTTCTACGGTTACCCTGCGAGTCATACTCCAACGCCTTCGGGTTCGAAAACTCTGAGCCGTTATCGGCGAGACAGACTGCGAGGAGTCGGCTGAACACATCCCTGCCAAGTGTTTCGTCCAGATTGTTGAAAACGTCTATAACCGACTGGGATGTGTTGCGATCCCTGATAAAAGCGAGCATCAAATCACAGGACTTGAACATCAAAGTGAGCAGAACCTTGCCGCCGATACGTCCGATGACTGAGTCTATTTCCACGACTGGAGTGCCTGATGCCTTAATGAATTCCAGGAAATCGGCATATGTGCGCCCAATCCGGCAGCCGCTGTCAACCTTATGCTCCACCGGCTTGGACTTTCGTGGCCTCGTACGACAGACCCGGGGCATATCGATATTTCTGGCCTTGAGCAATCCGCCTGATACATATCGATAGATAGATTTTTCACTGACCTCGAATTGATCTGGGTTATGCGTAACAATATGATGGACCGACTGGCCGCGCATAACGAGAGGGCTGACGATTTCATCAAGCGCCAACAGTTCATCCTCAGTTATATTGGCTCCAACACGAGACTCCACAAGCATTTCACGGTAAGCCTCGTGAGCTTTACGGTGAAGGTAATACTTCTTTCGCAGCACACATCGGCCCTCTTCAACACAACCGTTGCAAACATATGGTGGTTCGCAAAGCTTGTAACATAACTGCTCCTGGTAATCCTCGCACAAAGCATTACAATATGTACATGTTGAGCAAAGCCTGGTACAGTTAGGCTTGTCGATGCAAAGACCGCGCTTATCGCAGCCATTACGGTTTGCACACCTATTATGGATGCGGTATGGCGCGTACTTATCGCTGGCCATAGAGCGGGAGCGGATCTCCCTTGAAACGGTTGAAGTGCTTTTGTTGAGCTTCTGGGCAATCTGTCTGATAGATACCCTGTCTTTAAGCCATTGTTCTATTTGCAAACGTTCCGTATCTGTTAAATGTTTGTTTTTAGCCATTGTAATCTCCTCCTGTTCTTATTCACGCAAGACACATACGGCAATACTGCCATATGAATTCTGGACAAGAAACGGGAGTTTTAGTCAGAATAAATGCGACTACTCCCTGAGGAGGTACAACCACAAACATAAACGTAAAAAGCTAGGACCTTTGCAGATATTGGGGCGTTGCCCCAAACCCCAGCGCTCATTGCCGCGCGGCTAGACCTACAAAATACGTTTCCATTTGTTATTGTTAGTCTTGCCTTAGCAATACTAAATGAAACCACTGGATTTGTCAGATTCAACGCAACTGCTTTTATTAACTCCAGTTGCATTTACTTTGTCAACTGAGCTCTACCGGTAATATTATATCTTTTTTCTCCGTTCTCTCGACTTTTGTTATCTTTACATGTTATAATATTTATATAAAAGTACATTTCAAGTAAATTAAGAAATACGCATCTTTTGTTTGTATTGACCAAATACTAGTTGTACAAGCAATTTTCGATACCAATTAGAATGACTTGCTAAAAATCGAACGATAGGTGATCCTCCGTCAATCAAAAAAAGGAGTTGTTATAATGGTCCACTTGTCGGAACGAAGAAAATATAAACGATGCGACAATATTATTTGTAAAGCGCTTGTCAGCAGGGACAAAATCAGGTGGGCATCTTTTGACGTCGTTGATTTGTCGGCAGGAGGTATGCTATTCAGCTCGGTCCACCGGTATAACGTAAATATGAAGCTTTACTTCAATCTCTACATGCACAATATGCTCTCCGAATTCAATATAAAACTCGAAGGCAAGGTACTCAGGGCGGATGAGATTGCCGGAGTGAACACTTATGCGGTACATTTCGAAAATATGAATAAATACGAGGTTCTTCAGCTCGACGAACTCGTAAAGTCTAAGATCTCAGTGAAGAATACCCCGCATCGCACCCTGGGAAACGAAGAATATTCCAAGATGCTGGCCCCCAAGATAAAGCCGAGGCTGCACAAGGCGCGGATAAAGGAAATAACGAAGTGAAAAAGCATGGTCATAGCCTGAAAGGCTGCCGGCAGTTAATCGCCAGGCAGCTTTTTTACGCTCACATACCCCCCTTCACATATGCCTTGAGCGTATGCTAAAATTGCAATGTCATATTGGAGATGGAGAAACTTATGAAAATAGGTTCAGTCGTTACGGAAAATAACATATTCCTGGCGCCGATGGCGGGCGTTACGGACATGCCCTTCAGGATTCTCTGCAGGGAGCAGGGCTGCGGACTTGTGTGCACCGAAATGATCAGTGCGAAGGGTATGTACTACAAGGACGAAAAGAGCTGGAAGCTTGCTAGCCTGAGCGGATCTGAACTGCCTGGGGCGGTGCAGATATTCGGCTCGGAACCGGAGATCATGGCTGATGCGGCGGAAAAATTGAAAGATTCAGATGCGGGGGTAATTGACATAAATATGGGCTGTCCCACGCCCAAGATCACAAAAAACGGCGAGGGAAGCGCTCTCATGCTGAAGCCCGAGCTGGCAGGTGAAGTTATCAAAGCTGTCGTTGCAGCTTCGAACAGGCCTGTTACGGTCAAATTCCGCAAGGGCTGGGACGATGAGCATGTCAATGCCGTGGAATTTGCACTGATGGCCGAAAGGAGCGGTGTTTCCGCTATTACGGTGCATGGAAGGACACGGGAGCAGCTCTACAGCGGCAAAGCTGACTGGAATATCATCAAAAAGATAAAGGAAGCGGTATCCATACCGGTAGTCGGCAACGGAGACATCGTAAAGCCGCAGGATGCTGCAAGGATGCTAGAAACGACAGGCTGCGACGCGGTCGCGATAGGCAGGGGAGCACAGGGAAACCCATGGATATTCGGAAGGACAGCTCATTATTTGAAAACGGGAATACTGCTGCCCGAACCTGACCTGGATGAAAAAAAGGCAATGATGCTGCGACACCTGGCTATGCTGATCAAACATAAAGGAGAATACACGGGCATCAGGGAAATGCGGAAGCATATTGCCTGGTATATAAAAGGCGGCAGGAATTCGTCGCAGTTCAAGGACCGTGTCTTCAGGGCGGTTTCATACGAAGAGATGGCGGAGCTTGTGAATGGGCTCTGTTAGGGACCAGCATGGGAAAGTTCAGCCGGTATTTTTTCCTGGGGCAGTGCGAATTTTGGCTGATGCTATGCCGTTTTCGCCTGACAATTATAAGCCTGCATTTGATGCTTGCCGTATCTTTCTTTACAATGCATCTGCTTTATAATAAAATAGTAGCAGAATGTATGTTCGGGGGGCCGCTATGAATCTTGAGCAAATGCTGGACTATTTCAAGGCGTCGGATAAGATAATGAAAAATATTACTTCCTGGGTGGAATTGCCCGCGAGGGAAGCAGTTTATACCGAGTTCCCGGATTTTATCGACGACAGGATCAGGGCGGCGCTTGAAAGAAGAGGCGTAAGAAGGCTTTATTCGCACCAGGCCGGCGCCATTCAGGCAGTACACGATGGAAACAGCGTAGTTGTCGTAACTCCAACGGCTTCGGGCAAAACGATGTGTTACAACATCCCTGTGCTCGACGCCATATTGAAGGATGAAGAGTCACGCGCTCTCTTCCTGTTCCCTACCAAGGCATTGTCGCAGGACCAGACTTCCGAGCTTCATGAGCTGATAACCGAGGCCGGTGTGGATGTCAAGACCTTCACTTATGACGGCGATACGCCGCAAACGGCAAGAAAGGCGATAAGGCAGGCAGGCCATATCGTGGTAACAAACCCGGACATGCTCCACAGCGGTATCCTGCCGCACCATACGAAATGGACCAAGCTGTTTGAAAATCTCAAGTTTATCGTAATAGACGAAATACACCACTACAGGGGCGTTTTCGGCAGTCATCTGGCAAATGTGCTGAGGCGTCTGCGCAGGATCTGCAATTTCTACGGCTCAGATCCGATCTTCATCTGCTGCTCGGCCACCATTGCAAATCCGGCGGAGCTCGCTTCGAGGATAACCGGAGCGGATGTGAAGCTGATCGATAATAACGGAGCGCCTGCTGCCAAAAAACATATCATTTTTTACAACCCGCCGCTGGTCAATAAAGAGCTCGGCATCCGCAGGAGCAGTATGCTCGAGGCGGAGGGGCTGGCCGAGACGCTGATTCGAAACAATGTGCAGACCATAGTTTTCACGAGAAGCAGGCTGAATGTCGAAGTGCTGGTTACATATCTCAAGGATATCTATCATGGCAGCAACGAAGGGGACAGAAGGGTCCGCGGCTACAGGGGAGGCTACCTGCCGAATCTGCGGCGTGAGATCGAAAAAGGGCTGCGCGAGGGCAGTATAACCGGGGTCGTATCGACGAACGCTCTGGAGCTCGGTATCGATATCGGAGCGCTCGAAGCCTGCATTATTTGCGGCTATCCCGGAACCATAGCCAGCACATGGCAGCAGGCGGGCCGCGCGGGTCGCAGGAGCGGCGTGTCGGCGGCATTCCTGGTTGCGAGCAGCAGTCCGCTCGATCAGTACATCATCGGAAATCCCGGCTACTTTTTCGGGAAAAGCCCGGAGAATGGCCTTATCAATCCGGACAACCTCGTGATTCTCTATAACCACATGAAATGCGCGGCATTCGAACTGCCATTTGAAGAAGGTGAAAAATTCGGCGTCGAAACGACTTCCGAAATACTGTCGTTTATGGAGGAAGCACGTCTCGTCAGGCATGTGGGCGACCGCTGGCACTGGATGTCCGATGTGTTCCCGGCTGATGAAATAAGCCTGCGCAGTGCATCGAACGAGAATTTCATCATTATCGATACAACCGAGCCGAAACCCGTAGTTATCGGGGAGGCTGACAGGTTCAGCGCGCCGATGCTGCTGCATGAGGAAGCTATCTATATCCACGAGGGGGTGCAGTACCAGGTTGAAAAACTGGACTTTGACGATAAGAAAGCCTATGTGCGCAGGGTGAATGTGGATTATTACACCGATGCGAACCTTGCCGTAGACCTGAAGGTCATCGACGAATTCCGCAGCGATACCAGAAAGCCGGTGCACAGGAGCAGCGGGGAGGTTTCGGTGAGTTCGCTCGTTACGATGTTCAAGAAGATCAAGCTGCATACGCATGAGAATATCGGCTCGGGTCCGGTGACGCTGCCCGAGCTTGAAATGCATACGACTTCCTACTGGGTGAGCCTGCCCGAATCGATACCGGAAATGTCCCAGACGGATGTGCAGAACGGCCTGCTCGGACTTTCAAACATACTTGCAAATGCGGCGCCGATCTACCTTATGTGCGATCCGGGGGACATCCGTGTGGTCTATCAGGTGCGTGCGACATTTACACAGCGGCCGACCGTCTATATATACGACAGCTATCCAGGAGGCGTCGGGTTCAGCGACAAGCTTTACGAGCTTCACGGCGAGCTGTTCGAGACTGCTGCGGGAATGGTGAGGCAGTGCGGCTGCGAAACGGGGTGTCCCTCATGTGTCGGCCCGCTGAACGAATTTACAGGGACCGATAATCCTAAGGAGTTGACATTGAAGCTGATCGAAATGATACGCGATAATGTATAATGGGTAAAATAAGTACGTTACGGATCCTGCGCGAGTAAAGGCGTAAAATAGAATCTGGAGAGATATACGGATTCGGGATGATGAAGTATCTGACAGGAGTCTGATGAAAGTGGACCTGCGAAGCAAACTTGGGCTGTATAAGGAAGGCGCCGTAAAGCCTTCTGTGCCCGCCAGGCATCAGAGCGAATACGATATAGACAGATTGATACCCGGACGAGTTCTGTCAAACAGTTTCGGGTGCTGTTATGCTATTGAAAACAAATACTCTCTGTCCCATTTATACGGCAGCTGCAGGCTTGGCGACGTATTGGATGCGGACGCAGACGTACTTGCTGCGCTCGGAGGCGAGGGCTGCGGGGAGCTGGCGCCGGAAAAGCTTCTGTTCCTGGACACAGAGACAACCGGCCTTTCGGGCGGCGCCGGGACGCTTGCGTTTCTGGTGGGCGTCGGCTTTTTTGAGGACGAGTGTTACGTTGTACGGCAATATTTCATCAGGGACTATGATGAAGAGGCCGCCATGCTTTCGGAGCTGCAGCAGCTATTCGGCAAACACGGCAATTTTGTGACCTTTAATGGGAAGGCCTTTGATATCAATCTCCTGCAGAGCAGGTTCATTTCCAACAGATTCAGGCCGCATTTCAGCGATTCCCCTCACCTTGACCTGCTCTATCCGGCCAGAAGGGTCTGGGGTCTCAAGCTTGAAAGCTGCAGGCTTTCGTCGCTCGAGGAAAATGTCCTGGGTGAACACAGGGAGGACGATATACCGGGCGCAATGATCCCTTCCGTATATTTCAAATATCTTGAGGACAAAAATGCTTCAGAGATAGAAAAAGTAATACATCACAACCGGCTTGATGTACTTTCGATGGTTTCGCTGCTGGCCAGGCTTTCAGCAATGCTGAAAAGCCCGCTTTCCGAAACGGACGGAGGATTCGAACTGCTTGGCATGGGCAGGCTTTTTGAAGCAAACGGCAGGACCGACGACATGCTTGAGTGCCTTGAAGCGTGCAGCGGCTCCGGACAATTCGATATCAAGCTGCAGGCTGTCAAGCGGCTTACCGGCGTTTATAAGAAAAACGGCAGTATCGAACGCGCATTGGAGCACTGGAAAGCGGTCGACGCGGAGGATCCAAGATTTGAACTGTTCCATCTGATCGAAATGGCCAAATATTATGAGCATAAAGAAAAAAATTTCGATGCCGCGCTGCCGATAGTCGAAAAGGCTATGCAAAAATGTCTGAACGCAGGACTTTTCGGAAGCCCGCAGCTTGCCGAGCTTAAAAAAAGGCGCGACAGGATAGTCAGAAAAATGCAGTCAGCACAGAGTAAGATCCCAGGGAAGTATCAGTCTTTATCCTGATATCCTCAACTTATAAAAAAGAAGCATATATCTGAAATACAATAATAAAAATTAACAGGAACAATAATCGGAGCAGCCATGTGCGGAAATCTTTCGTCAGAGGCGCATTTATCCTGATGGCGGCAGGCCTGATCGCCAGACTTATCGGATTTGCATACAGGATAATCCTCTCAAACATGATCGGCGCTGAAGGCATGGGGCTATACGAACTCATCGTGCCCATTTATACCGCTGTTGTATTGACAATAACGGCGGGCATGACTATTGCCGTTTCCAAAATGGTCGCAGAACAAAATGCCCGGAACAACCAGGCCAATCCCAGCAGGATTACTGTTTGTGCGCTGGCTTTGGTGGTCGTTGCAGGCATTGTCGTATCGCTGTTTATTTATATCAACGCCGGTCTGCTGAGCTTGAAGGTGCTGGGCGACGAGAGGACGCACAACGCGCTTCTGGTCCTCGTGCCATGCCTTCCCGCAATTGTAGCGGCATCCGCTCTCAAAGGCTACTTTTACGGAATACAGCAGGTAGTTCCCAC
>JAEYOM010000029.1 GCA_023411715.1 Bacillota bacterium | reverse complement strand
GCTTCATTGATCTCGATGCCTACGACCTGATTATCCCTGAAGGCAATAATCTGGTTATAGATCCCGTTCTTCAGCAGCTCTGTCGCTTTTGCGCCCATCATGCTTGCCATGACCCTGTCGCGGACCGTGGGGCTTCCGCCCCTTTGTATATGTCCCAGGATCGTGGCCCTTGCTTCGATACCGGTGATTTCTTCTATTTGCCTGGCAAATTCGATCGCGCCGCCTATGCCTTCGGCAACGATTACGATATAGTGCTTTTTGCCCCTGTTCCTGCCCTCAATTATCGGTTTTATTACATCCTTATTAAAATCGAAGGGTTTTTCCGGCAGTACTATAACTTCAGCTCCGCAGGCGATACCGACGTTAAGGGCTATATAACCCGCCCGTCTCCCCATGACCTCCAGAACGCTGCAGCGTTCGTGCGAATACGCGGTGTCCCTGATCTTGTCCAAAGCGTCCTGTACGGTGTTCAAAGCCGTGTCGTAGCCTATGGTGTAATCCGAACAGCCTATATCGTTATCTATGGTACCGGGTATCCCGATAACTTTCAGACCGTTCAGACTGAGGTCTCTTGCACCTCTGAAGGAACCGTCGCCTCCGATCACGACAAGCGCGTCGATCCCGAAAACCTGCGCCATGGCCACGCCTTTTTTGATGCCTTCGTCAGTCTTAAAAGCCATGCAGCGGGCTGTCTGTAAAACGGTTCCGCCTCTGTGGATTATGTCGGAAACGTTTCTCAGGCCCAGCTCGAATATATCTCCGCTTATAAGGCCGTTGTAGCCCTTTCTTATTCCCATCACCCTGAATCCCTGATGTATCCCCGTCCTTACCACCGACCTGATGGCGGCGTTCATACCGGGCGCATCCCCGCCGCTCGTCAATACTCCGATCGTTTTTATCCCGGTTTCTGCTTCACTCATTTAAATGCCTCCTGTGCTTATCAATCTTCAATATTAACCACATTACGACAATAAAGTCACATTGATTATGTAACAACTAATATGATTTCATATTCCGTCATGTATTACTTAATTTCTACAAAATAATATTATTATGATTATAATCATTTTTTTGAATTTCAACAATGAGAAGTTTATTATACCAGCATCAAGACCAACGGTATGGATATGGTCGAGAACAGAGTGGAGAAGGCTACTATCTTTGAGGCAAAGAGGGAATCGCCGCCGTAGAGCTCCGCAAAGATAGGCGTGTTCACGCCTGCGGGCATCGCTATCACGCTTACGCAAACGCCGAAGACCACGCCGTTGAAGCCCAGGGCTTTAAGAATAGCCACTGTCGCCAAAGGCAGGATAATATTTCTCACCAATATGCCATAATACAGCGGGAACCCCGAAAAAAGGCTTTTAAAATCTACTCCCGCCAGTATGGACCCCAGAATCAGCATCCCAAGAGGGGCAGTCATGGCGCCTGTCATATCGAGGGCTTTTGCCACCGGGTAAGGCAGCTTCAGCGAAGAAAGAAACAGGAACATCCCTATGAATACTGCGATTGTTCCGGGGTTGACCATGGCTTTCCTTATGCTTTTAAAGCCTTTTTCACCGCTGAATATCATTACTCCTGCCGTCCATACAAACAGATTGTATACCGCGATATAAATAGAACCGTAGAATACCCCTGTTTTCCCGTACAGGCTCTCCAGCAGCGGGAACCCCATAAATCCACAGTTTGAGAATACCGTTATGAACGTTAAGACTTTTTTGATATTTTCCGGATATCTGCGGTAAAGCAATATGCCGAGCAAAAGCGATATAATATGGGCCGCGAATGCAAACAACAGAATATGAACGACATTTTTCAGCATCTCGCTGGAATAATCGAACTGAAAGGAAGACAGGATCATTGCGGGTGTGGTAACCATCAGCAGCAGTTCCGAAAGCTTTTTACCCGATGCGTCATCTATTATGTTCTTCTTTTTCGCAATAAAACCGATCCACATAATAATGAAAAGGATGGTTACCTGGTTTATGACCGTGATTTGCAATTTATGACCTCGCTTATGACCGTATGAATAATATGCTTAGTATACAATAGCGCCGGTAAACAGGCAAATCAAAATTTGGATTAAGAAAACAATTTAACATATGACGTGGTATAATACCCTACAATGCTCCGGCGGAGGAAGGCAGCCAGGATAAATTTGATCAGAGATAAGGAGATATGCCGACCTGACGATTTATTTCAGCGGATACGTATAAATCTGGACTTCTGAACGGTCATATGCTACAATCGTTCTACGATACGCAACAGATAAATAAGGCCTTTTGGAGGAACAGAATATGGTTCGGATATCCGCGCCGGCCGGTGCACTGGGAAGGTTCCGGCGCACTTTCATAGGCGACCGCGCATTTTATAAAACAGTATTTGCACTGGTTTTGCCTATCATAGTTCAAAACATGATCTCAAATTTCGTTAACCTGCTTGACAACATCATGGTAGGGCAGGTAGGCACGGTGCAGATGTCAGGCGTCGCGATAGCGAACCAGCTGCTGTTCGTGTTCAATCTGACCATTTTTGGCGGACTGTCCGGTCCGGGTATATTCGGTGCACAATTCTACGGCGCAGGAGATAACGAAGGGCTTCGCCATACGTTCCGCTTCAAGCTCTGGACGGCAGCCGTCATATTAGCGGCCGCGGTCACGGTCCTCCTTGCGGGCGGCAAAACGCTGATCTCTCTATATCTCACAGGCGAAGGCAATGCGGCTGATGCGGCTGCAATGCTCGATTATGGCCGTTCCTACCTGAAAGTGATGCTTTGGGGACTGCTTCCATTTGCGCTGTCCCAGGTATACAGCAGCACTCTGCGCGAGACGGGAGAGACCGTGCTGCCCATGAAGGCAAGTATAGCTGCGGTCTTCACGAATCTCTGCCTCAATTATGTTTTGATATTCGGGAAGCTAGGCTTCCCCGTGCTCGGTGTTGTCGGCGCCGCAATTGCCACAGTCATTTCACGTTATGTTGAGCTTGCGATCATCGTCATATATACCCATCGTCATACCGAAAAGTTCCCGTTCATCGTCGGTATGTACCGGTCACTTAAAGTACCGGGCAAGCTTGCACTGAATATTTTCAAAAAAGGGATGCCGCTGCTGGCCAACGAACTGCTCTGGTCTCTTGGAGTGACCACTATGACCCAGATATTCTCCACACGCGGTCTTAATGTGGTGGCGGGCCTCAATATATCGAGTACTATCGTGAATCTGTTCAACGTCGTTTTCATATCGATGGGAGTCGCTGTCGCCGTAATGGTTGGGCAGGCTCTGGGAGCCGGGGATATTCCCCGCGCCAGGGCATATGTTTGGAAGCTGGTATTCTTCAGCATATGCACCTGTATTGTTATCGGAGGGGCGCTTGCGGCGGTGTCGCCAGTTATTCCCCGCATCTACAATACCACCGATGACGTCCGCAGGCTCGCTACATATTTTATGCTGACAAGCGCGCTGTACATGTCGTTTAATGCCATGACGCACTGCTGTTACTTTGCCATCCGTTCAGGAGGCAAAACCTTCATGACCTTCCTATTCGACAGCGCGTATTCCTGGGCGGTCGCAGTACCGTATGCATATGTGCTCACCCACTTTACAAAGCTTGATATTTACATTCTTTATCCCTTAAGCTATATCACCGACGCCGTCAAGGCTCTGATCGGTATTATCGTCGTACGAACGGGCTATTGGGCGCAGAACATAGTATCCGCCGGCGCTGTCACAGGTCCGTCGGGTGAAAATGCCGACCGGCAGCAAAGCGCGTGAAGACGGCGCTGATAATTACATCTTTACCGTTTCCATTCCGTATTTGATTGGTTCTGTTTTTTGTTATGTCCGGTAGGCGTCGGTGACCTTGACGACGTAATCGTCATAACCCGATTTTGCCAATACCACGAACGATTCTCCTTCGTTGGCTATTTTGACGCGGTATGCCTGCGCGTCGTCACTGCCCAGTTTGTTGTCCCTCTTGATATTTACCTGGTTGTAATTTGCGACCCCGTGATCCAGCAGTATTTCCGTGACCCTGTTTTCGAGGTCGCCTGTAGGACATTCGAGGTTTCTTATCCTGTTGATCGCTTCGTTGATTTTGCTCATTCCGTTATCCTCCGGTCTATCTGTTTTATTATGCAAGACTGCACCGCTACGATATTAGTAATTATTTAAGTATGCTAAAATATAACTGACATATTATAGCAAGCACGCGGGGGTTTACCGTATTTGGCGCTACTACTGATGTCACAGGCGAAAACTTACCCCCTTTCTGTCGATACAGAAAGGGGGTGATCCGCGGCATGAGCGGATATACAGCAAAAGAAAATCGGGGTTGAAAAACGCCGGGATTCCGAAGGAAACGACTTTTTCCATGGAAAAAGGGGGACGCGAAGACCATCCATACCGCGAACAAATCAAAGTTTGCTGAAAATAAAACCTTAGCTCAGTGTAGGGAACGGTCAAGGTTATTCCACTACGTTTGCAGCACGGGCGAACCCTGCTTGCCCCACACAAATTCTAATTTTCCATCCGCTCATCCCTTTACAGCCCCGGCCGCGAGGCCGCCCTGGATGAATCTCTGCAATAGCATAAAAATAATCATAATGGGGAGCGAGGAAAGCACGGAGGCCGCCGAAAAGAGTGTCCAGTGCGCCGCGAACTGGTTGGTAATAAACGTTTGGAGCCCCAGCGCAAGAGTATATTTGTCCGGGGATTGCAGTACGATGGACGTGATCACGTATTCGCTGTAGGAAGCGATGAACGAAAACAGAAAAATCACAACCAGCTCCGGCATCATCAGCGGCAGAAGAATTTTACCGAAAACCTGCCAGTTTCCCGCGCCGTCCACAAATGCCGCTTCGTCCAGTTCCAGCGGGATTCCATCGATGTACGATTTCATCAGCCATATGTTAAAGGCGCTTCCGCCCGCTAATATCAAAACCAGCGTAAAGAAGCTGTCCACCAGGTTAAATTTGTAGATGAGGATAAAATATCCTGCGATGGCCATGCTGCTGGGAAAAACCTGAAGCACCAGAAGAAACTTCAGCCCTAACTTTCGGCCGGGGAAGCGCATCCGCGCGAAAGCGTACGCTGCCGTCGACGTCAGGAAAAGCTGAAGGAAAGCCACAAAAAAGCAGAGCTCGAGGGAATTGAAGATCCAAAGCACAAAGTTGGTCTTTTGAAACAGCGCCGCGTAGTTTTCAATGCTTAGCTGTTTGGGCATCAGCGAAGACATGAAAAAGCTGTCTCCTTTGGAAAAGGAGGACACTACAATCCACGCGGCCGGAAATAGCGCGAGGAGAATTGCAACCCAGATAATGACCCGGCTGGCCCAAAGAAACCGCCGACCCATTTTTTGCTTTCTGCTCTTGGCTTTTCGGGTTCGAACCGCCGGATTGTTCTGACCGGCCCTCTGCATTGTATTTTCCATTTTAATCCTCCTCAAAGGAATGCGAGAGCTTCATGCTCATCAGGGTCAGCCCTCCTACGATGAGGAACACCACGACGCTCAGAGCCGCGGAAAGGTCGTACCGGTTGGACCATGATGTCAATTTGTAGCCCGCGCTTGCGAGAATATCGGTGTAGCCCGCGTACTGCGTGTCGGCACGCGGTGGGTTGCCTTGGGTAATCATGTAGATATTACCGAAATTGTTGAAGTTCATAGCGAAGGACGCGATTACCAGCGAAAGCGTGGCGCGCGATACCAAAGGAAAGGTGATCCGCCGGAAGGTCATCCATCTTCCCCCGCCGTCGATGCAGGCCGATTCGTACAGCTCCGGCGGAATGGACTGCAGCGCCCCCAGACAGACATTCATCATGTAGGGGTAGCCCAGCCAAAAATTCACCGTCAGGATGCCCGCGCGCGCCCAAAATACATCGGTCATCCACGGCAGGCCGGAAATATGCACGAGCGCCAGCAGCTGGTTGATCCCGCCGTAGTGCTCGTTCAGTAGACCCTGCCAGGAGAGGATGGCGATCGTAGCAGGGAGCGCCCACGGCACAATTAAAATCGAGCGGTATATGTTCGTTTCTTTCATCTGGGGATTGTTCAGAAGAATCGCCAGAATCAGGCCGATACAGTAAGCGCCGAGCGTACTGAGCGTCGCAAAAAGCAGCGTCCATTCAAATACCGGAAAAAACACATTCCGCAAATCGCCGCCCAGCAGTTCCACATAGTTTTTGAAGCCGACGAAACTCCGGTCGTCCAGATGATACATATTGTAATTGGTAATCGAGATGTAAATTGTAAAAATTATGGGAATAAGGGTCAGAACAGTTATGGAGATCAGCGCCGGAGATAAAAAAGCCGCCGACGTCAGATTGTTCCGGTTTCTTTTTCCAATAAACATGAGCATGTCTCCTCAATCCGATAAGTTCCGGGATGCCAGCCAGTAAACCGGGCTTGAGAAACTCCCCGCCGTCAAAATCATCAGGCGGCAGGGAGTTCACAAAGTATCAGACAGTTACTTTCCGGAATTCATGGTGGCGATGCCGCTTTGAATCTGTGTAACAATATTGGAAGCAGCCTGCTTTTCGGTAATATTCTTGGTCAGAAGCAGCTTGAGGTTGTTCTGATAAGGAGTCCAGACCTGCCCCAGTTCCGCCGTCGTGGGCATCGGTTCGCCGACAGATATCTGTTCCACAAACGCTTTTGTATTCGGGTCGCCGCTGACCGTGGCATTTTGCTGATATTCCAATTTTGCCGGAATCCGCGCACCTACATCATATAGCTTCAGAGCGGATTTATCCAGCATATACTTGATAAAATCCCAAGCCGTATCCTGCTTTTGCGATTTTTTGCTGACAAACGCGACCTGCGTTCCGACCGGAGTAACGAAATTCTGGCCGTCGAATTTCGGCATCGGAGCCACGGCAAATTTCGTGCCGGCGGTCTTGAGGCCTGAAATATCCCATGGCCCGCCGATATAAAAGGCCGTCTTTCCGTTTTGGAAGTTACTGCGTGCGATATCCTGCGTGATGTCCGAGGAAATGAACTTATATTGGTTTACAAGGCTGTTGAGGAAGGTGTACGCCTTAATGGCGCCGTCGTTGCCAAGCCCGATATCCTTGGTGTCGTATACGTCGCTGTTGTTTTTGAAAATATAGCCGCCTTCGGCACGGAGGAACCCTAAGTCATAATAAATCTGCGTCAGGTCGAACATAATGCCGCCGCTTGTTTTGGCGGTTTCAATCAGCTCGTCCCATGTCTGGGGGATCGTTTTGATCTTGTCGGTGTTATAGAAGAGCGCCGTCGTTTCGACCGCGATGGGAACGCCATAGGTCTTTCCGTTCACCTTGCAGGCCTGAACGGCCGCCTTCGCATACTCACTCTCCGTTATGGTGTTCTGGGGAACTTCCTGAACAAGGCTCGCCGAGACAAACGTCGCCATGGTATCATTCGGGGTTCCGTATACAATATCGGGCCCCTTCGAGCTGTTCGCCGCCTGTGTAAACGCCTGAATGCCCGCGTCCTGATGAACGACGGTGGCGGTGTTCCCCGTCGCTTCCGACCACTGCTTCGCATATTCCTGGAGTGTCGGTACCTCAGCCTGGAAATTTGTCCAGACCGTGATGCTTACCGGGGCCTTTGCCGTGCCCGTCTGGGTAGAGCTCGTCGGGAAAGAGTCTGTTTTGACCGGGGTTTTCGCGCAGCCGGTTCCGGCTGCGGCAATCGAAAGGGTCAAAAGGATGGATAAAATAACGGAACCTGTTCTTTTTAGCATGCTGTTCATTATATTTCTCCTTCCAAAATTATTATTGTGTGAATAGACTGCTCCCAATCTAACTATCCTATGGCATTTCCGCTCTCTCCTCCTTTCTCAGCCGGCAGGGCGCCGAAATCGCGGATAGCGGATAAAGCCGGCAACGCGTTTCCATCGCGATCGAACAACGCCTGGTTTGCCCAGGAATTTCCGCCCGCAAACGAATTGTCCAGATATTTCCGTCCCGCGTCCGTCGCCCAGGTCGTGCCTTTGACGTTGATCCAGGCCGGTTCCCAATAGATAAAACCAAGACCCCTGTGGTTCGGTACGCCTGAAATCGTCCGCATCAGGTCATTCATAAATTGCCATTGACCTTGTGGCGTGGCGGAATAGGGAGCAATTTTCGCAAGCTCTCCGGAAAAAGCCATCGCTGCGCTCGCAAACTGTTCCAGCGTGTATCCATAGGAAGTCTCAACAACCAGCAGATCTTTTCCGTATGCCGTGCCAATGTCGGCAAGATTGTATTCAAATTCCTTCAGAGTTCCGTGCCAATAAGGGTAATAGGAAAGCCCGATAATATCATAATCCAACTGTTCTCTTTCGGCGGCATCGAACCAGTCCCGATACAGAGAATTGTTCCCGCCGTTATCAAGGTGCAGAATCACACGGATGCTTCTGTCAACGTCGCGGATGGCCGCGATACCGCTGCGGAGCAGCCGGACCATCCCGGTTCGGTTTGTTTGATGGCCATCCGGCCAAAGCAGGCCGTTCGTCAGTTCATTTCCTGCCTGCACCATTTCCGGCACAAGTCCGCGTTTTTTGAGCTTTGTCAGTACGTCGTAGGTATAGCTGTAAACCTTCTGCTCCAGTTCCGCTTCACTTAGACCCTGCCATTCTTTGGGCTTGGTCTGTTTCGCGGGGTCGGTCCAGAAATCGCTGTAATGAAAATCCAGTAAAACCCCCATTCCTTGGTTTATCGCTCTTTCAGCCAGCGCAGCCGTCGTTTCAAAATCATTCGTTCCGCCGCCGTAAGGGTTCGCGTGCTCATCATAGGGGTCGTGCCATAGCCGTAGACGAATCATGTTGACGCCGTAATTTTTGAGAATTTCGAACAAATCCCGTTCGGTTCCGTTATCATAGTATGTAACGCCCAATTTTTCCAACTCGCTAAGCGAGGAAATATCCATGCCCTTAATAAAGCTCATACTGTGTTGATCCTCCTGTTTATGAAATCCTGAACATCCTGTGAATATCGGTACCGATTCGTTAGTAAATTATTTACTAGTTTAAAATAAAGTATTTACTAGAACAAGTATAGCAGCGTCATTATATACTGTCAACGGATAAACGGATAATTTGAATTTATGTGAATTGTATCTAGTCGTAAAATTAACTTGATTTTAAATAAATAATTTAGTAAAATATTGCGTAGAATAACGCATATCTGCAACGATGCGATGTTGATATAAAAAAACAGCGAGGTAGAATATATGGCAACAATCCAGGACATTGCGAAAAAGGCGGGTGTATCTGCCGCTACCGTTTCCCGAGTGCTCAATTACGACGCCAAGATATCGGTGAGCTGCGAAACAAAGCAGGCTATTTTTCAGGCGGCAAAGGATCTGGGTTACCAAAAAAAGAACGTGTATCCCCCGATAAGCGACGTGGCACTTCTCTATTGGCCCGTGCATCAGGAGGAAATTGAGGAAACGTATTATAAGACAATCCTTACCAAACTGGAATCCCAGGCATCCGACCGCAATATTAAAATCACCTTGTACAACAAGGCGGACGGAATCGAATCCGTTAGCAAAAACACACGGGCCTTTATCGCGATCGGCTGGCTTAACGCCGATGAACTGGATTTTCTCAAACAGATTACCCCAGACGGCATTTTCATCAACAGTTCTGCCGACGATAAGTGCTTTGACTCGGTGCAGCCCAATTTCAACTCCATCATTATCCAGATGGTAGACTATTTGGTGGCGCAGGGATATAAGAACCTGGGCTTCATCGGTCGGACGGATTTCACCCAGGCCGGGAAGCCTGTCATGGATATCTGCGAATGGTCGTTCCGGGGAAGCGCCAAGTATTATAACGTTCTGAAAGAAGAAAATCTGTTTATTACGGATACGCTTTCGGTTCAGGAAGGTTATCGCCTGGGCCTGAAGGCCATTGACCAACTGGGGGACAATATGCCGACGGCGTTCTGTGTGGCAAGCGATACGCTTTCCGTAGGAATCCTGCAGGCTTTTAACGAACGAAACTGGGAAATTCCTAAACGGGTCGCTTTTTTCAGTATCGGCGATGTCAGCATTGCCAAATATGTGTCCCCTCCGCTCTCCACATTTCATGTGGACATTCCGCTGCTCTGTGATTCCGCCCTCAGCCTGCTGCAGGAGCGGGTGCTTATGGGAAGGGAAACGGCCAAAACCGTTTATGTGAATGGTAAGCCCGTTTTCAGAAAGAGCTGCTGACCGGGAGACATTATCAAAAAGCGCTGTCATAGTCGATTTTGATTTCTATGACAGCGCTTTTTTGCTCTGTTTAACGCAATTCGCCCCTGCTGCCTGCAGTAGCCTTTTATTCTATATTTCCCCGTTTCTCTTCATATTTCCGCTCCGGCATCATCTTTTCGCTAACAATCCGGCGGTAGAGGGGTTCAGGCGGCGGAATTTTGGCAAAAAGATTAGGGATTCCGCCCTCTGATCGCTCTTTCCCCTCACTGCAAGTCTTTCCGTCAACCCATTCGCGAACCAAAATTTGGATGCCTTCATAGGAGAAAAATCGGTTACCATCCCTCGTTTAAAAAATTCTTGCGGTGGGGTAGGAATTTTCAAGCAGGTAATCTGACAATTTGGTATCGCGGTGTAAATCCTCAGACGTAAAGCGGCTTTGAAATTCTTTAAAGAAATATGACATTAAGAAAATCGAAAGGCTGGCACGTAAGCGAGGGCTGGATTACGCTAATACCAGAAGTCAGGATAGACTAAGAACATTTATGGACGATGACGCTTTTACCGCGCGGTCAATGAAATCCGCGGTGAACAGAGGGAAACCGCCTTTCAGCAGGAGTTTGATTATACAAAATTTTGATTTTTAGGAGGGCTGCCATTGAAACTACGTGAATTTCTGCAACTTTTCCGACTGGTCTTTAAAGACCGTTCGGGAACAGGAGACATCGGATTAATCGGCGAGGAACTAACAAAAAATCTTCGGGAGTTGAAGATCAACAACAACAACACGGCCATAGAGGGCTGCTGTTCATGATTTCCTCCACTTCCTCGTAACCCGTAGGAAAGGCGTAATTGTAGCGGGGCGGAAGCGCAAAGACGTATTTGGAGTTGCTGCCAAGCACGCTGGGACCTATGGGCGCTGCGCTGACGAAAAACTTTTCGTTTTGCAGTGCATTCCACTGTTCGATGGTAAAGACCATTACCGGGATATCCTGATGAGGATCCTTCTGCGTCCAGGCCGGGTTGCGTATAAATAGCTGCGGGCCGGTTTCGACGAGGTCAGCGCCGGACCTGCCTTCCCATTTCTCTTCAATGATGGAGTAGCCCTTCCAGTCTTCGGGCAGATAAAAATCGAAGCCGTATTGTTTGTTTTCGTATTTGACGGGGCCGCGCTTTACATAATCACCGAAAGTGACGCTGCTGATGAGCCAGCGGCCGTCAACCTTTTGAACCGTGAGCTCAATCGGACGCTTGGCTGCTGCTCCGCCATGTACAAATTCAATACTGCTGATCTCGATAATCTCTCCTCTGACAAAATATTGGTCATTTCCGCCGTTTTCAATACCGAGTATATCGATGCGGTCGGGCCATGGGCTGGAGCCCACGCGGCCGGGCGCGTTCTGCGGGTCGGCTATCCACTTTTGCAGTAATTCGTGTGTCACAAAATCGCTGTAATTTTTCTTAATGCTTTTAGCTACAGTTTCCTTCGGAGCCAGGAGGGGAACCATCTGAAGCTTTTTGCCGAAGCTTTCAACCAAAGCTCTTACGGCCTGTTCGTCCTGCTTCTGATCTGTACTTGCTGCAGGCAGCAGTTCTACGGTAGTTCCGGAAGCAGCAACAGCAGTGGCTCCCTGCGTGACTGAAGCTGTGACGCCTACCTGAGAGGATGCTGATTGGCCGCCGGTCTTATTATCAGCCGTTGGGCTTTCTTGTTTTGCGTCCGTTGTCTGCAGGGCAGTGCCTTCGCTGCCCTGAGCAAAGCCTCCCTTTTTCAGACCGCCGTCGTTATCCGACCCATGGGCTTGCTGGCTGAGGGCAGGCAGCTCATGAGCATTTTTGTCTGTCGCAGATTCATTGGCCAATATGATTGTACTGCATGCGACTGCCGCTAAAACCGCAGTAGTTATAATTATTTTTTTGTATTTTTTTAAATTTTTCATAGCAAGAACCTCTTTCGTAATATTTATTATTTGTATCCGACAGTCATAATATTATGACGTAGGGGCCGATACTGCGGTTTCCACATTTACTAAATTTTAATATATCCTGAGAAGATTGATAAATCAAGGGAAGACATATCCGCAGGTTGCAGCGTAAATTGATGTAGTTGGTGATACCTGATTTGAAGGAGGCACATTATGGAAAATATTAATATGGTCGAGCTGAGGAAACAACTGGCTTCGCTGCCTGTGCTCGAGGAAAAGCTTCAAATGATTCGCAATAAAATAAATGCCGCAAATGAAAACGTCAATAGTCTGTTGAAAAAATACGAGGCTGAATCGCTCGACGTGGAAAAATTGCAGAAGGATTCCCTGCGTACGCTGCTACTGAAGAATTTCGGCAGGTATGAAGAAAAGCTGGACAAGGAGTCGGATGAAATGCTTGCCGCTAAGCTGGAATATGATAAGGCGTATATGAGGCTGAATGAATTGAAAACTTCGAGGAGCGAAATTGAGAATCGCATATCTCAGCTGAACAGGGACAAGGGCATATTCGAAGACGAGTTGAAAAAGAGGGAGGCTGCCGTAAAATCAAATGCGGACAGCGCTGTCTCAATCAAATACAAAGAGCTTGAAGCGGAGCAGGATTCACTTGCTAAGCGCCTGGTCGAGACGGAAGAGGCGAAGACCGCTGCCGAAAGGGCTATCTCAACGGCAGGCAGCGCCATGGAGCATCTGAGAGACGCGGAAAACTGGGCCACCTTTGATGCTTTGAGCAGGGGCGGTATAATAAGCCATATCGCCAAGTACGAGCACATAGATAATGCCGAGGAGGATTTCCACAGGCTGGATTCACAGCTGGAGGACCTTGGGAAGGAGCTGCAGGATATTAGCTTGTCCGGTATTTCCGGCATCGGTGGTATCGATTCGGCAACGAGGACGGTCGATTTCTGGTTCGATAACATTTTTACCGATTTGAATGTCCGAAGAAGGATAGGCGACGACTACAGCCGGGTGTCGGAGCTGCACGATAAAATATGCGGGATCGTTAGTAAGCTTGACAACGACATTGCGGAAATCCATAACAGGCTGGTAGACCTCGATCAGAGGAAAAAGGACCTGCTGGTCGATTTTTAGGGATCCCGGTGGAAAATCATCGCAGTTATGATATCATTATAGTCGGCAGACAGCCGATTACCGGTAAATAGGCATACAGGCGGTGATATATTGAAGATCGACAGACTTGTCGCCATTCTCGTCATACTGCTCAGAAAAGAAAGAGTACAAGCGAAGGAGCTTGCGGAAAAATTCGACGTTTCAGTCCGAACGATCCTCCGCGATGTGGATGCAATCAACCTTGCGGGTATACCTATCGTTACTTACCAGGGTACAAACGGAGGTATAGGGATCGCCGAAGGTTACCGCCTTGATAAAAGCGTGCTAACAGGGGATGAAATGGCTGCGGTCATCACTGCCTTGAAAGGCATCGATGGAGCCATTACGGGTAAAAGCCACGAGGTCCTGATGGAGAAGCTGAAAAATGCACTGCCGTCAAATCAGCTCGATCTGCTGAACACAAAGCTGAAGCAATTCGTAATAGACCTGTCTCCGTGGCGTGAAAATTCAGTTACCAAAAAAAAATTGACATTGATAAGGAGAGCTATAGAAGCAAACCGTGAAATCGAATTTGTCTATGTCGACTCTGAAGGGAATAATACGAGCCGCAGCGTCGAGCCATACTCTCTGCTGCTGAAGGCGCAGAAGTGGTACCTGTATGCCTGGTGCGCACTGAGGGAGGATTTCAGGTATTTCAGGATATCCAGGATAAAGGGCCTGACCCTTGGTGAAAAAACCTACAAACCCAGAGAAGCATCGCCTTATTTCGAACCTGAGGATCGTGAATGGGAGAAATTCGGGAACCTCATAACGCTTGATCTGTTATTTACAAAGCATATGGAAAACATCGTAGTCGAGTGGTTCGGCGAGGGTACGGAAAAATGCGATGACGGAAGGATCAGGGTCAGGACGGAACTGCCGGAAAACAACTGGCTGTATGGTTTTCTTTTAAGCTTCGGGAATGAGATAGAGGTCGTCAGCCCTCCGCATATACGTAACATACTTTCGGAAATTGCAAAAAAAATATATGAAAAATATGCCTTGCAACATGACATATAGGCGTCATGTTACTGATGCTATAATCAGGAAAAAAGCTTAGGAGGCATAACATGAATTATAATTTTGAACTGACCGAACAGAAGGAACAACCCGTGCTTTCTGTCCGTATAAGGACAGCGGTGGGCAATCTGCCGCAGGAGCTGGGCAAAGCGTATGGAACTGTGATGCAGTATCTCGGGGAAATTGGAGAAAATGCCGCGGGACCGGCATTTGCAGCGTATTACAATATGGATATGGAGAATCTTGACGTGGAAATGGGCTTCCCGGTTTCAAAGGTCATAGCGGGAAGGGGAGATATCAAGGCAGGCAGCATCCCGTCGGGTAAACAGGCGTCCGGCATGTACAAAGGGCCGTATTCGCAGATGGAGCCCGTATACAATGCCATGAATGCATGGCTTCACGAAAATGGACATGAGCCTACCGGGATCGTATACGAGTTCTACTACAATTCTCCAATGGAAGTACCTGAGAGCGAGCTTTTGACAAAGGTGGTATTCCTGCTGAAATAGGCTTTGAGGGTATGAATGGAGGCGCTGACTGACAGCGCTTCCATTCACCTCGTCAAATGTCGCGGATTTGCCGACCTTATTTCTTTTCCGTGTCGTTTTCCCTGATCTCGACCCTGCGTATTTTGCCGCTGATAGTCTTAGGCAGTTCGGTAACGAATTCGATGACTCTCGGATACTTATACGGAGCGGTCACGCGTTTGACGTGATCCTGCAGTTCCTTTACAAGCGCGTCGCTGCCTGTATAGCCCTTGGCCAGAATGACGGAGGCTTTTACTATCTGGCCCCTTATCGGATCAGGTACCGCCGTTATGGCGCATTCCAATACCGCCGGATGTTCTATGAGCGCGCTTTCTACCTCGAACGGCCCGATCCTGTAGCCCGAGCTCTTTATTACGTCGTCGGCCCTGCCTACGAACCAGAGATAGCCGTCTTCATCGCGCCATGCCATGTCGCCGGTGAAGTACATGTTGTCGTGCCATACCTGTTTTTTCATTTCTTCATCATTGTAGTAACCTGAGAACATCCCGAAGGGCTTGCCGTTATCCGTCCTGATGACTATCTGTCCTTCTTCGCCGACCTCGCAGGAATTGCCGTTTTCATCTACTATGTCGACATCGTAGCCCGGCGCAGGCTTGCCCATGGAACCCGGCTTCGGCTCCATCCACGGGAAATTGCCCACTGTGAGTGTCAATTCTGTCTGGCCGTAGCCTTCCGCTAGTTTGAGGCCCGTTGCCTTGAGGAACTGGTAGTAAACTTCGGGATTCAGCGGCTCGCCCGCGATCGCGCAGTGTTTAAGGCAGCTCAGGTCGTATTTGGTAAGGTCTTCCTTGATCAGGAACCTGTAGATGGTAGGCGGAGCGCAGAAGGTTGTGACCTTGTGCTTTATCATGACCTCCAGCATTTCCTTCGGGTTGAACTTCTCATGATCGTATGTAAAAACTGCGCTTCCGCAGAGCCATTGCCCGTATATTTTGCCCCACATGGACTTCATCCAGCCCGTATCGGAAACCGTCAGGTGGAGTCCGTTTTCCTGTACGCACTGCCAGTACTTTGCAGTGGAAATGTGTCCGAGAGGATATGTAAAATCGTGCAGCACCATTTTGGGCATGCCTGTGGTTCCCGATGTAAAGTAAAGTAGCATTACATCGTCATTCCTGATAGCTTCGTCCCCCGTGGGCCTGGCAAAATCCGGGGAGGCTTTTTCGATCTCTTCGTCAAAGTCATACCACCCGTCTACTTTTCCGTTTACGCCGGCTATATGTTCAAGTGTTGGGGATTTGCATCTGGAGTCGTTTATATGTTTAATTACCTCTGGTTCGGCGACGGAAACGATCATTTTGATCCCGGCCGCGTTGCACCTGTAGACGATATCCTTGGAGGTCAGCAGATGGGTCGCCGGAATGCCAATCGCTCCGATCCTGTGAAGCGCAAGCAGGGCATACCAGAATTCATACCGCCTTTTGAGAATGAGCATTACCCTGTCGCCCTTTTTAACGCCAAGGGACTTGAGGAAATTCGCGGCTTTACTGCTGTAATACTTCATATCCCCGAAGCTTATGATCTTTTCTTCGCCATGGTCGTTACACCAGACCATAGCCGTTTTATCCGGGCTCTTTTCGGCCAGCCTGTCCACCACGTCGTAAGCGAAGTTAAAATCTCCCGGGACAGATATTTTGAAATTGCCGTAGAAATCTTCATAGCTGTCGAACTTTTCTTTTGATAAGTAGTTGCTTAACATTACTTTTACCTCTATTCTGTGTATAATCAAAACGCAGCGTCACACACTAAAAAATGATCGCCAGGAACTTCGCCGGTTTGCTGTCAAGCGCTTTCATTCCATGGCTGCAGCTCGAGTCGAAATACAACGAATCGCCTTCGTTTAGTGTAAGCGAATGTCCGTCTATATAGATCATCAGGGTGCCTTCCATTACATAGTTGAACTCCTGCCCCGGATGGGAATTGAAGTGCACGGTATCGTCATTGCCGGGCTCAACAGTCACAAGGAACGGCTCTGCCTTTTTGTGTATGAAGTTATATGCGAGGCTTTGGTATTTGTAAGGATTTCTCCTGTCCACGCTGACGCCTTTTCCCTTCCTTACCAGGCAGTAAGTATGGAGTCTCGGACCTTCACCGGTAAGGATCGCGGTAAGCTCCACCCCGAACCTGTTTGCCGCCTCGTACAGGAAACCTATCGGTATGTCCGTATTGCCGTTTTCATATTCACTATAGGTTTCGGCAGTGACGCCGAGTTCTGCTGCGAGAGCTTCTTCGGACAGGCCTGCTATTTCACGGAGATCCTTTATCCTTGCTGCTATCTGTTTGACCTGATTGGACATTTATAAGACTTCCTTTCAGTTTCTATATTATTTATTCTGCGCTCTATTGGCATTCTAATGAAATTTCATTTCTTTGCAATTATCTATAGTATTTTACCACATGATATTAGTAATTTGAACAAATCCGACTGCGGATATATACCTGAGCAATATAGCATAAAGAAATTGAATGATTTTTGCCATCGGGAGGACTCAGAAAAAGCAAAAATTGTGCATAGTTAAAAGGTTGACAAATATATTATTATGAGATACTTTATATTTATACAAAAAACAAGCATATAGTGCATATCTATTCAAACGGTATAGCATAGTTTAAGGAGAATTATCATGAAAAAGTCAGTCGCATTATTGGTTGCTTTAACAATGCTTGCGGTTAGCGCCCTTGCATTGACTGGATGCGCTTCTTCGGGTTCCAACGGCGTAAAGGTCGTAAACATCCCGCTTACCCAGGAAGAATATGCTTTCGGCATAGACAAAAATCAACCCGAGCTTCTAACAAAAGTGAATGAATTTATTGCAAAGATAAAATCAGACGGAACGTTTGACAAGATATGCAACAATTATTTCGGCGACGGTACGCCTGTGGCTGTTACCTCCTCAGCCCCCGATGAATCCAAGGACCAGCTCGTCGTCGCTACCAATGCGGCATTCGAGCCCTTCGAATTCATGGAAGGCGACAAGTATTACGGCGTAGACATGGAAATCGCCGACGCACTTGCAAAATACCTCGACAAAGAGCTCGTAATAAGCAACATGGATTTTGAAGCAGTCTGCCTCTCCGTTGGTCAGAGCAAGGCCGACATTGCCATGGCAGGGCTTACAATAAAGGAAGACAGGAAAGAATATGTTAACTTCACAGATAAATACTATGACGCAGCACAGAAGCTGATCGTCAAGGCGAGCGACAAGACCTTCGACGACTGCAAGACGGCAGCCGATGTGGAAGCTATCCTCAACGGCTTCGACAGCAAAACGAAGATCGGCGTCCAGACCGGCACAACCGGCCAATTTTATGTCGAAGGCAACGAGGATTGGGGCTTTAACGGTTACAAGGCAACGGCAGTTGGTTACAAATCCGGCTCCCTTGCCGTACAGGATATGATCAACGGCAACATCAACTACGTAATTATCGACGAAGCGCCCGCGCAGAGCATTGCGAAGGCTATCAATGAACTCAACTGATACAATTCTAATTACACAATACCTCGCAGTTAATGCGGGGTTATTGTATGTAAAGGGTATAAAATGGGAAACTTTGATAAAAAGCTGCAGGTATTCTGGGAAGTATTCATAGTAAACGACGGTTATATCAAGGTCGCGACCGGATTGAGAAATACTCTGATCATCGCTGTTATCGGACTGGCTATTGGTATTGTCATAGGTACGATCATAGCGAGCATCGAGGTCTTGCCCAAATATAAAAGGCTGCCTAAAATACTAAATAGCATATGTCATTTTTATGTCGCTCTTTTCAGAGGATCACCGGTGGTCGTACAGCTGCTGGTGACCTATTACGTAATCCTTCCTCTGCTAAGTATAAAAATGCCCTCGCTCAACGTTTGTATCCTGGTTTTCGGCATGAACAGCGGCGCATATGTTTCCGAGATAATGAGGGGCGGCATACTGTCCGTCGATCCCGGCCAGATGGAAGCGGGCCGCGCTGTGGGCCTCAGCTACAGCGCGACGATGATGAAGATCGTCGTTCCCCAGGCCATTAAAAATATACTCCCCACGCTTGGCAACGAGTTGATCGCGCTTGTCAAGGAGACGTCGGTAGTGAGTTTCGTAGGCGCCGCCGACCTCTATGTCGCTTTCAATTATATAGGTTCGAACAATTACGAATTCATGGTTCCATATCTTGTTATGGCGTTGATTTATATCATTCTCGTCATGCTGATCGCAATGCTCGTAAAAACCATGGAAAGGAGCCTGAGAAAAAGTGATAGACGTAATTGATCTGAGAAAAAGCTACGGCAGGCTCAATGTACTCAAAGGCATCACCATCACCATAAACGAGGGTGAGAAAGTCGCTATCGTAGGCCCTTCCGGAAGCGGGAAGAGTACTTTCCTGCGGTGCCTCAACTGCATGGAGGACCCGACGGGTGGTTCCATCATGTTTGAAGGCGTCGACCTTGCCGACATGAAAGTTGACATAAATATACACCGTCGCCATATGGGAATGGTATTTCAGCAGTTCAACCTTTTCAACAACAAGACCGTTATCGGAAATATAATGCTTGCGCCGCTGCATGTAAAGCTGCAAGATCTTCGTGCGAAGAAATGTAAAAATGTTTTAATCAAGATCGGTAATTCATTCAGAAGTGAGAAAAAACCTCTTTATGAGATAAATACTACCAGGGATGCTATAAAAGCCGAGGTCAGGGAAAATGCGATCCGCCTGCTCAGGAGGATAGGCCTTGAAGATAAGGCCGGCGTATACCCTTCGACACTTTCGGGCGGCCAGAAACAAAGGATAGCCATCATCCGCGCCCTTGCGATGAATCCGAAGGTAATGCTTTTCGACGAGCCCACATCCGCACTCGACCCCGAAATGGTCGGGGAAGTCCTTGACCTGATCAAGCAGCTTGCCGATGAGGGTATGACTATGGTGATAGTGACCCACGAGATGGGTTTTGCCAGAGAGGTAGCGACGAGGGTATTGTTTATGGATGAAGGGCAGATCCTTGAAGAGAACGCTCCTGATAAATTCTTCTCAAATCCGCAGAATCCGAGGGCGAAGGAATTTTTATCAAAGGTGCTGTAAGATACAGCCGCCGTCATCATACCTTTATCGCCATTCTTTCGGATAAAGTTCATGAGCAGTTCCGCCAAACACATGCCTGTATGCTCAGACGTTTAAGCCATTGCAATGTAAAGGACTGAAGGAGTGACGAACCATCAGTCATTGTTACATGCCTGTTACAGTATTGTTACAATTCATTTTTCATGAAATTTACGCAGGGATTTTGTAGTATTATGGAAATGGATAGGTAAAATTCTGCCATAACCAAAGAAAATGTCGGAGAATACTAATGGATAGAGCCTCACAAAAGAGCAAAATATTACAATTATTAGTCCATAAAATAAACTTTTGTAAATATCATCCCCGCAGCAAGATACTTGCAGGCTTCATTTTATCCTGCTTGCTGCTGGCGGTCTTCAACAGCGCCAATACGGCAGCCGCGGGTATCGTCTTAAATGACGTACAGGGCCACTGGGCTCAGGCAGACATTAACAGGGCTGTGGATGCCGGTTACGTCAAAGGCTACGCTGACGCTACCTTCAGGCCGGATAGTCCGGTAAAACGTTCCGAATTCATAACCATGCTGAATGCGGCTTTCGGAGTACCCGACGGCGGAACAGGCTCCAATTTTCTCGATGTCCGTGAAAACGACTGGTTTGCACAGAGCATATGGTCGGCAGTGAATGCGGGTTATATGAGTATATACAGCGATAATATCCTTAATCCCAACCTGCCGATACCAAGGCAGGAAGCGGCCGCGCTTACGGCAAATCTGGCGCGTATCGGTTCAGGAGCAAATGTAAAAGCTTTTGTCGATGCGGACGGGATTGCGGAGTGGGCGCGAGAACAGATAGATGCCCTGGTATCTGCCGAAGTCATGGACGGGTACCCGGACGGATCTTTCAGACCCGACGGTAAAATTACAAGGGCCGAGGCGGTTGCATTGATCAACCGGGTAAGGACGTATGCCGAAAGTGAGAAGATAAGCGCATTACTGAAGGTGACGGGCAGTACCGTAAATATCCGTTCCGGTCCAGACACCGCATACGGAGTATTAAAAAAGGTATATAGCGGAGATACGCTGAATGCGTCCCTGCTGTCTTCGGATAATTGGTACAGAGTTGATATGAACGGTGTGGCTGGCTGGATCACAGGAAGTTATGTAGCTGCCGTTAAATTAACCGACGCTGAAGGTAGCGGCGGCAGGAGCGGTATCCCGGAAGGCCAGAGCAGCGCATCAGATCAGAGCAGCGCTGCGTCGGGACAGAATGGAGACGTGCCCGGACAGGGGGGCGCTGCGCCGGGACAGAATGGAGATCCGACCGGACAGGGCAGTGCATCAAACCAGAGCGGCGTCTCAAACCAGAGCGGTACTGAGCCGGGTCAGGACGTCAAAGTGAGCAGGGGCGGGGATGCAAGCCGCGGAATAGTTACAGGCAGCGATACGACAGGTTCCGCGATACAAACCGGCGGTACGGTTACAGACGGATCCGGCTCCGGGACTGATAATTCAGCAGACCCGGGCCAAAACGGCGCGAACGGCAGGCTGGTAGTGATCGACGCCGGCCACGGCGGATATGACGACGGAGCCGCAGGTTCTTCAGGGACCAGGGAAAAAGATATTACTTTGGCTATTGCGCTGAAGCTTTCGGAACTGTTGAAAGGCGCCGGGTACAGCACACTGCTGACGCGTTCGGACGATACGTTCGTTTCACTGCCGGACAGATCACTTGCAGCCAACAATTCAAAAGCAGACATATTCGTCAGCATCCACTGCAATTCAAGCGAATATCACACCGGCCACGGTACGGAAGTATATACGGAGCCGGACAGACTGAATCCCGTATATAAACAGCAGGAAGACAGCAGGTATCTGGCAGGGCTTGTCCAAAGCGAGCTTTCAAAAGCGCTTGGCCTGACCGACAGGGGCATCAGGGAGAAGGATCTTGCCGTTTGCCGGGCAACCAATTCACCTGCGATCCTTATTGAGACTGCCTTCATCGACAAAAAGGAAGAAGAGCTGCTGCTCACCGATCCTTCTTTCCAGGATAAGGCGGCAGCGGCGATAAAACAGGGGATAGACGGCTACTTCCTCGGTAAGTGACAAGCGATGCGGCAGGGTAAGCCTGCCGCCGGCTATATTATACCAGTAATTTGTTGTCATAAAAAGTTTTCTTTTGTTGGCACCGCAGTGGTATAATGTTTTATAAACCGGCAGCTGCAATACTAAAATTGCTCGTCGGTTAATCGATTACATCGGAGAGATTCGCCAGGATGGAAATGTACAAAGGCACGCCGTTTACTCCGGTATCCGGGAGGTTTTCTGCCGGAACGGCATTGCGCAAAGTTATACACATAACGGATATTTTTTGGCTTTATACACTTGCTGCTCTCTTTTTCAAGTCGGTCGTTCTGCTTGGCCTTACGATGGACCAGTTTCATACTACGATACTTTTCAATGCGGCCATGAAAGCTGCAAACAGGAATTTTGCATTCTATCTGGGCTCAGTGGTGCTTCCACTGGCTTTTGCCTTTCTGTTCAAAAAGCAAGGCCGTATGTGGTATCTGATCACTGCAAATCTTCTGGTCTCTATTCTTTACTGCGCCGATCTGTGGTATTTCCGTGCATTCAACACCATGCCCACCATGAATATATTGAGGGAAACACCGAATCTGAACAATTTATCAGGCAGCATCATCGGCACGATGCGGCCTGTAGATCTTACGTTTGTATGCGATCTCATCCTGCTGGTACTGGTTGCCGTATTTGCGGGTAAAGCATACAAAAGCGTACAGAGAAGGTTTATCACATTTGCCATAATTCTTGCAGCTGCGATCGGCACACTTTCGTATATCCCGCTGAAGCTTTATATGTCCGGTATGTCAGGCGAGAGGGTAAAGAGTTCGATCATCTATATGTATGATTCCACTGTCACAAGCCGCAATCTGTCGCCGTTGGGATACCAGCTGTACAGTGTTTACAGCTTTTTCAACGATGGTAAGACAATCAAACTGTCGACAGATCAGAAAAATGAGATATCTCAGTGGTATGCGCAGAATAAGGAGATATTGCCCGACAACAGCTATAAAGGGATGTTTGCAGGCAAGAATCTGCTTATCATCGAGGTGGAATCGCTTGAGAAATTCGTAGTGAACCAGAAAGTATACGGCCAGGAGATAACGCCAAATATAAACAGGCTTCTGAAAAACAGCATGTATTTTACCGATGTGCACGAACAGGTGCACGAAGGCAATACCATAGATGCCGAATTTATTACGAATACTTCGCTTTATCCCCTGTTGCAGGGCAGCACATCGTTCCTTTATCCGTATAACGATTATGAAAATACGCTGCCGAAGATCATGGGGCGCAATGGATACCACACTTCGGACATACAGCCCGACCAGGGCTCCTTCTGGAACTGGATGATACTTATGAAATCGCTGGGCTTTGAAAAATGCCTTGACAATTCCTCTTTCAATACGGACGAAGCATTCGGTATGGGCATCAGCGACGAATCCTTCTTAAAGCAGGTGGAACCGATAATAGTAAATCAAAAACAGCCCTTTTACACCTTTATGATAACGCAGTCGACCCACACGCCATATGATCTGCCATACGGCCTCAGGGAGCTGAAACTGCCTGACGCCCTTGACAATTCATATTTTGGAGGGTATCTGCAGAGCATTCATTATACGGACAAACACCTGGGACAATTCCTTGACAGCCTTGAAAATGATGGAGTACTGGATAATACAGTGGTCGTAATGTACGGTGACCACGAGGGCATACACAAATACTTCGCGGATAGCCTCAAAGATATTACCGGACTCGAGGGCGACTGGTGGAAGGATAATAAAAAGCAGACTCCACTGATCGTTTATCAGCCCGGAATGAAGCCTGAGGAAATAGCGACGACCGGGGGCGAGATCGATATACTTCCCACTGTCTGCTATCTCATGGGCATCGACAGCAGCGAATATGAAGGCACGGCCATGGGCAGGAATCTGCTCAACACGAAAAAGAGCTTCGCAGTGCTGCAGGGCGGCGAGTATGTTGGCGCCGCCGGTGATACGGGGCAGGCAGCCCATGCAAAAAAAGGCCTTGAAATAGCGGATACGATAATCCGCGGTAACTATTTCAAAAATAAATAGAAGATTATCGAAACGGAATAACCGCTCCGGGTTTATAAATCCGCTGAAAGCCGATCAGCGGCTCTTTATAGTGCGACGCTTGATACGCCGGTGATTTCTCCTCAATACGATGACAGAGGCATTGAAGGCCGGAACCGAGTAATTTATTAAACGATATTGCAGCTTTTAACTTTGTCCGGGTTGAGAAAGCTATGTAAAAATGCTAAAATAGTGTAAAATGTCAGTTATCTGCGAGGGGCGTCAAATGTACCGAAAGTATATATTGAAACTGATCCCGGCCATCGGCCTGATAGTCTCACTTATATTTACATACTCTGTAAACACCGTTATTGGAGAGGAAGATATCTTTTCCGATGTCAAAGTTAAGATCGGCGGCATTACGGATGCGGAAAAGGAGACGCTCCAGAAACTTTTCACACAGACCCAGTTGATCGGGGAGACGGAGAAAAAGGCAGAGCAGATGTCAGCGGACATCAAAAAGACATCCGCACAGATCGAAAGCCTGAAAAAGAAAATCGAAGCTGCCGGGACAAAATACGAAAGAGAGCGGGAAAGCCTGAAACAGGTGCTTCAAAGCTACCAGAGGATGGGCCCCGGCTCTTATCTTGAGATAATGCTCGGATCGGACAGCCTGAAAGACCTTCTGACACGGATTAATACGCTCAGGGATCTTACGAACAATACCGGGGAGCTGCTTGACCGGATAGAGGCGGACAGGAAGCTCCAGACGCAGGAGAGAACCAGGCTGTCGGCTGAACTGTTGTCGGTGCAGGAAAAGCAACGCAGTCTGACGAAAACACTCTCCGAAGAAAAGCAGCTGAAAGAGGACCTGGAAAAATATCTTGTATCTTTGTCGACCGAACGAAGCAGGTACGAGGATTACCTCGGCAACCTGCATCAGGCCTGGAACGGGATTGCCCCGCTGATTGCGGCTACCGCCGGCGAGATCACCGATTACTCCAAAAAGGCCAGCATTCCGCCGGACGCTTTTAAAATGACCTTCGGCTTTTTAACTGCCAGGATTTCAATAGATGAAAAAACTATAAACGACCTCCTTGCCGGCGACCCTAAACTCGAAAAGACAAGGTTTTCATTCAATCCCGGCAAGGTCATGGTGGAATTTCCCGATAAGAATCTGGCGCTTACAGGAAAATTTGTCATAGCGGAAGGCCATATACTGAGATTCGAGGCTGACCGCGGCACCTTTTACGGCATGGCTCTCGATAAAGACGCCATATCGGATGCGTTTAAGAATGTTTACCTGGAGTTTAACCTGGAATCGCTGCTGAACGGCAGCAAGCTGAGATCTGTCGATATAATGGACGGATATCTGGACATCACGATATAGAAAAGCAGGAGAGGATCGTATGATAAACGCGGAGAATGTCAGCCTGAGGTACCCCGACGGGACTGAAGCGCTAAGAGATATAAACCTTGCGATAGGAAGCGGAGAGCTCATGTACATCACCGGCCGGAGCGGTTCGGGAAAAACAAGCCTGCTCAAGCTTCTGATGGGTATGGAGTTCCCTACTGGAGGGAATCTGACGGTACTCGGACAGCAAGTGGAAAAAGGCCGGAGCAGTGGTATCAGACGGCTGCGGATGAGAATAGGTCCTGTTTTTCAGGAATTCAGGCTTATCGACGGGAGATCGGCGTTTGACAACGTTCTTCTGGGCATGCGCTTCCTGGGTGTTCCCGGGAAGCAAATGAGGGACGATGCGCGCGAAGCTCTGGAAAAAGTCGGGCTTGGGCACAAAATATCATCCCGGGTAGAGAACCTTTCCTGGGGCGAAAGGCAGAGAGTAGCCATTGCACGGGCAGTTGCGCGGAAGCCTTCGCTGATATTGGCTGACGAACCCACAGGCAACCTGGACAGGGAAAATGCAATGAACATACTAGGTATACTGAACTCATTCAAAAATGAAGAAACCTCCGTCGTGATAACCACCCACGCCACCCATCTGATCGATCCCTCGCTTGATGCGGTGCTTATTACAATGGACCAAGGAAATATGATATGCGAAAGGTCGAAAACGGCAGCAAAATGAAAAATTTCTTTTCCAACCTCGGTTACTTTTTCAAAGAAACTCTTTTAATGATACGTTTGCGCTTGTCCTCAAACATTCTTTCATTTTTGAGCACAAGCCTGATCCTTTTTATCCTTGCCATGGTGGTGACGGGCTGGTGGATAAGCAGCGGAGTCACGCGCGCAATACAGGGCGAGGCCGAAATAAGCGCCTACTTTGGCGATACCGTCGATCAGAACGGAGCTTTGAAGCTCGTTGAAAGCATAAAAGCGATCGAAGGAGTAAAATCCGCCCGCCTCGTCGGCGACAAGGAGGCGCTTGCGGATATGCAGAAGATCCTGGGAAAGGAATCGGAGATACTCAAGGTATTCGATGAAAATCCTTTCACTTCCTACATAGAGGTAAACATAGAGCTGGATTCGGTAGACGGCATCCTAAAGGAATTGAAAAACCTGCCCGGGATAGATTCCGTAAGGGACAACCGGGGTGTGCTCGACCGCATAAAATCGATTTCCAGCCTGTTTATGTTTATCGGCTGGCTGGTACTGGCCGCTGCCGCCATTACTACCCTCGTGATAATATCGCACATAATAAGACTGGCTATACAGGACAACCGTGAACAAATAAACACCCTCAAACTTCTGGGTGCGCCGGGTTCCTTCATTTCCTTCCCGTTTGTGCTCCAGGGACTGCTCATGACACTGGGAGGAGGGATACTTGCAGCCTTGCTCGCTTCATTTGTCATAGGGCAGATATATGCCCGGATATCGGGCCCGCTGCCTTTTATCCCGCTTCCGCCTGCCGCTTCGATAATTAATGCGATGTTCACGGTGATAATTACTGCGAGCGCAACGCTGGGCATTGTCGGAAGCATGCTCGGATTACCTTCGTCGGAAAAGAGATAGCGGAAAGTATTATTCAATTCCTTTATATCCATGCTTTTCAGCATGTCCTAATAAATACAGAAACGCAAACGCCGGGATCCTTATCAGTTTTTCTCCGTTTGGCGCGTTGTGGACGCCGTAATCATCTGCGCGTTTAGTAACGACAATGCATGCACTGGCATCATCACAGAGCTCACATATAGCGTCATCATTAGCAATTGGAGCCTGTTCACGATATTTGACTTCGATCAGTATATTTTTAATATTCGGATAATCTACAACAATGTCAATTTCCTTGTTTTTTCTGCCCCAACGGTAATAGCCAATACGGGTGGCTTTTTGGTAATAAAATGCTGCAACATGCTTATAAACTGATGTTTCAACCATTTTTCCCATCTCATCGGGATTAGTCAAAATACTATCATCCATCAATACTGCATTTCGTATCGCTGCATCGGCTATATATATTTTGGGACTTGATTTCAGTACTTTTTTGTTTCCCATCTCAACAGGGTAACTTAAATATATTAAGTTGGCGCTTTCGAGATATTGTATATAATTTTCCACCGTTGGTCTGGAAACGCCGTTTAGTTCTTTGGCAATAGCTTCTATTGAAACGATCTCTGATGAAACATAGCATAGGTATAGAAAGATGCGTTCAAGCTCAGTTGCATTCCTTATATTATATAAAGCTGGAAGGTCCTTTTTCAGCACCTTATCAACAACATCTTCCCGCATGATCTGCTGAGCCAGCAGATCATTTTCCGAAAGTGCGAGTTCAGGAAAACCGCCCACCCGAAGGTAGCGTATAAAATGGTTTTGAACTGCTGACAGCTTCATCATTACCTGTGTGCGTTTCTGCTGTCCTATGCAATATCTTCATTATTGTCAACAACTATTATAAATATACTTATAATAAAATGTAAATAGGATAAAAATAATCACTTACTACTTACCGTGTTATTAGGAGTAAGCAACAGTAACTCCTCGTTTGAATAAGATAAAGGGGGTGCAGCATTATGTATAGAATCGAAATCGACAGAACGAACCGGAAACTCAAGCTGTTTGACGACGGTAAGCTTGTGAGGGAGTACCCTGTGGCAGTCGGCAAACCATCTACGCCGACGCCCGCAGGCAATTGGACCATTATTGAAAAAGCCCTCTGGGGCGCGCAATTCGGGGGCCATTTCATGAGGCTGAGCGTTCCATGGGGCGTATACGGGATCCACGGCACAGACAAGCCCTGGTCCGTAGGCCAGGCAGTCTCGCACGGGTGCGTACGCATGCACAGCAGCGACGCAGCTGAACTGTACAATACTATTTCCATCGGTACCCCGGTTCATATCTATTGAAAATAAATTAAATCCCGATCAATTGGTTATACTGAATATAAATCGACTAAATGTTTCAAGGAGGATCTCTCATATGAGAATTAGGATAATATCGCTGGCAGCTCTCCTTTCCTTATTGCTTGCAGGATGCGCAAGCACCGGAAACGGAGTACAGAATCCCGGTCCCGCTGCTACGCAGACTACGGCACAGACTACGGCACCGGCAACCACATCCGACATAGTGTCTTCCGCCTCGACAGTGGACAATGCCGCGGCTTTTGAAAAAGCGATCAGCAACACCGGTTCATGGATCATAGTGGTAACTAAGGATGTAACCGTGGATAAGGACATAGTACTCGACGGCGAGTTCAAAAACGGTAAAAAGGACACGGCAGGAAAGGATATAATACAGCGGAAGGTCGCGTTGTATGCGCAGGATGCAAACAGGAACATAACCGCCAGATATACATTAAGTGCGCCCAAGTTCACCATCAACAGCCCGGAGGCGAGCATACAGCATGGAACATTCAAGGGTGACCTTTACGTCTCGGCCAAAGACTTCCAGCTTGTAGATACTACTGTGGACGGGAATGTCTATTTCACAACAGACGATGCGAAAAATACGTTTAAGGCTGATTCAACCAGCAAGGTCACCGGCGTACAGGAACTGAAGAAATAAGCTTTGAAATTGCCGCTGTAAAGCTGATGAAACATAATATATTACGGATTAAACGGCAACCGTTCGGACTTGTGAATGGTAGCCGTTTTATATTTACATGGCTTTTGTCTTTTTGTTTCGGTACTTATTTTTGTGGTAAAAATTCTACAATAATTAACGTAATATTAGGGGGAGATATATGTATTTCGAATGGAAAGAAAGTTACAGCGTCAATGTCGCCGAGATCGACATACAGCACAAAAAAATGTTCGAGATCGGGGGAAGGATAGTCGATCTTTTACTGGCTAAGGATGGGTACGATCATTATGATGAAATCATAACGATCCTGCAGGAACTGGCAGATTATACCGTCTACCACTTCGGCTTCGAGGAAGAGCTGCTGGAGCAATACGGCTATAAGGAACTGGATTCTCAGAAGATTGAACACACTTTTTTCATAAAAAAGCTCGAAAAGTTTCGGAAAAAGGATATCGATGCAGATCAGAAGAGTGTAAGCACCGACCTTGTAGCCTTTGTTTCGGACTGGATAACAAGCCATATACTAACAGCGGATTTTAAATACAGGGATCACTTAAATGGGAAAGGTCTTAGATAAACGCTGTCGAAATTCGACTGTTTGGATTGACGGCTATATTTTCATTATGGTATTGTATGTAGGTAAAATATTGAGTTATTAAGATCCGCAATCAAATTAAATATGTGGGAGCGCCAAAATGAACAGGATCGGGTTTGATAATGACAAGTACCTTCAACTGCAATCGCAGAAAATCCTTGACAGGATCGAATACTTTGGAGGTAAGCTTTATCTGGAATTCGGAGGCAAGCTTTTTGACGACTACCACGCATCAAGGGTTCTGCCTGGTTTCGCGCCGGACAGCAAGATAAAAATGCTGCTTGAGCTGAAGGATAAGGCTGAAATAATCATAGTGATAAATGCCGACAACATAGAACAAAACAAGCGTCGGGGCGATCTTGGCATTACATATGATCTCGATGTCCTGAGGCTGATCGACGCTTTCCGTGAAATAGGCCTGTATGTAGGCAGCGTCGTGATAACCCATTACCGTTCGCAGTATACCGCAGACATGTTCCAGAAGAGGCTTACAAGCCTGGGGGTAAAGGTATACAGACATTATCCGATCCAGGACTACCCTTCCGACATCCCGCTTATCGTAAGCGATGAAGGCTACGGTAAAAATGACTACATAGAAACTACGCGTTCGCTGTTAGTTGTCACCGCTCCTGGGCCCGGAAGCGGTAAAATGGCTGCATGCCTTTCGCAGCTCTACCATGATTTCAAGCGCGGGATAAGAGCAGGGTATGCAAAATTCGAAACCTTTCCGATCTGGAACCTGCCGCTCAAGCACCCGGTCAACCTTGCGTATGAAGCGGCCACCACGGATCTTGACGACGTTAATATGATCGACCCGTTCCATCTCGAGGCATACGGTATAACGACCGTCAATTATAACAGAGATATAGAGGTATTTCCGGTCCTGAATGCGATATTTGAAAAAATTGCCGGAAAGTCGCCTTACAAGAGCCCTACTGATATGGGCGTCAATATGGCGGGCTTCTGTATCACGGACGATAAGGCTGTTTGTGAAGCATCAGCGCAGGAGATCATACGCAGGTTTTATAACACGAGCTGTTCGCAGAGGCAGGGGATGGCCGGGAAATCCGAGGTGTACAAGCTTGAACTGTTAATGAACCAGCTTGGTATATCACCAGATGACCGTCCTGTTGTCGGGGCTGCGCTAAAGCGGTCCGAAGAGACTAACGGACCTGCCGTTTCAATACAACTGGACGATGGTCGTATCGTGACGGGAAAGACCACTTCGCTGCTCGGCGCATCAGCTGCGCTGCTGCTAAATGCACTTAAGGAACTGGGCGGTATTCAGCATGACATACACCTTATATCACCCATAGTCATAGAGCCTATCCAAATGTTGAAAGTCAAGCATATGGGCAACCGCAACCCGCGTCTCCATACGGACGAGATACTTATAGCGCTTTCCATCTGCGCCGCGACCAATCCGACCGCAGCGCTGGCGATGCGGCAGCTTTCCAGGCTGCGCGGCTGCGAGGCGCACTCCACGGTCATTCTGTCCCGTGTCGACGAAAACGTTTTCCACAAGCTGGGCATCAATATTACCTGCGAGCCTCAGTACCAGTCAAAGAAGCTTTACCACAAGTAAGCGGCAGTATGGATCCACATCGGCGAACCTTTGGACGTGACTGCGCATAGAATACTGTATAAAAACTATCAAGAGGGATAATTATGCAGGATTATGGCAGTATGCCTTTTATGTACAATTCACCGCCATGTTTGCAAAATCCGTATATTCGGCAGGCAATGGCCGGTATGACGCCGATGCCGCCACAGTTTGCACCTCAGCAGATATCGCCGGCAATGATGCCTGCAAAAAGTAAGGAGATGTCCGGAGACCCTGAAAGTACGCCGGATCTCAGTATTTACACCTATCCGGGCAACGTCCCCGGAGCTTTGACTCTGCTTCAGACGTCGGTTGCAGGCGAAACTGAGGACAGGATGTTTTACCAGTACCTGATTGAAAACGCCCCTACTCAGGAAGACAGAGAGATAATCACAGGGATACGTGATGACGAGATCGGCCATTTCGGCCTTGTCAGGCATGTATATTCCCAGTTGACCGGCCAGACTCTTCCGCCGCCGCAGAACGTAACTTTCGAAAGGCCTGCCAGCTATTGCCATGGCCTCATGACAGCTATCAGGGGAGAGACGAATGCCGTGATAAGATACAGACAGATTCTTTTCGCTTTACAGGACAGAACATTGATCAATATCCTGACCGCTATCATAACAGACGAGCTCAGGCACGGGATTCTGTACAGTTACCTGTATTCAAAGAACGGATGCAGAGCGTAAGCCTGCTGAAGGCAGAACCGATCCTCAGGCAAAACCGATCCTCCTTATGTGAACATGGCCGCAGGAGCTTCTGCGGCCG
>JAEYOM010000200.1 GCA_023411715.1 Bacillota bacterium | reverse complement strand
GAATAGTGGTTTTGAGGGCAAAAAGTAGCGTATGACTGCAATATGTTGCGTCTTAATAAAATTTCCGACGAAACATTGGAAGCTTAATATTTAACGATGTTGAATTCCTTTTTCTATTTATTGCCACGTAGAAATTAGCTGCTGTAAAATAGATAATCCATTCTCCAATTCACGGATTGTTTTGGGCGATGTAATAGCTATACGGATTGCCGGAGGAGTGGCTACATTTCCTACTGAAAATCTTTCGGAGGAGAATATTTGTATACCGTGCTCCATGGCGAGTCTTTCAAAATCAGAACTGCTTTTTGAGGGATTGAGGTACAACCACCGGAATTGGCAGTTATGATCACCAAGTAAGTTTGTATTGCAGAGAATTTCATTCGCAATTTGGTTGCGGTTACAAATTTCACGTTTATTATTTTGCGTGATTTCTGCGGCCAGACCAGTATCAATAATTTTTGATACGGTTTCTGCGTCAAAGGGCGAAGACATAACATTGATATTGCGGATTCCATCAGCGATATCCGTTTTATATGGATCCGGAACTCTTAGGAAAGAAATGCGAAGTCCGCAACAAATGGAATTGGATACAGTGGATACATAAATACATTGCTCAGGAATGTAGGCGCACAGTGGAACTGGGATATTGTCCTGTAAAAATGAATAGGTTGCATCCTCGATGCAGATTAGATGGTTTTTCTTAATAACATCGGCTATGGCATGACGTTCTGCCATCGACATGCAAAAAGTTGTAGGATTGTGATAATCCGGGGAAAGATAGATTCCTTTAATCTTCTCAACTCTGCATTTACGGGCAAGAATTTCCGGATCAATACTTGTATGTTGAAATGGTATAGGAACCAGACGTAGGCCAAGCATATTGGCTATATTTTTTAATCCTGGATAAAGCAGAGGAGGAACCGCGATTTTATCGCCTGCTTCAAACATCGACGCTAAAATGACAGTCAAGGCATTCTGCAGACCTGAGGTAATCATAATATCTTCTGCTTTTGGTGAAAGATGAAAGTGTTGCAACCACTTGACACCGCTTTTTCTGTGGGATTCTTTTCCTAATGGTTCAGCGTAGTTGAAGAGGTTTTCCACACTTGTTTTTTTTAGGATTTGCTTCATGACTTTTGTAACATAGTGATTTTGAGCAGCCAAAGGATGAGAAGCGCCTAGATTGATCAAGCCATGAGGTTCCTCTTGAAGCAGCATCGGTTGGTGTGCCTTTACATCCTGTGAAATATAGGTTCCTCTCCCGATGGTTCCATCGATCAGCCCTTTCATCTCACATATTTTAAAAGCTCTTGTTACAGTGCTTAAGTTGATATCTAAAAAATCAGCCAGTTCTCGCTGGGGTGGAAGCTTGTCTCCGGGTTTTAGGAGCCCTCTTTGTATGTCCATTTCCAAAATATTTGCCAATACTCTATATAGCGGCTTTTCATGTTTATTGATCTGAGGTTTCCAAGACATTGGATAATCAAGGAATGAGTTTAACGGCATATCATACACTCCTTATTATATTGTTTTGCATACAATTTTATCATTGAAGCCATACAATATCAAGTTTATAATAGTGATAAAAAGGAGGTAAACACTATGGTAAGAGAAATACTTTTGCTTGGAGATGTACAGTTATACGAAAAAAGCGAAGAAGTTCGGAGAGAAGAAGTCTATCCTTTAGAGAGCGTAATCGGAGATTTACATGATACCTTGATGGATTACCGCGGCAAATATGGTGCAGGTCGTGCTATCGCGGCTCCTCAAATTGGAATTGAAAAGAGAATCATCTATATGCATATAGATCATCCTGTCGTTTTTTTTAACCCTGTTTTAGAGTTCCATGATGATGAGATGATAAATGTTCTGGATGATTGCATGTCGTTCCCGGGCTTGTATGTACACGTGAAGCGGCATAAAAGATGCACAATCGATTATTGTGATGTAGACTGGAAAAGATGCACCATTGAACTGGAAGGAGATTTATCTGAATTACTGCAGCACGAATATGACCATTTGAATGGCATTTTAGCAACCATGCGGGCGGTGGACAATCGATCTTTTGTTATGAAAAATATGGGGAGGGTCTAGTCATGAAGAAGAAAAAAATCGGGATACTGGGTGGTATCAGCTTAGCTTCGACAATCAAGTATTATCAAACTATTACAGATCTTTATTATAAAGAATTTAGGGACTATTATTATCCGGAGATAATCATTCACAGTTTGGATTTTCAATACTTCACAGACTTAGAAGACAACTTTAAGCTCCAGGAATATGAAGACTACATTGCGTACTCCATTCACTGTTTGGAAAATGCCGGCGCTGATTTTGTCATTATGGCCGCAAATTCACCTCATTCCGTATTGGACAAAATCAAGAGGCGAATTGATACTCCGATACTAAGCATAGTCGATGCAGTAGGCATGGAAGCCCAGAAAAAAAGCATGAAAAAGCTATTATTGACAGGAATAAAGTATACGATGCAAAGCGATTTCTATAAAACCGGTTTAGGGAAATATGATATTCAAATTGTTACGCCAGATGAGATAGAGCAAAATGCCATTAATAGAATTATCTTCGGGGAACTTGTACTGAATGATATTAGAGATGAATCTAGGGCAAAGTTTCTTGAAATAATAAAAAAATATCCAGTGGATGGCGTAATATTAGGGTGCACAGAACTCCCATTGCTTGTGGACGGTAAAACAACGAACATACCATTGCTAGATACTTTAAACTTGCATTGCGCAATGACATTAGCCTATGCATTAAATGATCATTAAAAGAAAGAATTTAGAGTTTCCTTCTAGTCAAAGTAGCCTTTCCGCCAAGAAACTACCAGGTCCTGTCGGCATCTTTTTTGACCGTTCAAGGCACGTTGAGTGCGTAATAATGATGACGAATGGTGGTCTGAAGGGCAAATGTGGCAGGTCAGCCACTATATGTAGTGGTTTTGGAGCAAAAAATGGGCTAAAAACAGGTCGAAAAACTGCGATTACTGACCCTGCTTTTTGGAGCATTTCATAGATGACATTCGGTTTTTCAGAGTCCATGCTTGAATTTCTCATGGCTGGGCAATAAAATGATAAATATAGAACATATAACAAACAGGAATTTATTGGGCAGCTTTGAACTGCGGATTATGAATAGAGAATTATCCGAGCACGGGCGCACAAAAACGGACGATAACAAGAAAGTTCATCGCCCGTGGTTGGATAATTCCATAGCACGAAACTGTGGATGGTTTTCGCCGTGCTATGGGGAAAGCAAGTACACTTCTGCTCTTTGAAAATTGAAAATATGCATAATAACACTGAAAAAGTCGTGGTTTGGCTGTTAAAAAAGCCATTCACACGGTAAAATGGGTATGGCAAATAAAGCTCCCTCGTAAGTGAACTTTTGAAAAGGCTGTTCGGTTTTTAAGCGGCCGGAGGTGAAAGGCCAGTTCGCAACAAACCGGTACATCCGCATGACCGTCAGGTTTGAGGATTTCTGCCAAGGATTTTAAAAAGCAATTTTTCTGTGGTCAGCTTCTCTTTCGGAAGAAGAGAAGCACCCGTAAGCTTTTTGCAAAGAGAGAGCTTTGTTTGCTTCCCACGACTTGACAAAAAGCCATAGTGCCGGATTTTCATAAAGCCATGGGGCAACACATGCATCAGAAACCGACGGATAAATTCTTCAGCCGAAATGCTCATCTCTTTCCAGCGGTTAGAATCCTTGTAGTCCCGCCATTTAAATGTTACCTGTCCATTTTCAAGTTTCAGTAACCGGTTGTTGGAAATAGCTACGCGATGGGTGTAACGTCCCAAGTATTCCACTACGCAGGCAGCGGTTTTAAAAGGCGGCTTGCAGTAGACAACCCATTCCTTGTTGTAGCAGTCGTTCAAAAGAGAATGGTCAATATCTGGCTTTTGCAATTTAAGCAAGGCTAGAAACTTACCTCTGAATTTACGAGACAGAGCTTTTACCGGCACGAAAAACTTCTTTTTGGAATCTACCCATTTACCAAGCTTGTTCAATCCTCCGGCAGGGACAATGCAGTGAATATGAGGATGGAAAGAAAGATTCTGTCCCCATGTATGAAGTACAGCAGTCAGACCAGTTGCTGCACCAAGATATTTGGGGTCGGAGGCAAGCTCTCGGATGGTTTGGGCGACACAGCGAAACATGAGATTGTACATGTCTTTCTGGTTGCTGTAAATGACGGCATTCAGTTCCTGCGGCAGTGTAAAAACAATGTGGAAATATCCCACGTTCAGCAGATCCGCCTTCCGGCTGTCAATCCAACGCTCTTTGGCAAGGGTCTGGCATTTAGGACAATGGCGGTTACGGCAGGAATTATAGGAGATACGTGTATCGCCACACTTTGGGCATACATCCATGTGACCGCCCAGACTTGAAGTCCGGCAATTTAAAATTGCATTCACTGTCTTGTGCTGCATGAGCGATAGTTTATGGGTTTGTCGGTAAGCATCCGCACAGGCTGCAAAAATGTCCTGGACTTCAAGCATTGGCCTGAACCTTTTTCGGCTTTCTTCCGCGCTTTTTAGGAAGCATATCCAGAGGACTTTTCACTGAACCGTCAAAGTTCAAAAGATGTAAGTAGAACGTTGTCGACTGAATGTGGGTATGTCCCATTAACTGCTTGATACGGCAGACATCCACACCGCTTTCCAAGAGATGCGTCGCAAAGCAATGGCGCAGCGTGTGAACGGAAAATTTGTCGGAAAGTTCCGCCTTTTTACGATATTTGTGGAAGGCATCTTGGATGGCCCTGCTGCTCATACAGCGTTCTTTGCCGTTTCTCGTATAGAATAAATATCCCTCCGGGTGGTTAGGACGAAAAGTTTTCCAGTATTCACGCAAAACCGTTAAGTTGCGTTGAGAGAGTAAGGTATAGCGGTCTTTTCCTCCTTTGCCCTGGTGGACAAATACGCGCATTCCTTCGCTGTCGATATCCTGTACCCGCAGATGTGCAATTTCCGACAGCCTGAGCCCCGCGCCGTATATTGTTTCCAAGATGGCCCGATCACGTAAGTTGTCGATCACAGAGAAGAACTTAACGATTTCAACTTTGGACGGGATAACAGGCAATTCGCGGTGAATACGCCGACGGGGAATCATTTGGTAGTTTAGATTTTTCTCCAGCACAGCTCCAAATACGAACCGAAAAGCACTATTGTAGATGTTGACGGTACCGGAGCTTCTGCCGATTTCTAAAAGGTGCAGTAGAAATTTCCGAATTTCCGGCTCCGCCATTTCGCACAGGAGGCGATTGTCATAGTAGTTTAACAGTACACGGATGCTTTTGAGATATTCTGCTTCCGTATCGGCGGATAGTCCTCGCAATCGAACCTCTTCTTTGACTTTTTGGATGACTTCGTCGTTGGTCATGGTGATTCTCCTTTAAAATGTGATTTGCCTTATGGCATAACTCAATTTTAAAGGATTTTAAAAAGAAAAACTGCCCTGTTTGAGCAGCTTGCACTTAGGCTGCCGAATAGGGCCACTGCGTAGCAGTTTAGTGCAATTTATATTACATACGTTATAACACCGGAGATTGAACGGGAAGATCTTAAGCTAGCAATTTATAAAAGAATAGCTCTTAAGTATTGCTTTTATTGAGAGAATTTCTAATGGCAGGAAAAGTAATTTTAACCGTGGTACCTTTGTTTTCTGTACTGGTATAATACAGGCCATAGCCTGTTCCGTAATAAAGTTTTATTCTCTGATCGATGTTTCTGACACCGAATCCGCTGCTTTGTGAGTTTTCTGCGGCTGGGGCAAGAAGATTTTTCAGTTTTTCCTCAGATATACCTACACCATCGTCTTCAATATATAAATGGATCTCATTCTCAACAAGAGCGCCTCTGATACGAATATTTCCACTCTTGCTTTCTTTGCACATAATGCCATGAAGGATCGAATTCTCTACGATAGGTTGTAATGTAATCTTCAAAATACTATACTGCATCAGAGATTCATCTACGGATATACTTAAGTTAAGAGCGTTCTTAAATCGCATGTTCTGAATCTGGAAATAGTACGATACATGAGACAGTTCATCTTTAATAGACACAACTTCCATGCCCTTACTAAGACTTATCTTGTAGAATTTCGCTAGAGAATCGACTATGGAAATAATCTCCGGGCCGGAATTTTCCCAAGCATACCAATTGATCATGTCAAGTGTATTGTACAAAAAATGAGGGTTTATCTGAGCCTGTAAAGCTTTCAGTTCGGCATTTTTTATTTCCTGGCCGGCTTTGAACTTATCATTGATCAAATCCGTTATTTTTTCTACCATGAAATTGTATTCATGCACAAGTTGATCAATCTCGTCAGAATCAGAAGTGGCTTCTATAGTGATCAGTTTCCCCTCGTGTATGTCATTCATCTTTTGGCTTAAAACAGAAA
>JAEYOM010000152.1 GCA_023411715.1 Bacillota bacterium | reverse complement strand
AAGGCTGCCATTGCCGCGGGTATCGAGACGCTGATCAGGGAGGCGGGTATCTCGCCGGACGATATAAGGAAAGTATACCTTGCGGGAGGCTTCGGAAGCAGTCTTCACATTGACACTGCAATCAGGATCGGGCTTTTGCCCAAAACTTTTGAAAACAGGATCGAAGCAATCGGAAACGCTTCCGGGGCGGGGGCGGCTGAAGGACTGTTGTCCGCCGCAAGCCTCAGAACAGCTGAAATCCTGTCGCGCAGGGTTAGATATGTCGAGCTGTCAGCCTCAGTATATTTTACGGAGAAATATGTTGAGAACATGATGTTCTAAAAAGGATTTTTTTCAAATAGAGCGAATATTATAAAACGAGCACGTATATAAGTTTGATCGAATAGAGCAAGGAAAGTGAATAAGCAGGAGGATGTTTAGCGCCAATAAGGCACGGATTTCATTTAAAACATCTAAAGGTAAAACATCTAAAGGGAGGAATTTTTTTGTCTTATAATAATGATCCTCAGAAAAAATGCGGCTTCTGTGGCGAAACCATCCCGGCGCGTTCCGGCCGTTGCCCTTATTGCGGCAGCCTATTGGAAGTGACCTTCGATAACGGTTACGGCAGCAATGAGCCAAATCAACCTGCCGATCAGGGTATGAACCCGTTTCCAGGCGAACCCGCCGGTACGAATAACGGCCGGGTCAGCAGCCAGGACGGCAGCCAGTATAATGCCCAGGACAGCAGCCGTGATAACGGCCGGGACAGCAGCCAGTATAATGCCCAGGACAGCAGCCGGGATAACGACCGGGACAGCGGCACGGTAGACAACCCTGTAAACAGTGAGGCCTCAAATCCCGCCCATTCCCCCGAATCCGCCGGAGCTCCAGAGCGGACGCAGACACAGCCGCAGGAACCGGCTCCTGCACAGTACCAGACACAGCCGCCTGCCCCGGCTCAGACACAGACACAGCCGCAGCAGGAGATACAGGCACAGTACCAGACCCAGCAGGAGATACAGGCACAGTACCAGACCCAGCAGGGGGGACAGGGACAGTGGCAGAATCCCGAAAGACCTGAGCAGGACTACCGGAGACCGTATTACCAGAACAGGCCGCAGCAGGGACAAAGGTATGAAAAGCCTGCGCTCAGCAACGGACTGAAGGTCTTCCTTACCCTACTGTTCGCTTTATTGCCGGGCATCGGTCAGCTTGCAGGTATCATAACGGCTATAGTCTTCATGAATTCGGAAGGCGATAAGGACAGGAGGTCTTTTGGCGTGGCGCTTCTGGTCGCCTGCATAATAATGTTCGTGCTGGCATGCATCGGTTGTTTTATATTATCGATCGCATCAGCATCGCTGCCTTTTAAGTATAATAATTTCTGATATAATATGGACACTTTTGAAAGATTTTTTGATCTGGCGGGTTCGCTGATATGTCATCAGCTGCCTACCAGATCATTATATGCAGGAACGTATCAGCTTCCTGTCTGCGCAAGGGATATGGGGATATATGCCGGCATCTTTACCGCAGCTTTGTTCATTGCCCTGTTTAGAAGGTTCGGTGCACAAAGACCTCCCCGTATAAGTTCGTCGGTACTGCTTTGCCTCATGATGTTTCCCATGATCCTTGACGGGATATTATCATATGCAGGTATCATAGGGTCAAACAATATGGTAAGGGTTTTCTCAGGATGCATGTTTGGCCTTCCGATACCATACTTCCTGGTGCCTGCGGCACATTATGACGCCGATGGAGAAAATGAGGAACCTGTATTGAAAAACCTCGCCGAATTCGTGCCCGCTTTGGTGGCAGGCCTGCTGCTATGTTTTTTGCTGCTTGAGGGCATGGTGCCGTATATACTGGCGGGAACGGTATTTTTGACCGGATTGCTATTTTTACTGGGCAGGCTCACATATACGATTTTTGCCAGGATGCGCAGGTTTTCCGGTGTAAAACTGATGGCATGCACGACACTAGGAACAATCGGTGTGCTGACTTTCCTGTATTTGCTTTCGACACTGGTGTTCCAGCCTCTGAAAGAGGTGTTTCTTAACCTTTGAAACGTGAGATCGAATGAGGTATTAATGATGGAATCGAAACCCTGTATACGCAGGATAGCGCTCGATAAAAGGAATCTGTTAAGTCCGGAAGAAGTCGCCTTGAGAAGTGAAGCTATACTAAAAAGACTTTTTTTGCTTGAAAAGTATGAACAGGCAGATACCGTAATGGCTTATATGTCCTTCAGAAATGAAGTGTCTATGGAACGTTTGATCGTACAATGTCTGCGATGCGGTAAAAAAGTCGTTATCCCGAGAGTTGAAAAAAGTATGCCCGAAGCTTCCGGCGGTGTGGTAAAGTCACTTGGGGTATATGAAATCAAGGAAGCGGGCAAGCATATGGTCACCGGATATATGGGCATCGCGGAGCCCGATGCGTCAGTCCTCCGCAGAGTCGACCCGTTGGAGATTGATCTTGCGGTCGTACCCGGAGTGGCCTTTGACAGGGATAGGAACAGGATCGGTTACGGAGGCGGATATTATGACCGCTTTTTGCGTACTCTCAGGCCTGACTGTCTGAAAGCAGGCGTTGCGTTCGAGCTTCAGGTGTTCGATTCCATACTTGCGGCTGAATACGATCTTCCTGTTGATATTATTGTGACGGAAGAGAGAATAATATAGTGCCGCGGACTTGAGTTTATAAACCGAAAGGATGGGGCGGATGGAACAAATATATCGACAGCCGGAGCAGTCCGGCAATATCGGTAAAAGGCCGGGAAAGCTGACAGTGACCGGCGCCAATGTGTTGTTTTTCATATTTACTGTTATATTCCTGACTTATCAGTTTGTGGCGGGGATAATAATGGGAGCGGAAGTCTATGATAAGATATATGCTTTTGTCCTTGCAAACGAATTTATTATCCTGGCCTCCGTCTTGATTTATTGTTTCATAAAGAAGATAAATATCCGGGAGACCTTCAGATTCAATAAGGTAAAGGCACTGCCCGCCTTTCTGATTTTGTTGATCGCAGTGCCCGCATCCTACGCTGCAAGCATGTTCAACACTATTGTGATATACCTGCTGCAGTTGATCGGTGATATTCCGAATCCCGGCATTCCTACGCCCGGGAACATTCCTGAGCTTTTGACCGGGATTCTTATTATTGCGGTCGCTCCGGGCATATGCGAGGAAATGATGCACAGGGGCCTGCTGCTAAGGGCATATGAAAAGCGCGGAACTTACAAGGCTGTCATAATAGTATCGTTTCTTTTCGGACTTTTTCATTTTGACATTACCAATTTGATCGGCCCTGTCCTGCTGGGCCTGCTTATCGGTTATTACGTAGTAAGGACGGATTCGATACTTGCCGGGATGCTGGCGCATTTTCTGAACAACGCGTTTGCAGAGATTGTGCAGTATGTTGCAAGGGAGCCCGAAACCAAGACGATCACAGTTTCGGGGACGGATCTTGTGCAATCGATAATATACGGGATCATAGGCATTGCTGCAGTCGCCGGTTTGCTATATCTGTTCACGAGGGTCACGGAGAGCACCGCTAAAATTGTCCCTCCGATATCACGCGCAGGCCAGGATGCAAAAGCCGTACTGACTCATTGGCCGATAATCCTCGTGATAGTCCTTTATTTCATTATGGCATTATTCTATATTTTCACGATCGTCATGACAAAATACCTTGGCCTGTAGAAAACGCTTATATTTGGTGCTTGGCAGCATTACTAAAGTCGGAAGTGAGGTTATATAATACTATATAACCTTTTTTCGAGGTGAGATCCATTTTGGACATCAACTCAGATTTTAACGCTGTACGTTCACAAAAGCTTCTGCTGATCCCTCAGTTGAAACAGGCGATCGAAATTCTGGAAATGAACTCCGGTGAATTATTAAGCTACATACAGACGCAGATGGAAACCAACCCCCTTCTTGAAAATGCCGCAGACAGCGGAATACCCGGCGATACTTCTGACGAGGATACCATTGCAAACAACGATGAAGATCAGGACGCGGCGGGTAACGATGTGCCCGTCAGAGAACTGACGCTCAAGGAGCACCTGCTGCTGAGGCTGGATACTGTCTGCCCGGATAAGACGAGCTACAGGGTCGGAGAATTCCTGATCGACAATACGGATGAAAATGGCTACCTTAAGACCGATACCGGTGAAGTGGCTTATTGTCTGGATGTTCCGAAGGAAATGGCCGATGCTGTACTGAAAAAGCTTCAGGAACTCGGGCCGCCCGGGATCTGTGCAAGGGATCTAAGGGAGTGTCTGCTTATACAACTGAGGCAGCTCGATGATACCGATGAGGAAGCGATGCTCATAGTGGATGGATATCTGGATGCGATGGCGCGCGATGATGTCGAGACGGTCACGGATCTGACAGGTATCCCGGCTGAAAGGGTTAGAAAGATATTCAGCAAGGTGAGGGAACTCGAGCCAAAACCGGGACGCGAGTTTTACAGCAGTAAAGCAGAAAAAACCGAACTGCCGGATCTGTACATCCACGAAACCTCGGATGGGCTGCAGGTTCTGCTCAGTGAAGAGGCATTCCCGGATATCTGTATTTCGGACAGCTTGACGTTTATGGCAGCTCCCGATAAAAAAACATTCGAAAACAGCGGTTTCCACGACAGGCTGAACAATGCGGTCTGGCTGCTCAAATTCCTTGAACAGAGAAAAGACATTATCTACTCGATAGCTCAAAAAATATGTGAACTTGAAAAAGAGTTCTTCGATAAAGGCCCGAAAGCTTTAAGGCTGCTTGACAAATCCGCATTTGCGGCTTCGTTTTCAATGCATGGATCAATTCTCGATAAGGCGGTATCGGGGAAGTATCTGCAGTGCAGGTGGGGTACATACGAGCTGGGGAGTTTTTTCGCAAGAAAGCAGCGCGTATAAACAAAAAGGAGTCGGTACAGTGTACATCGGCTCCTTAAACGCTCCACGCGTTTTATCTATTACTGTTAAAACGGCCAGACCGGCTTTTGCGGAGTGCCGTGATCCGCCTTGAGATATCCGGGTATGCCCCGTGTACCGAAATGTTCCTTTTCGATCTCAAGTATCCTCTCCCTGGAATAGTGATTGATCTCACCGACTTCCTTTACCTCATCAGCGTATTCGCGCAGCGCGTCGATTTCCTTGGGAGAGAGCGCTACCTGGCAATCCTCCGAATTCAGTATCCTTCTCAGTTCGGATGCGTATTCATAACCGTCATCGACATCATCAAGGGCGGTTTTCAAAAACGTCGAAAGCTTTTCAGGAATTTCCCGCGACATAACTGTCAACCTCCTATTCAGCATAAATCTATTATACAACTTTTGCATCATAATAAAACATATTTTTATACCGGACTTGAGCGATATCGCACAATCTATAATAAAGGACAAATTTCACTAAATATAAATATAGTATGAAACAATAAAGGGGTGCTGTCCGATGGGTAGAAATTCCGGACACAGGAAGATCATAGCAAGGCATTCGGGAGAAATTTCCGCGGGAGATATAGGCTTTAAGATACTGAAGCTCCTGGCGGAGGATCGTGAGAGGGGAATTGCGAAAGGTGAGGGTATTCGCGCAAAACCTGATAGGGATATACGTACGGATCAGCAGGGATGAAAACGGCGAAAATTATGAAACCGTTGAAAACCAAAGGGAGCTTCTTCTTGAGTATGTCAGGAGCAGGCAGCTCGGAGAGGTTTTTTCGGTTTATACGGATGACAATGTTTCGGGTTCCGCTTTTGAAAGAAAAGGCTTATCACGTTTAAAGGAGGACGTGTTCGCAGGAAGGATCAACATGCTGTTGCTCAAGGATCTCTCGAGGCTCGGCAGGAACAATGCCAAGACGCTGCAGTGGATCGATTTCATCGAGGAATACGGCATCCGCATATTGACGTCCGACGGGCGCTATGACAGCCTGCTGGACAATGACACCCTCGGAATCGAAACCTGGGCTAATGAAAGGTATATAAGGGATATATCAAGGAAGATACGCTCCTGCCTCCATTTCAAGATAAGAAGGGGAGAATACCTCGGGAGGGCTCCCTTCGGCTTCAAAAAGTCCGAAAATGAGAAAAACAAGCTGGTCATCGATGATACCGAGGCTGAAACGGTAAAACTGATATATCGGCTGTACAGGTCGGGGATAGGATACACTGCTGTGGCAAGACACCTTAACTCCAGAGGATGTCCCTCGCCGGAAGGTATGGGCTGGAACAGGATTTCCGTGAGACGAGTGCTTTGCTCGGACGTCTATATCGGCAATACTGTACAGGGCGTAAGCGAAAAGGTCAGTTTCAAAAGCAGGAAAACAAGACGCCTGCCGGAAACGGAGTGGGTTAAGACTGAGGGGACCCATCAGGGCATAGTCTCGAGGGAAGAGTTTACGGAGGTGCAGACGCTGCGGCAGCAAAAGAATGCGGACCGAGGGCTGCACAGGGGAGGTGTCCATATACTGAAGGGCATCATCAGGTGCGGAGGCTGCGGAAGCGGTATGTACGCGCGTTCAAGGTCGGGCGGCATTGCGTATGTGTGCGGAAATTATGCAAGGAACGGCTCAGCGGCATGCAGCAGCCATTTTGTGTATGAAGCTGATATAATCAGATATATCTCCAATGAGCTGTTGAATTTATTTTCAAATGAAAAAGACATAAACGAGCTTGCGGAAAAGCTTGGCGACTGGCTTGAACTCACCGGCGGACACAAAGACGGCCAGGATGAACTGAAGAGGAAGCTCGAGGCTTGCAGGAAGAAGCAGGAGCTGCTTTACAGGGATAGGCTGGAAGGCGTGGTTACAGCGGAATTGTTCGGCAGGATGAACAGTAAGATAGAGGAGCGTCTCGATTTGTTGGCTGAAAAGCTGGAGCAGGTATTACACGCCCCGCAGCAAGGGGAAAGATGCCTGGAGCTGATCGGTGAAGCTGAAAAAAGCCTGATGGAAGGTAAACTGAGCAACGAAATCGTCAGGCTTTCCGTTAAGAACATAACGGTCTTCGATCACGATGAATATGCTCGTTCCATCGCTTCGGAAACGGCTGCCGGTGAGGCATGCGGCTCCGAAGAGCCAGCTTGTTCCAAGGAATCAATTATAATTGATTTCCGTTTTTAGGGAGGGTATAATAAGAAAAGGGACACA
>JAEYOM010000107.1 GCA_023411715.1 Bacillota bacterium | reverse complement strand
TAAAAAAGTTATCTGCCGTTTGCTCAATATCTTGATAGGCTCTTTTCATAGTATTATATATTTTTGACTCATCAACCGGCTTTACCAAGTAATCAAAAGGTTTAACCTCAAATGCTTCAAATACCTTATCCGAGTAAGATGTCATAAATATGATAAGTCCATCATAATCACGTTCTCTAAGCTTTCTAGCAGTTTCTATGCCATCTAGCTGCATCATTTGATAATCTAGAAAAACAATATCCGCTTGGCAAAAATCACATTCAAGTAATTCTTCCCCACTTTGGAAGGTAATTATTTTTGCACTATCATCAAATGATTGCACATATGATTTAATACTTTGTAAAATAATTGTATCATCATCGCAAATAATTATTTCCATTTACCCCTCCATAGAGTATAATTACAAAAATTATACCATCTATTTGATTGTAAGGCAAAAAATGGATTTTATTTATAACATTCAAACTCATAGAGTACCATTGTTATTAAATACTTAAAAATCCAATAACTATTGCAAAACCACACTACATGCGCAATGCAAGGTAGCGGAAACTTCTCTCATTTTCGTTTAAAGTAGCAATAGATATTAAATAAATTACAGAGGACAATTAAAATTGAGATATCTAGTAATGTGATTGTACAACGTAATATATGGTATGTGTTATATCGGCGATATTCTGTTATTTGATGCAATAAAGCCTATTAAACAGAATATTATGATTAACTAGAACTTTGGTCTATGAATAAAATTTGAATATCCTAAATGATTAATTAGAGATATATCCGAAGCCTTTATAATGAAGCAGTATTATTCTCCTTATAAAATTTAGGACTAAGAATAAATATTAATACAACTAAAAATATACACATCAAAACAACTATTTTTATTAGTCCATAAGTTGTTCTGAAGTAACCTATAGTTGTATCTGGTAATTGATCAGAGATAAATATGGCTATTGTATTATTTAACATATGGCAAACAATTGATGACATAATAGTTTTAGTCTTGTATATTAAAATTGCAAGCACTATTCCAAATACAAATTTATATATTAAACCTATTGAAATACCATGAAGCAACGCAAACAATAATGAGCTAAGTATAACTGCAATTGGAATACCGAAGTTCTCCAGCTTTCTTAAAACAATACCCCTAAAGAATATTTCCTCAAGAAATGGAGCTATAATTATACCAGTTATTACAGCATATATTAGACTCTCATCATAACTATAACTATTACTTATTGGCAACCTACTAATAGCTAATATAATAAAACTGCACACGCTCATACAGATGATGCTTATAGTAGTTAATATAACAATTAAATAATGCTTCCCATCCATTTTATTCAAATATATTTTATCTCTAAAAAACTTATCTTTTACTAAACGTATTATTACTAGAAGTGTTATTGGAAGGTATATAAGACACAGGTAACACAGTTCTTTTAAACTAATAAGATTATTTAATTTGAATAAGCACATACATATTATAAAGAGTAGTACTACTCCAACAACCACGCATTTTTTACCATTTTTATCTATCATATCTTACCCCGGACTATTTATAACCTTTCCTTGTTTTTTAATAAATATATTTTTTTATATGGATTCTATAACTATCTCAAATACAATGTCTTAGTATAGACCGATATATCTCTGAAAAACAGCCAATATTAGCGCTGTTTATAACAAGTTTTGATCACTTGAGGTACTACTATCTCCTGATCAAACGCCCCCCCCTTTTGTACTTGCCCTTGTTTTTATTATAATTTATGTAGATAACCTGAATAATGAGTCCTATGGCCAGAGGTATTATTAATTGTACAAGAAGTTTCCATTCAACTACACCTAAATCTACTTTACCGTTATTTTTCAATACGATATATAAAATGTTATATATTGATATTCCATATGAAGTAACAATTACTGAGATTAAAGAATATACCCTTGAAGATTTTACATGCTTAGAGGATAATAAATGTATAAAAATCAGCAACATGAGAAAAGCCATATAATAGTCAAATCCATATAGCACCATTGTTATTAAAGTGCTTAAAAATCCAATAGCTATTGCAAAATAATTAAGCTTTTTCATTAAATTACGCCTCCTCTTATTATATAGTCATAGCTTTTTGTGAATAATCCCTTATTTTGATGTCCTTTGCCGAAAGGTATATTGGTACTACCTGTTTCTTGTATAACACATGATAAATTTTGGTCTTCATCATATTCCCCTTTATTATTCAAGAACTGATAAAGATAAATGAGCATATTTTTCTCTCTTACTAATATCTATGTAAGTTTATTACGCTTAGAATTATACCATCTATTTGATTGTAAGGTAAAAAATGGGTTTAAATTTATTTTAACTTTTCCCTTTTTTCTTCTCAATTAACTGCATCCCCCACTCCCTGCACAAATCCTCAAAGCTAAAATTGCCTGAGTTTGCGGGACTTGTCGATGGAAGATATATTGCATCAATGCCAGTTGACTCGCTACAGTGCTTTTGGTATAGCTCATACGCCTTTTTGCCATTTGTGAATACTCTTTTGATATGCGTTTTTGATATTAGCTCCCCAATATCATTGGGAACAGCATTTTTTATACTGCTATCGGAAGACCCTGTGATAGTACAGCTTTTGATAACGTCCCACAGGGCAACCTTGTTTTTGAGCAGCAATTCAGTTTTTTGTGTTATATCCTTCGGCACTTGTTCATTAAAAATTGCGGCTAACACCTTCCATAGTCTGTTTTGAGGGTGACCGTAATAAAAATTATTCTCTCTTGACTTAACCGAAGGCAGCGACCCCAAAATAAGAATCTCTGAATTGCAGTCATAAACTGGTTCAAAAGGATGTACTACAATAGTCTTCTCTGCCATAACTTCCTCCATAACATTTCAATTTTTTTAATAATATATCTTGTTTATTATCAATAATCATCTTCCTTCAACCTGTTGCTTTATCTCGTCCGACTGCACAATTAAATAGCAAGTGTCCAGAAATATTATGTGCTTTACCATATGTACCATACTATGATTCACTATATTAAGGCAACTTTATTAAGCAACTATATTAACGCAACTATTTTAAAGCAAAAATAAATAATATTAAATACTGTGGCTTGCACTAGCCATATAGTGGCATGGTACTTGCATTACTCGGGACTTCCACCCGTAAGAGTTCGCCCATGCTGGGCCAACAATTAAAAGAGCCACTGCATTTACAGTGGCCCCCCTTGATAAGATATTTAACTAGACTCAATCCCTACAACGGACATAGGGCCTTTTATTCTACTTGCTAGCTTTGACAACTCTATCATTCAAGAATTTTGGAAGTATATCAAAGTAATGCCTACATGAATTACTTAGTCTCTAGAATGTACTGGTTAAGCATTGATTCGAGCATTTCCTGTCTGCCTGACTTATTCTTAACTTCAGCAGTCAAAGCATACTGTTCCAGTTCCTTGAAACCGACCTTACCTGAAACTATATCCTTACCGATACCAGTTGTGTAGCTTGAGTATCTGTCAGCAATGAATGCGTCCATCTTTCCATCCTCAACTATCTTATAAGCCACCTTCAAGCCCTTTGCAAATGTATCCATACCTGCAATATGTCCAAGGAATAAATCATCTGGCTGGAAGGAACCTCTTCTAACCTTAGCGTCAAAGTTAAGACCACCCTTAGTAAATCCAC
>JAEYOM010000009.1 GCA_023411715.1 Bacillota bacterium | reverse complement strand
CTAAGGACAGTGATAGGAACGATCCTTGGGGTATTAAGCGCGTCAATGGTTGCCTACACGTTAAGCTGCCGGGAATTCCAGGCAAGAAAGCTGTTTTCACGGTTGTTCATTTTCACCATGTATGTTTCAGGAGGCCTGATCCCGTATTATATACTTATACGCGACCTGAACATGTTCGACACCTTTGCCGTATACATCATCCCCGGCCTGCTCAGCGTATTCAATGTCTTTGTCATACGTTCCTATATAGACGGGCTTCCATACGCATTACAGGAATCTGCAAAAATCGAAGGCGCGAACGATTTTGTAATATTCATGAAGATCATTATACCGCTCTGCAAGCCGGTGCTTGCGACAATTGCCCTGTTCGTCGCCGTCGGACACTGGAATTCCTGGTTTGATACGTATTTGTACAATGCTTCGGATAAGAGACTGACAACTCTGCAGTACGAGCTTATGAAGGTGATACAATCCGCACAGAGCGGCAACGATGCACATTCCAACAGCGGCAAGAGCCTGGTGGAAATGCTGTCACAGGTTTCACCGGAGTCGATCAAAATGGCTATTACCATTGTAGTAACCGTGCCGATACTGGTCGTCTACCCATTCCTGCAGAAGTATTTTGTGCAGGGCGTGACCCTCGGCGCTGTAAAAAGCTGATCAATCAGATGAAAATTAACATAAGGAGTGACAAAATATGAAATTTATTAAAACGTCTGTGGTTCTTATCCTGGTATTTATTTTTTCAGCTGCTCTCACTGCATGCGGAGGCAGCGGCTCTGATTCGACCGCCGAGTACTCTTCTACAGACTGGTCGGTCTCGCCAAGCGAGTCGCTTTCGACCGCAGAAGCTGCCGTCCAGGCTCAGACCAATCAGGAAGCTACGGTGGAAGCAGCCCTGCCCGCGGCGGATACGGAAAAAGCAAGCGATGCGGACCTGCTTGGAACCTGGACGGACGTAAATGCATCGGATCGCTATGCCAAAATAACCAAAACCGACACGGGATATCAGTATGAAGATAATGAAGGAACATATCCCGCTACTCTGGTGGAAGGGGTGTTGAAGGTACAATTGTCCGAAAGTGACGCAACCGATACGGCGGACGTTTATATCGAAGCTGAATCCGGTCATCTGTTATCGGTTTATCAGGATAACCAGTCTGAATTTGCAAAAAAATAATTTGTTAAGGAGGTGCTTCTTAATCGTAATCGAATGGAAATGGAGCTTGTTTTGCAAATGATGTAATTTAAATCTTGACTGACAAAGGATGAGTCTTTTTAAAAGATTCTGATGCAGTATAAAAAGTGAGGAGGAGTTGTATGAAGAGAGTTTTGCTGGTTTTTCTGAGTTTGGTATTAGTGCTGGCATTATCAGTGCCGGCGGCAGCGTTTTCAACGGTTGAAATAACAGGAATCAAGGCTGTTGAGAACCCGATCAATCTGGGAATCGGTGGATCCTGCGATCTGAAAGTTACGCTGACACCCCAGAATACTACTCAAAGGCATATGATCTATTCAACGGCAAACAAGAAAATAGCTACTGTTGACGCTAGCGGCAAGGTAACCGGAGTAGCTGCAGGAACAACGACAATAACTGTAACAAGCGCATCTAAAAAAGCGGTTTCTGCCAAGGTTACAGTGACGGTTTTGAAGCCTGTAACCTTTACCATGTTCGCCTCAGATCCGAATCCGAACTGGAACGATATGAAGGATGCGGTAGGCCAGGCTATAACAAAGAGGACGGGCGTAACTCTCAAGATGGAGTTCGCCGTCGGAGATCCCAAACAAAAGGTCGCATTAATAGCGGCAAGCGGCAAGTACCCCGACCTCATCAGTGCAAAATACACCAACCTTATGGTCGATGCCGGAGCGCTGCTTGACCTTACACCCCTCATAAACAAATATGCTCCCAATATAAAAAAGGTCTATGGCGATAACCTCGTACGTCAGCAGTGGAGCCTTTCCGACAAATCGATCTATGAACTGGCAACGGTTGATTCGATCGACAATATGTCCTTCGATGCAACAGGCGGTTTCGAGCTTCAGTACGCCGTGCTGAAGGAATTGAATTACCCCAGGATCCGTACAACTGCGGATTTTGAGAATGCTATCAAGGCCTATAAGCAAAAACATCCGACCATCGACGGAAAGCCCACAATAGGCTTGTCACTGTTAGCTGAAGACTGGCGTTCGATGATTACCGTGAGGAACCCTGCGTTCCAGGCAACGGGCGAGCCCGATAACGGCGAGTGGTACATAGACCCAAAGACTTACAAAGCTACACAGCACTATCTGCGTCCCGAGGAAAAGGAATATTTCCGCTGGTTGAACCACATGAATGCAACAGGGCTTCTGGATCCGGAAACCTTTACGCAGAAGTACGACCAGTACAAGGCCAAGATCGCTACCGGAACAGTTCTTGCTCTGATAGACCAGGAATGGGAGTATGGCGACGGCGAGAATGCCCTAAGGTCAGCTGGCAAGGGCGATCGCGCTTATGGGCATTTCCCGGTAACCATCAGCACAAAATACAAAGCTAATGATTTCAATATGCCCGGCTTCTCCGGCGGTGTCGGAACTTCAATAACCACCGGCTGCAAAGATCCTGTAAGGGCTATTAAATTCCTTGACTATATCTCTTCCGACGAGGGGCAGGTATTGGCAAACTGGGGTGTCAAGGATCTGACTTATAAAGTTGACGCAAAGGGTATACGCTATGTTCCGGATGCTGTTCAGAAAGAGGCAACCAATAATAACGCAGCATGGATCAAGAAGACGGGCGTAGGGCAGTACAGGCTCAGTATAAGATATGGAAACGGCGTCAAGGATTCGACAGGCAGCTATTACTCCCCTAACTTCCCGAGTCAGGTTGTCGCAGCTTACCCTGCAGAAGAGAAGGAAATACTAAAGCACTATAATGCAACCACCTGGAAGGATCTGTTCCCGAAGGAGAACGAGTTCAAACAGAGACCGTACGGCGCTGCATGGATGATTTCAGTACCTGTGGATTCGGATCTGAACGTAATGATACAAAAGTTTGAAGACGATGCCAGGAAGCTTCTTCCTGAAGCTATCCTGTGCCCACCTGGCGAATTTGATGCAACTTATCAGAAGTTTACGGACAAATTGATTTCCGATGGCGCTAAAACTGCCGGCGAGATATACTCGAGCTACGTAAAGGATAAAGTACTGCAGTGGTCCAAATAGTCTGAGACGATGAAATTGTCCAGGCTAAAGCGAACCTGTCAGAAAATGTTTCGAAACTACCCTCATGTTTGAAATATAACTTAAAAGGGGTATTCCAATTGATTCTTGGGATATCCCTTTTTTCTGCGGAAAACAGCATAATTGCAAAAATAATATTTTTCTATGACCACTTTTCGACATAATATCCAGAATATAATTGATATACTTAATTCATTAATATGTACATATTAAGAAATTGCCAATAAGACAAAAGAAAGGATTACGTTTATGAAAAAATTTACAGTTCTACTAGCTTTTATTTTTGCGTTTAGTATTTCAATTCCTATATATGCCGAGTCAAGTACAGGCGGACACTATAAAATTGTTGAGTCACACAAACAAATAACAAATAATAATGAACTTATACGACTTGCGATTCAACAAAAGTCGGCAGGAGCCCATACTAAAAACTTTTTACATAATAGCAAAACCGGTAGCTTAAACAATGGCAAAACGTTCAAATCAGAACAGTTACTAGAGAGAAAAATATATGATGATGGTACAATTGAAGAAACTTATGTAACTAATTCAATTGGCGTAACTGATAACAATTTGCTACAAATTGATGCTTCAAACGTTGTTTCAGCTGTTTTTTCTCCAACAGCTACAACGTATTTTTATGCAGATGATTCAAAAAGTACAACAAAAACTAATGGTTCAGTAAATGTTGCTCAAACTCTATACTATACTATGAGGTATTCCGACCCGCTTGGATCTGATTTAGCGTTTCATGTATCGAGGGTTGAAACAAATATTACACAGGGATCTAGCTACTGCACCAGTATGCAGTTCGGCTATCATATCCTGTATAATATAGATGATTACCATTATTACCGGAATATCAATCGTCCGACTTCCGGAGTATATGCTGTAGATAGTGGTAATAGTGGTTATTATCCTATTAGTGGAGGTATTTGGAATTCAATATATTCTTATTTTTCTATTACACTAACTTCCGGTTCTTTGTTGGAGGATACCATTTATATCTAAAGTATCATTAATTGTCATTGATCTGGGATTAAAAATTAGTTATATGCCAGTTAATTATCATTGGCATATAACTAATTTATTTATAATATATAATATCAGTTTCATAAGGGGTAAAATCTAATGATTAGATATAATGAAAATTATCGAATTCTAAAAATACTCGTTATAATATGTGCATTTTTTATTTTTACAAGCTGTAGCAGTAATTATATGGATAAATCCTTAAAAACAAGCTCATTCTTTGTAGATGAAAGTAAAGTTAAAACAACACAGGAATTACCTCATTCAGAGCTTACCGGTACTTATGCGGGAATAGAGGACATGTATGACGATTCCGATTATGTTGTAACCGGAGTAGTAAAGGATATTGAGTACTTCGAAAATGACAAATATGTGCTATTGAGAAAAATTAATGTTCTTGTAAATAAAAGTTATAAGGGTAGTATCAAAGAGAACACCCTGATATCAATCCTTGAGAACGATGGATATCTACGGCTGAAATCATTGTATGAGGCAGCTAAAAAAGCTTATGAAGAAAAAAACGGAAATAATGAAACGGAAGATGCTTGGCTGCAAAATCTAGTTTATTCGGTAAGTAAAGAGGATATCAAAAATGATATGCTAATAAGGTATATTTATACTGATAAAGTAGATAGCAAAATTGACGATAAACTTTTACTTTTCATGACAGATAGCTCCGATGACACATACAAAGATAAAAAGGTAAAATTCGCTATCGGCGATAAACTGACTTATCCAAAAGGCGCATATGCTTCATTGGGTCTTGGAATGGGTAAATTCACGAATGTTGATGGCTTTTATATACGTACTGAATCTTATTATACAACAGTGACTCCGGACCAATATCACAAATTGCATGCTATAGATAGAATGTATGCTGTAAAAGAAATGGGTGATATGCTTAATAAACTTAATCGGAAGTAAGAGCAGCTCTTCTAAAAAATAATGTTAATAAAGTTACAATTGCTGGAACTACAAATAGCAGGAAGATTTAAACGTAGTAAATATTTTATTTCAGGTATGTACAAATACAGTCAATTATAGTAGTATTATGTTGGTAATTATTTACAAGAATGTACAACATATACCAAATATACTGTCGAAAGGCTGTGCTGTATGTACTCAAGAATCGTAAGCTGCGGACTTCTAGGAATAGACGGCTGCCCTGTCGGCGTAGAGACCGACATAAGCAGCGGGATACCCGCCTTCGATATAGTAGGACTGGGGGACGCAGCGATCCGCGAAGCACGTGAACGCGTGCGCTCCGCCATAAAGAATTCGGGCTTCGAATTTCCGGTACGCAGGATCACAATGAATCTTTCGCCGGCCAATCTCAGGAAAGAGGGCTCTTCCTTCGACCTAGCCATTGCCCTCGGCGTCATATCCGCAGTCGGTACGATCGACTATTCAAAATTACAGAATTCAATGTTTATTGGAGAGCTTTCCCTCGACGGTGAGATCAAGGCAGTCAGGGGTATCCTTCCTATTGCCGTGTGCGCCAGGCAGAACGGTATTCGTTATCTTTTCCTGCCCGCAGATAATGCAAGAGAGGCTTCGGTAGTAAAGGATCTTGTGATCATTCCGGTAAGGAATCTGAAGGACACGGTTTCGATAATAAACGGAGATATGGAATCAGAGCCTTTTACAGGCGACGACAGTGATCTCCTGAATGGTAAAGCCGATTGTGATATCGACTTTGCCGACGTAAAGGGGCAGGAAAATGTAAAACGAGCTTTGGAGGTGGCGGCCTCGGGCGGGCACAATTGTCTGATGCTGGGAGCTCCCGGCTGTGGCAAGACCATGCTGGCCAGGAGGCTGCCGACGATATTGCCGTCGATGACCTTTGAAGAGGCTCTTGAGGTAACAAAGATACACAGCATAGCGGGAATACTGCCGCCAGGCTTGCCGCTTGTGAATATACGGCCGTTCAGAAGCCCGCATCACACGATCTCGGACATAGGGCTGGTCGGAGGCGGTTCAAATCCGAAACCGGGGGAAATCAGCCTTGCTCATTACGGTGTTCTTTTTCTGGACGAGCTTCCGGAGTTCAGCAGGAAGTCCATGGAAGCACTGAGGCAGCCGCTGGAGGACGGAGTCATAACAATATCGCGTCTCAATGCGAGTCTGACATATCCGGCCAGGACTACACTGATATGCGCCGCCAACCCTTGCAAGTGCGGCAATTTGCTCGATCCTTCAGGCCGGTGCACCTGCACGCCGCGGCAGATACAGCAGTATCTGGGCAAATTGTCGGGGCCTCTGATCGATCGCATCGATATCCACATTGAGGTGGCTTCCGTAAAATACAGGGACCTCGACAGCGGGGCTGCCGGGGATACATCCGCGGTGATACGCGAACGCGTGGAGCGGGCGAGGAGTATCCAGCTCGAAAGGTATAAGGGCATGCGTATCTATTCCAACTCGCAGCTCCAGCCGTCAATGTTTGCAAGATTTTGCAGGCTCGATGATAAATGCAGGGACATATTGCGCAACGCCTTCGAAAGGCTCGGAATGAGCGCAAGGGCCCACGGCCGTATACTGAAGGTCGCCAGGACCATAGCGGACATGGATCGCAGCGATGACATAAGGCCGGTCCACCTTGCCGAGGCGATCCAGTACAGGAGCCTGGACAGAAAGGTCTGGAACCTATAGAGTGGTAAGCTCTCCCTGCCCAGGATCCCGGCTTGGACAGATCCGGTTGCGGATTGCAGGCTGTACCGGCCGATCCGGTCAACTGGCGGGATGGCTGAAACCAACTGGCGGGGCGGCAGAGACTTAAGCGGCGGGATGGCTGAAACCAACAGGCGGGATGGCAGAGACTTAAGCGGCGGGATGGCTGAAACAAAGCGTTTAAGTTAACTAATAAAAGGAGCATATTGTATGGAAAGCAGTGATCCTAAATACTGGATATGGTTGAGCTCTCTCGTGAAGATAATCCCGCGCAAGCGCCTTGCGCTGCTCAAACATTTCAGCGATCCGGCCTGTATATGGGAGGCTGGTGAAAATGAACTCCGGGCTTCACAGCTATGCACGCCGAAAATGATTTCGTATATAACGGATGCAGATATAAGAAAAGGCGTCGAAGATATTACAAAGAGTATATCCGCAAGCGGCGCCGATGTAATCACGTTACACGATCCTTCCTATCCGCAGGCGTTGAAATATACGGCCGACCCGCCTATTGTCCTGTACTGCAGGGGCAGGCTGACGCAGGACGAGCTTTGCGTGGCGGTGGTAGGTTCAAGGAAGGCCACATGGTATGGGCTCGATATGTCGAAGAGGCTTTCATCAGAACTTGCAAGGCACGGAGTGACCGTAGTGAGCGGTATGGCAAGGGGCGTAGATTCCAGGGCACATTACGGCGCGCTCGAGGCGGGAGGCAGAACAATAGCCGTGCTTGGATGCGGAGTCGATATCGTTTATCCCAGGGAGAACAGGAACCTGATGAATGAAATATGTTCCAAGGGAGCCGTCATTTCTGAGTTTTTACCCGGTACTGAACCCATGCCCTTCAATTTTCCGGCACGAAACCGTATAATAAGCGGGCTTTCACAGGGTGTGGTCATAGTGGAGGCAAGCGAGAAGAGCGGTTCGCTTATTACAGCCGACTACGCGCTTGAGCAGGGAAGGGATGTCTTCGCGGTACCGGGCAACATCAATTCGGTGAACAGTTCGGGGACGAACCGTCTGATAAGGGAAGGCGCTAGGATAATCACCTGCGCCGGCGATATACTGGATGAATTGAATGTAAACCATGAAGGCAGTCTGAATTTATACGGTGAAAGAAAGCTGCTCGATATGAAGCCTGTTTTAAGCTCACTGCTGGCTGATGAGCCGGGAAAATTGACTGAAACAGGCGGGAATAAGGCTGATGCTGACGGGTCGCATATCGGAGCGAAGGCGCCCGATGCTGACGGATCCAAAACCAGAGCGAAGCCGCCCGATGCTGACGGGTCGCATATCGGAGCGAAGGCGCCCGATACCGTCGGATTCAACACCGGAATGAAGCCGCCTGATACCGTCGGATTCAACAACGGAGCGAAGGCGCCCTATGCTGACGGATCCAAAACCAGAGCGAAGCCGCTTGATGTTGACGGGTCGCATATCGGAATGCATATGAAGGCATGTATGGCTGACCCGAAGGATACTGCCGGTACACAGATAGGTTTCGATGAAAAGACTATTGCTGAAAAGCTGCTCAACGGGCCTGCGCATATCGACGCCATAGCGCGCGATTGCGGCATCAGTGTTCAGCTTGCGGGTTCGGTACTTCTGATGCTGGAACTGAGCGGCTTTGTGGAACAACTGCCTGGTAAATTTTACAGGCTACTGGACTAATTTGAAAACATGCTGTAGATTTTACACGTAAATGTGGTAATATATGATTTGGAATCGATAGCGGTAAAAATAACGCGATGGAGGATACGATGTCGAACAACCTGGTAATTGTTGAATCGCCTGCTAAAGCCAACACCATAGGCAAGTTCCTGGGAAAGGATTATAAAATAGTAGCTTCGGTAGGACATGTAAGAGATTTGCCGAAGAGCCAGATAGGCGTAGACGTGGAGCATAATTTTGAACCTAAATACATTACCATACGCGGCAAGGGAGATATAATCAGCAAGCTTAAGAAGGAAGCAAAGACTGCGGAACGCGTATTCCTCGCAACCGACCCTGACCGTGAGGGCGAAGCCATATCCTGGCATCTTGCGAATCTTCTGAATATAAAGGAGAGCGACAAATGCAGAGTAACTTTCAACGAGATAACAAAAAATGCAGTTAAAAACGCTATAAAGTTACCCAGAAAAATAGATATGAACCTGGTTGATGCACAGCAGGCCAGACGTGTGCTGGACAGGATCGTGGGCTACAAGATCAGTCCGCTCCTTTGGCGCAAAGTCCGGAAAGGCCTCAGCGCCGGACGCGTGCAGTCGGTTGCGACAAGGCTTATATGCGACCGGGAGGAAGAGATAGAGAAATTCGAACCCGAAGAGTATTGGACAATCTCTGCAAAGTTGAATAAAGGAAAGGCCGGAGCCTCTTTCGAAGCTAAATTCCATGGAACGGCAGAGGAAAAGATCGAACTGAAAAACGAAGCTCAGGTCAGGGATATACTGAAAAAGCTTGAAGGCAGCAAGTTTATAGTAAACAAAGTTAAAAACAGCGAAAAGAAAAAAACGCCGGCGCCTCCTTTTACTACCAGCACACTTCAGCAGGAAGCCTCAAGGAAGCTCGGTTTCCCCACGAAGAAGACGATGATGGTTGCACAGCAGCTCTATGAAGGAATAGAAGTGAAGGGGCACGGAGCGGTCGGCCTTGTAACCTATATCCGTACGGATTCCACCAGGATCTCCTCCGAAGCCCAGCAGGACACGAAGACATATATCGCTGAAAAGTACGGACAGAAATATCTGCCGGAGGAATTCAGGGCCTATAAGAACAAGTCCGCAGCGCAGGACGCGCATGAAGCGATAAGGCCGACTTATGTGGATATGGACCCGGAAAGCTTGAAGGATTCCCTGACGAACGACCAGTTCAAGCTCTACAGGCTCATATGGTCCAGGTACGTGGCAAGCCAGATGGCTTCCGCCGTTTACGATACGGTAGCTGTGGAAATCATGGCGGGCGATCTGCTATTCAAGGCAAACGGCTCCAAGGTAAAATTCGCAGGTTTCATAGCAGTCTATACCGAAGGCAGGGATGAGGAAGGCGAGGACGAAGTAACGATACCCGAGCTTAAGGAAAAGGAGCAGCTGGAGTTGAAGAAGCTTGAAGACAAGCAGCATTTCACCCAGCCCCCTCTGAGATACACCGAGGCGACATTGGTTAAGACGCTCGAAGAGAAGGGTATCGGCAGGCCGAGTACCTATGCTCCGACCATTACGACCATACTGGCACGCGGTTATGTGGAAAGGGAAAAGAAATTCCTTCTGCCTACAGAATTAGGCAGGATCATAAACGACCTGATGAAAAACAATTTCAGAGATATCGTCGACATACAGTTTACCGCCCAGATGGAAAAGAAGCTTGACGATGTTGAAGAGGGCACCAAAAAGTGGGCAGATGTAATGAAGGAATTCTACGATCCTTTCGCGGAAACACTGAAGGCGGCCGAGGACAAGATAGGCCACGTAGATCTGCCAGACGAGGTCACTGATATAAAGTGTGAGAAATGCGGAAGGTTCATGGTCATAAAAAACGGAAGGTTCGGCAAGTTCCTGGCGTGCCCGGGTTTCCCGGAATGCAGAAATGCAAGGCCTATACTTGAGGATGCGGGCGTGACCTGTCCCTTATGCAAGGGCAAGGTGCTTATCAAAAAGACCAGGAAGGGCAGAAAGTATCTTGGCTGCGAGAACAATCCCAACTGCAGCTTCATGACCTGGGATATGCCCGCAGGCGAAAATTGTCCCAATTGCGGCAATTTCATGGTGAAGAAATACAGCGGCAAAAAGGTTATTATCAAATGCAGCAATGAGAGCTGCGGTTTTACAAAGGAAGGCTCAAGGGAGTAAAGTGGCTGAACAATTTATAAATGTAATAGGCGCAGGGCTTGCCGGCTGTGAAGCAGCCTGGCAGGCCGCAAAAAGAGGAGTGCGCGTAAGGCTTTACGAAATGAAGCCGCAGAAGCATTCCCCTGCTCATACCATGGATTCTTTTGCAGAGCTGGTCTGCAGCAACTCGCTGCGTTCGGACAGGCTTGAAAATGCCGTCGGGCTGCTCAAGGAAGAAATGCGCATCATGGATTCGCTAATAATGAGATGCGCGGACGCGACTCGACTGCCTGCAGGAGGGGCGCTTGCGGTCGACCGGACCGGATTTTCGGCGAAGGTTACCCAGGCAATAAGCGATCAACCGAATATCACAGTCATACATAAAGAAGTCGACGAGCTGCCGGAGGATGGCATTACAATCATAGCGACGGGACCACTGACCTCGGAAGCGTTATCCGGCCGCATCTCCCGCCTTACAGGTAAGGAAAGCCTGTATTTCTATGACGCTGCCGCACCTATAGTCACGGCCGAATCGATTGATATGCGTAAGGCATACCGTGCCTCACGGTATGGCAAGGGCTCGGACGATTATATCAACTGTCCCATGGACCGGACCGAATATGAAAATTTCAGGGATGCGCTTTTAAAAGCTGAAACAGTGCCGATGAGAGTATTTGAAAAGACCATACTTTTCAGCGGCTGTATGCCGGTTGAATGCATGGCTGCATACGGGCCGGATGCTTTGCGCTTCGGTCCCTTGAAACCGGTGGGACTGGCCGATCCTGCAACCGGGGATGAGCCTTATGCCGTTGTTCAGCTAAGGCAGGACAACAATGAAGGGTCGCTTTATAACATAGTCGGTTTCCAGACGCATCTGCGCTGGCCGGAGCAGAAAAGAGTATTCGGACTGATACCCGGTCTTGAAAATGCGGAGTTTGCCCGTTATGGCGTAATGCATAGAAACACTTTTATAAATTCCCCTGGACTGCTTGATGCAACTTACCGGATGAGAACGAGGCCTGACGTATATTTTGCAGGCCAGATCACAGGTGTCGAAGGCTATATGGAGTCGACCTCCTCAGGTCTGGTCGCAGGTATAAATGCCGCTTTGCAATGCCTGGGAGAGGAGCCTTTTATTTTTACTTCCGAAACGGCGATCGGTTCACTTGCCGAGTATGTATCGGCTAATGCAAACGGCAGGTTCCAACCTATGAATGCGAGCTTCGGACTAATTAGGACACCTTCTCGGAAATTCAGGACCAAACAGGAAAAATATAAGCTTATGGTAGAAATTGCACTGGAGCGAATAAAAAATATATCTATATAATGGAAAGGCAGTGCGATTTACCCAGAAATACTTATCAAATTAGCACAATATGTTGTCATAATATGCGATAATCTACATTATATTGTTGTAATTCTAAATTCGTTGTGATAAAATCAGAATAAAAGAATGGGATATTATGTATAAATAATTTTTACCAACTTTAACTAAAGTAAAATACGTTGGAAGTCGAAATACTTTTTGATATTATGTCAAAAAAGGGGTAGGGTTGTCTTTTACAAAGCAGAATGTTTAGCGCCCTTAAGGCGCGGATTTTATTTAAAACATTCAAAGGAGAATGCTTAGCGCTCTTAAGGCGCGGATTTCATTTAAAGCATTCAAAGGAGAATGCTTAGCGCCCTTAAGGCGCGGATTTCATTTAAAGCATTCAAAGGAGGCAGTTCTGAATGTTCGAAAAACTGACTAATCACCTGAATCTTCGCGAAAAATCGCTGGATGCAGCATGGCTGCGAAATGAAGTCATCGCGCAGAATATCGCCAATGTCGATACTCCCGGATATAAAAAGAAAAGTGTGTCTTTTGAGGAATACCTTGATCAGGCTATGGATAGTGACAGCTTCAAGGGTAATACGACCGACAGCAGGCACATACAGATCGGCGCAGGAAGTGTCGATGATGCAGGCATCAAGGTAACGGACGACTACAGCAATCTCAGTATCAGGCTCGACGGAAACAACGTCGATATCGAAAAAGAAATGGCTGATTCGGCAAAGAACGATATCCGTTACTATACTTTGGTCCAGAGCGTAAGCGACAGTTATAAAAGACTTATGTCGGCGATTACTGAAGGGAGGAAATAATTTATGGGATATTTTGGGGCACTGGATATAGGAGCATCGGCGCTTACCGCGCAAAGACTCCGCATGGATACCATCTCACAGAATATAGCCAACGCCAATACTACCCGAACTGAGGACGGCACGCCGTACCGCAGGAGGATAGTGGTATTCCAGGAGCAGTCGGTCGGCATCCCTTTCTCTGAATATCTCAGCAACAGCAGCAAGCAGCAATATCTGGGAAAAGGCGTCAAGGTCTCAAAGATAGTCGAGGACTCCAGCCCGTTCAGGAAGGTCTATGATCCCGGAAATCCGGATGCGGACGCCGACGGCTATGTGGAAATGCCCAATATTGATGTGGTAACTGAAATGGTTAACATGATTTCCGCTACTAGGGCTTATGAAGCAAACGTTACCTCGATAAATACGACCAAAAGCATGGCGATGAAGGCCCTGGAGATTGGAAAATAGCCGATTGAGGTTTTAATCTATTTTTAGCGCTAATGTAATTTACTTGCAGATGATAAAGAGGATGGTGTAAATTATGGCTATTAACGAGATAGGCGGCATCGGTTCACTGGCCCCGACACGATCGTTGTTCGAGACCCTGGATAAGCAGGATTCGGCCAACAGTGTTACGGTACCGTTTTCAGATTACCTGAAGCAGGCTCTGAATTCGACGAATGATCAGCTGGTCAACGCGGAAAAGCTTGCCGATGATTTTGCGGCGGGTAAAACGGACAATATAGCTGATGTGACTCTTGCGTCAGAGAAGGCAGATATAGCGTTTCAATTCACGTTGCAGATCAGGAATAAGATCATGGATGCTTATTCCGAAATAATGAGGATGCAGATTTAAAGGCGATAAAATTCCCATATTACTTATGATAAATACTGATACAGGGTGGTGAGACCGTGCCGGATTTTCTAAAAAAATATCTGGATCAGTTCAAAGAATTCTGGAATAGTCTTGAAAAGTCTCAAAAAACACGAATATACATAACTTCAGCTATTGTGGTATTAGCTGTCACAATCTCTCTTATCTATCTTTCACGACCTAACAGGATAGTTCTGTTTACCAATTCGGACCAGAAGCAGATAGGTGAAATGGTAAAGGTCCTCGATGACAACGGTATATGGAACGAGGCTAAGGATAACGGTACCAGCATTGTTATAGATTCAAAGAACAATAACAATGCGCAGATCGTGCTGGCGCAAGCCGGCTATCCCAAGGAAGGCTTCACGTTCGAGGATGCCATTTCAAGCATCGGGATCACGACCACCCAGGACGACAAGAAACACATCTGGAAGCGTCAGCAGATATCCGACCTCGAGGCAAAGATAAACATGCTGGACAATATTGACGAAGCCGCGGTCACACTGGCAACGCCGGAGACCTCCATTTTTCTCAATGCCAGCCAGGAGCAGCAAAAACCCACGGCGTACGTCATGGTAAGGCCTAACAAGGAACTTACTAAAACTCAGATCCAGGGAATAGTAATGCTGGTTTCAAAAAGCGTTGAGAATCTCAACCCTAGTGACGTGACCGTCGTGGACAACAACGGCAATATATTGAATTCCACCTCGTTGGATGATCCCATCAGTGACGCCAGCAGCCAGGAGGAGCTCAGAAAAAAGAGGGAGACCGAGCTAGAGCAAAAGGTGCTCAGTTACTTTAGCGGAGGGCAGTTCGACAATTTTGACACGCTCAGGGTAGTAGCAAATGCTACGCTGGATTTCGACAAGGAAAAGTCCCAGACAAAATCGATCACAAATCCGGAGGGTATGGATTCGGGTGCGATTATAAGCAACAAGCTTACATCCGAAGTAGTCAAGAACGGAACAACGGGCGGCGAACCCGGAGTAGGGACAAACCCTGGCGCAACCTCCACCCCCACATATCAGACGGGCGACGGCTCGAATTCGGATTACAAGAACGACACCGAAGAAAATAATTACGCCTACGATGAAAAGGTCACGGATCAGGAAAAGGCAGCAGGCAAACTCATTCCTGAGGAATCCGGCATTGCCATTTCACTTTGGTACGGCAATAAAGTGACCGATGATACGAAGATGGACACGAATTTCATAAGCGAAGTCAAACAGGCGGCCAGTTCGGCTACAGGCGTGCCTGTCAACAATATATCGGTGAACAAGATGAAGCTGGCTTCGCCTGAGGTTGTTACCAAGACGATGAGCGAGCGTGTGAACGAGCTGGTCAGCAATTACGGGTTCCTGGCATTGATGCTGCTGTTGATAATAGCGACGCTTATAGTTGGTTTGCCGCGCAGGAAGAGGCAGCCCGCAGAGGAGCTCGTCCAGCCCGCACTTACCGATGGGCCGAAGTTCGTCATGCCTGAACATGAAGAACCGCTGCCTGATATAGAACTTGAAGAAAGATCGGAAATAAAGAAGCAGCTTGATAAATTCGTCAAACAAAAACCTGACGCCGTCGCACAGCTTTTAAGGAACTGGCTGTCGGACGACTGGGACGGTTAATGGACTTTATTTGCATCGCATGATGTATTTTTGAGAGGTTATGTGATATGGCGAGAATAACCGGTACTAAAACCGATCGCACCGGCCGTGAAAAGGCGGCAATGCTCCTGATTTCCATGGGCCCTGAAAAATCCGCGGAAATCTTCAAGCATCTAAAGGAGGAAGAAATAGAGCAGCTAACGCTCGAGATCGCGAATATAAGGACAGTGACCCCGGAAGAAAAAGAAAGGGTCATGGAGGAATTTTATCAGATATGCCTGGCCCAGGAATATATAGCCGAAGGCGGTATCGGGTATGCCAAGGAGATCCTTGAAAAAGCGTTGGGTACGCAGAAAGCGCTCGATGTCATCAACAAACTGACCGTATCTCTGCAGGTAAGGCCGTTTGAATTTGTTAGAAAGGCAGACCCTGCGCAGCTCCTCAACTTCATCCAGAAAGAGCATCCACAGACTATCGCACTCATACTGTCCTACCTGAAACCACAGCAGGCTTCTATAGTACTGGCCGCACTTCCCCAGGACAAGCAGGCGGATGTTGCGAGGCGTATAGCGACTATGGACAGGACTTCTCCTGAAGTAATAAAAGAGGTTGAAAGGATACTCGAGAAAAACCTTTCATCGCTCGTTACGGAAGATTTCACTGCAGCAGGCGGCGTACAGTCTATCGTAAACATACTCAACACAGTCGACAGGGGAACGGAAAAATACATTATGGAAACGCTCGAGATCGAAGATACCGATCTCGCAGAGGAAATCAGGAAGAGGATGTTCGTTTTCGAAGACATTCTCTCTCTGGACAACCGCGCTATACAGCGCTTCCTGCGAGATGTTGAGAACAATCAGCTTGCTATCGCATTGAAGGGTTCGACGGACGAAGTGCAGAAGGTCATTTTCTCAAATATGTCCAAGCGTCTTTCCGAAATGATAAAGGAAGATATCGAATTTATGGGACCTGTCAGGCTCAAGGATGTTGAAGAGGCACAGCAGAAGATAGTCAATGTCATAAGGAAGCTTGAGGATGCAGGTGAGATCGTCATTTCCAGGGGCGGAGGAGATGAAATAATTGTATAACAGGATATTCAAGAATAGCCAGGTAACTTACGGAAGACCTTACCCGGTTCAAATACCGGTTACAATCCATAAATTGTGCATAGAAGAGATATCCGATGCTGAAGAAGACGAAAGTGAAGAGCCGCCGGATTTGCCAGATCCGGAAGTTTTGCTTGAGAATACAAGGCATAAATGTGAAATGATGACGCGCGAGGCCGAGCTGGAAGCAGACAGGATAATGGAAGAGGCACGGCAGGAAGCCGCGGGCGAAGCGCAGAAGATAGCGGAAGAAGCGCGGCAGAAGGGATATGCGGAAGGGATGGACGCTGCCGCCGAACAGGGCAGGGATATACTCGCTCAGGCGGAAGAAGTGCGCCGTGAAGCGCAAAGAGAACATGAAGAGCTGATCGCAGGAATGGAAGAGGAGATGCTCAGCCTTGTCATGGATATAGCAAGAAAGGTCGTGGCAGGCGAGCTTGGAACCGGTCAGGACGTGATAATCAGGCTCATTCGCGATGCATTGCCCAAGTGTTCCGGCAAGGACGGCGCGGTGCTCAGAGTATCGCCCGAAGATGCGGAAAATCTTGCCGTGAACCGCGATGAATTTCTGTCCGGCACCGAAGGAGCGGACAGTCTTGAAATCAAAAAAGACAGTACTTTGCACAAAGGAGACTGTATAATCGAAACACAGTTCGGAAGTGTCGACGCCGGGGTCAATACACGGCTCGACAAAATTGAAGAAGCGTTCAATGAAGAACTGCAGGGCAGGTGAAACAGAGGGACGGTTCTTTTGTTTCACTTTTCAAGGAAAGTGAAACAAAAGAACCGTCCCTCTGTTTCACTTACAGTCCCATGACTCTTTTTGAAAGAGAGGATTACAAGTAGTGCATAACACTCTCGCAAAATATCATGATATTTTGAATAGATCCGATTTTATAAAATATTACGGCAAGGTTTCCAAGGTTGTCGGGCTCACGATTGAATCTGAAGGGCCCGAGGTGGAAATAGGCGAACTTTGCAAACTCCACGCTTCCAGGGGCAAAGGGATCATACAGACTGAGGTCGTCGGTTTCAGGGACAACAAGGTTCTTCTGATGCCGCTTGGCGAGATGACCGGAGTCGGCCCGGGCAACATGGTAGTCGCCTCAGATAGCGTACTGAAGGTAGGAGTCGGGGAGAAACTGACAGGCCGTGTTCTTGACGGCCTCGGATATCCTATCGATGAAAAGGAGCCATTTAAACCGGAAAAGTATTATCCAATCAACAATAAACCTCCGCACCCTCTTAACAGAAAAAGGATAACTGAGCCGCTGACGCTTGGTATCAAAGCGATAGACGGCCTGTTGACAGTTGGCAAGGGACAGCGTATCGGAATATTCGCGGGCAGCGGCGTCGGCAAGAGCACGCTGATGGGCATGATCGCAAGGAATACCAAGGCGGATGTGAACGTTATAGCTCTGATAGGCGAACGAGGTAGAGAAGTAAGGGAGTTCATAGAGAAGGATCTCCAGGAGGAAGGCCTGTCACGCTCCGTTGTAGTGGTCGCTACATCGGATCAGCCCGCTTTGGTCAGGCTGAAAGGCGCTCTTGTCGCTACCGCGATAGCCGAATATTTCAGGGATCAGGGTAAGGATGTACTTTTTCTGATGGATTCGCTTACACGTTTTGCCATGGCCCAGAGGGAAGTCGGACTTGCGACGGGTGAACCTCCTGTTTCGAGAGGTTATACGCCGTCCGTTTTCGGCACGATGCCCAAACTGCTGGAACGTGCGGGCAACTCTGAAAAAGGCTCCATAACAGGTTTGTATACTGTTCTCGTCGACGGCGACGACATGACGGAGCCGGTGACCGATACCGCAAGGGGCATTTTGGACGGACATATAGTTCTTTCCCGTTCGCTTGCCAACCGTAACCAATACCCGGCTATCGACGTACTGGCAAGCGTCAGCCGTGTAATGCCCGATATTATTTCAAGCGAGCATAAAGAGGCGGCAGGCGAGCTTAAAAAGGCGCTTGCGATCTACCGGGACGCGGAAGATCTCATAAACATAGGCGCATACGTTAAGGGAAGCAATGAGAATATTGATCACGCCATCAGCCTGATAGACAAGATATTGAACTTCGTCCAGCAGTCTACCGCAGATCGCTTTACTTTCCAGGAAGTTTTGGATCGGCTGCAGGATATTTTCAGTGACCACTAAGCTGTCATCTTTGATGATATCGCAGGTTTGCAGAGGTGAATCATGGCTTCATTCAGTTTCAGGCTCCAACCGGTTCTGAATATAAGGATCCAGGCAGAAGACAATTTGAAGAATGAGCTCGGCAAGGCTATACAGCTCCTGGAACTGGAAAAACAAAAGCTTTCGGAACTGGAAAGCGAACTGGACGGATTGGTATATGAATTTAATAAAAAGACCAGAAAGACCACTGTCCGTAAGCTTATAGAAGTTAAGAAGTACTTGTCATTAATCGATTCTAGGATCAAGCGGCAAAAAGAAAATATAAACTCTGCAATGCTGAATGTCGATAAAATTAGGGAAGAGTTGTTAAAGGCAGTAAAGGAAAGAAAAATACTTGAAAAATTACGCGAAAGAAAGTACGAAGAGTATCTGCTCGAACAGAAGAGACTCGAACAGAAAACAAATGATGAAATCGTCAGTTACAATCGTAAAGAAGGTAACTAAGGAGAGTATGAATGTCTAAAGACGCCGTCGGCAAGACAGTTGAAACCCCGGATAAACAGCGCAGCGGGATTAAAGGAAAGGTATTTTCGAGCCTTACGGTTTTGCTTGTTTTAGCAATAATTGCTGCTGTATTCGCGGGAGTTTTTTATTTCATAGTACGCAATAATTTCGGCGGGGTAGCCGATCGTTATTATCTCACCATCAAGGACATACCGGTCATCAAGTATGCCCTGCCTGTCAAAAAAGACCCGCTAGATCCCAAAAATATGACAGCTGAAGATATAAAAAAGAAATATATCGAATTCAGGGATGAAAATGCGGATCTCAGCAAGCAACTTTCTGAAACAAAGGCTGAACTTGAAAAATACAAGGTGTCAGAGGCCGATGCGAAACAGGCGGCGGCCGACAGCGAAGAAAAAATAGAAGAAAAAATAAAGGATGTTGACACACGTGAAGCTGCCCTTAAGGACAAGGAAGGTCAGCTCACCGAAATGAAACGCCAGATCGACGAATTGATAGCTAAAGGCGATAAGGCATCGTTCAAAGATTATTATGAGTCGCTGGACCCGGCAAATGCAAAAGTGCTTTATTCACAGGTAGTTTCGGAGTTGCAGACGGATGCGAACGTAAAGAAGTTCGCACAGGTATATGCGGCAATGGATCCGGCGGCCGCCGCCCAGATATTTGAACAGATGGGCGCGTCGAAGCTGGATATGACGGTTGAAACACTGAAAGCAATGAACAAGGACAATATCGCAAAAATACTTGAATCAATGACCCCCAAGTTCGCGGCGCAGGTGACCGAAAGGCTGAATGCGCTGTATAAGGGGAATTGATATAAATTTAACTGAAAGGAGGTGAAAAAGTGAATCTATACGAACTTATGTCAGGAAATTTTCAAAAGGCGAGTTCCTCCGTATTTCAGTTCAATACCCAGCCCGAACGCAATACTTCAGGCAGCCGCGATACATCTCCATTCAGCGAAGTACTCGTTTCCAGGATTGGCGGCTCCGCAAAGCAGACAGGTGTAAATTCTGCCAGGAATACTGCTTCCCAGAAGAAACCGTCGGGATATGACAGCGTTAAAACTGAAAACAAGCCAAAATACCTGACCTTCCAGGAAGCAAATGCAAGCCTCAGGAAAACAGATGCAAACGGTGCCCGTGTAAAAGCTAAAGGCACTGCGGAGGAAACTGAAAGAACGACGGATGACAGCATGGAAGACAGGAAAAAGAATGTAAGGTCGGATATGCAGTCGAACTTCCTGAATATTTGCGCCGAACTGCTCGGAATCGATAAGGGCGAACTGCAGAAGCTCCTTGAAAAGGCAGGTATCCCAGAGGAATCCTTAAAAGACGCTGCCGGTATAAAGCAAGCCGCAGCCGATCTGTCACAGTTTTTGGGCTTGAACGGCGAGCAGGCCGAATCGCTTAAGGGCCTTTTTGTGATGGCGGCTGAATCGCTTGGAATGCTTGCGGCAAAACAGGCGGATGGTAATGACGGGAGCGCCGGTACCGAATCGCTTGGTATAAAACCGGCGGAGGTATCCGAAACGACGAGTGTGCAGAGTATTGCCGATAAGACTGGTCCTCAGGCAGCCAATTCCGAGTCAGGCGAAATGTCCGCGGACAAGAGCCTGCTGGACAAACTTGCCGCCCAGATCAGCTCCAAGCTCGATGAGATCAGTCTTCAAGCTGGTAAGGACAACAGCACGGTGGAAGAGGAATTGAAAAATCTCATGAGGCCGCTGCTCGAAAAGGCTGAAATAGCGGCTAAGGCTGTTTCACAGGATGGAGGGCAGGCGGATTCTGCAGCACAGGCGCAGGCCACAGCTGCTTCCAATAAGGATACTGAAAAGGGATCCGGGGAGGCAGATGACAGCGGCAGGGAGCCGGATGCAAAAACAGGACAGAATGCAGCTGTCAGCCAGCCCACGCAAACTGCGAAGGAAGCGACGCCCATGGTGCAGTTCCAGACCGCGCAGGATACCAGACAAGCTATAGACGCGGTAACAGAAAAGGCGCCGGAAGCCCCTGCAAAACCGAGGGAACTGATCAGCCAGATCATCGAAAAGGCAAAAGTGGTATTGAGCCCGGACAAATCCGAAATGGTTATGGATCTGAAGCCTGACAGCCTTGGCAAGTTATCTCTCAAGGTAGTCACCGAAAACGGCATAGTAATGGCAAAGTTTGTTGCCGACAATCAGCAGGTCAGGGAGATACTCGAATCAAACATGCAGCTCCTGAAGGATTCATTGGAGAAGCAGGGCATGAGTGTACAGGGTTTCAGCGTTTCCGTACGGCAGGATCAGCGCGGATCAGACACAAACAGGCCGCAGTATGGGCCATCCGGAAATCTGGCGGTTAGGGCGGCACGGAACGAATCAGGAACGGAATTGCAGACGGCGGGGATATTCGAGTCAAATGCCGTGAGCAATCCATACCGGTGGGAAGAAAGCACTATCAATCTTACGGCATAGAAGGATGTTAAGCGCCGTTGAGGCGCGGATTTCCTTAAAAACACCTAAGGGAGGTGAAATAATTGAGCGACACTACAGTATCGGCAAACCAGAAAACAATACAGCAGATAATCGATGAGACAGCGTCCAAAACAAGCACAAGAAATACCGGTGAGCTTGGAAAGGACGAGTTTCTGAATCTGCTCGTCACTCAGCTGAGATATCAGGATCCGCTGAATCCTACGGACGATAAGGAATTTATCGGTCAGCTGGCGCAGTTCAGCGCACTGGAACAGATGCAGAATCTCAATACGAGCTTTAGCGGAACAAAGGCATACAGCCTGTTGGGAAAAAGCGTTGATGCAAATGTTACGGACGATACCACAGGCGAAACGAAGGAAGTAACGGGCAACGTAAGCATGGTCAAGTATTCCGACGGTAAATATTATGCCGTTGTCAATGGCACTGATGTTTCGATTGACGACATAGTAGACGTTGCGGAAAGCTCTTACTCATCAAATAATAACCTTTCAGCCTATACGAACGTGATAGGTTGCATTGTTAACGGCATTGCCTATGATCCTGCAAACGGCGAAATGATCAAGGTGACCGGAACCGTGAAGTCACTGCAGAAAGGCGTTTACGAGGATTACGCAGTACTTGACGGAGTCAGCGTGGAGATTGCGGGCCTGGACACGGAAGAAACCTCGACGGATGCCGACTTTGTTACTAACCAGCTTAAGTACGCCAAGGACAACGGTACGGAGATCGACATTATAATCAAGGACAGTACTACAGGCGAGCGCGTTCCTGTAACTGCGAAGATAGTCAGTTACACCAAGGCGGCTGACGGCAAGATCACAGCTGTTTTGAACGGTCTGCATGTACCTCTGACGAGCATCACGAACATAAGTAAGCCGGAAATGCCGGCAGCGTCTACGTCGACAGAACAGCAAGGCGGCGGCACTACTTCCGAACCGGCGGACTCAGGCGTGGATGATCCCGCAGACGGCGGTTCAGGCGGAACGGAAGGTGACAGCAGTGGTAGTTGACAGTTCGGGAAATACGATTAACAGGCCGCTGATTACCAATAAACCTTCGATATCGGCGGGAAACCCGGTAAATAGCCCAGGCAGACAGCAAAACACAGCTGTAGGCGGATTTAACAGCATACTGAAGCAAAAGCAGTCGGAAAATGAGGAGATCAAGTTTTCAAAGCATGCGGAGCTCAGGCTGCAATCCAGGAATATCAACCTGACACAGGCTCAGAAGGATAAAATGAAGGAGGCTGTGGCAAGGGCGGAATCGAAGGGAGTACGCGACTCGCTGGTATTGATGGACAATCTTGCTTTTGTAGTCAACGTAAGGAACAAAACTGTAATTACGGCCGTAAACAGCAATGAACTTAACGAAAATGTATTTACCAACATCGACGGAGCGGTAATAGCATAACAGCCGGACCCTTTCGGGAGGCTGGACATCCCTGAATGACGGACGGGATGTGGCAAATTAAGAAGGAGGTCGAACATCAGCTATGATAAGATCAATGTTATCCGGTGTGTCGGGTCTCAGAGCACACCAGACCAGGATGGACGTAATAGGCAATAACGTTGCCAACGTCAATACGGTCGGCTTTAAATCGGGAAGGGTTACCTTCCAGGAAATATTCAGCGAGACTTTACAGGGTGCGAGCGCGCCTGATACTACCACGGGCAGGGGCGGCACGAACCCGATGCAGATAGGCCTGGGCCTTGGCGTAGGTTCAGTCGACACAATTATGACGAGAGGGAGCCGGGAGACGACCGACAATCCAACGGATATGTCGATCGAAGGCGATGGTTTCTTCATTTGCAAGGGCGGCAGCTCGGACACATTCAAATTCACAAGGGCGGGCAACTTCGGGATAGATAGGCTCGGCAACCTTGTAACAGGCGGCGGCCTCAATGTTTACGGCTGGCAGGCTCTGAAGACGGACGGCAGCGGAGATTTCGACACCAATGGGCAGATCGAGCCCATCAACCTCTATTCGGACAGTTACAGGAACAAGAAGATAATCGCCGCAAAAGCTACGACCAAAGCGGAATTAACGGGAAACCT
>JAEYOM010000062.1 GCA_023411715.1 Bacillota bacterium | reverse complement strand
TGGTCGTTACGCTTCGCTACACTGCTCGCCCATGCGACCTGGCTGGTCGTTACGCTTCGCTACACTGCTCGCCCATGCGACCTGGCTGGTCGTTACGCTTCGCTACACTGCTCGCCCATGCGACCTGGCTGGTCGTTACGCTTCGCTACACTGCTCGCCCATGCATCCGGGGTGGCGAGTACCACCAGGGAGAAGGGCTGGCGCGAGTCACAGCTCGTCGGCGTCGCGACTGCTGAGACGTTATTACGCCAAGCAAAGCTTGGTGCTTTTGATAGAATGAAAGTTTCTATTGGGCAAGGCCTAACCAGCCTCCCATATCGAGTGTTGCGCCAAAGCTGGCAACAGTAAGGTGAAGTGTACACAGAGAACTATATAGGCCAGAGGGATGACCGTATATCCTAAAGCATATTCAGCCTCGTAACAGCAAAATGCAGACGGCGACATGTTTAACGTCATGGAAGCCAACACGGAGAAATAGTTAAAGGTGAGTTTTCTGAGGGTCTGCCGGGGTCAGAGAGCATGGCATGTATAGAGAGAAGCAACAGGAACTTGGGAGACCCTGCTAGCTCCTGTATATTAAGTACGGGTAAGCCTATCCAATCGATAAAGAGGACGGCTGACGGATAGCTGGGAGTCGGATTAACCCATATTACTCAGAGGGCGGGAAAGCCGTCTACACAGTGTATTTGAAAGTGGATGAAGACCACTAAAGATGCATGACAGGGGAAAGGGTTAACAAATATACGCAGCCCACAAAGGAAATATTATCCGGACTGCTGGACTGGAGAAATAATGCAAACCTCACTGCGGGGAATAGCAAGAAAAGCAAAACAAAACGTACAGATTTGGCAACCTTTATGGGTTACTGAACAAGGAAGCATTGTATCTGGCATGGAGAGAAATAAACAAGAAGTCGGCATCAGGTGTGGACAAGGAAACGGCAAAAGAATTTGCGGTGAACCTTGACACAAATCTGGAAACGATGGTTGAAGAACTCAAAAGCAAAAGATACAAGGCAAAGCTGGTAAACAGAGTGTACATACCGAAAAGCAACGGAAAAATGAGAGGACTCGGACTGCCTGCACTTCGGGATAAGATAGTACAGAGAGCGGCCGCAAGCATATTGGAAGCAATATACGAGCAAGACTTTCTAAAATGCAGTTATGGGTACCGACCAGGAACCGGGGCGCAAAAAGCCGTAAGAGATGTAGACAGAGAGTTAATGCAGAAATACAGCTACATAGTTGAGGCCGATATACGTAGCTATTTTGATAGCATAGACCATAAGTGGCTGATGAAGATGCTAGCACTTAGAATAAAAGATAAAGCCTTTCTGAACCTAATACAGAAATGGCTCAAAGCTGGCATATTGGACACAGATGGAAGGGTTATCAATATGGAAACCGGGTGTCCCCAGGGATCGGTAGTAAGCCCAATATTGGCAAATGTATACCTGCATTACGCGCTGGACTTATGGTTTGAGAAGGTAGTAAAGCCCAGGAGCACAGGTGAAGCATACATATGCAGAATGGCCGATAATTTTATATGTGCGTTCAGATACAAAGAGGACGCAGAAAGGTTTTACAGGACATTAGGGAAAAGACTTGGAAAATTCGGACTGGAGATGGCGGAAGAGAAAACAAAAATAATAAGCTTCACCAGATTCAGAAAATATGAAAATACAAGTTTTGAATTTCTTGGGTTTGAATTCCGATGGAAGGTATCCAACAGAGGCAAAGACATCATTGTAAAAAGGACCAGCAGAAGCAAACTAAGAAAATCAATAAAAGCATTTTCCGAATGGTGCAAGGGAAACCGAGATAAAAGAATCAAAAGAATAGTGGAAATGCTGAAGACAAAATTCGGAGGTTACTACAACTACTATGGAGTAATAGGTAATAGTAAAGGACTGAACGAATTTTATGGGCAAGCAATGAAGATACTGTTCAAATGGCTGAATCGCAGGAGTCAAAGGAAAAGCTTTACGTGGGGCGAATTCAAGGCAAAGATGAAATGGCTAATTACACCTAGAATAACAGAAACCTCGGACGATCAGATACGATTGGAAGAATGTTTTGCCTAGATTATGGAAGCGAGTATATTTGAAGAGCCCGGTGCGGTAATTCCGCACGCCGGGAACTGTGCGGGGTGCGCCGGGTAACCGGTGCGTCTACCGTGACTATGACATTGCCGCCCAGTTACGTGCGCGCCGTCCGCATATGGGAGTTCTGCTTTAGAGTGTTTTTGGAGAAATATTTTATATGCAATCATATAGTAAAATACATATCAAATATGATAAACTTATAATTGGAAAAAGGTAAAGAGGAATAACAAAATGGAAGATAAAGTATTTGATTTATTAGAAAAAGTCTATATAGAACTTCAAAATACTAAAACTGAATTTAGAAGTGACATAAAAGATATAAAAGGTGATTTGAATTCTATAAACAATAGGTTGACTAAAATAGAAATAAAAATGGAAAATGAAGTAAAGAATAAGCTTGATTTATTGTATGAATCACAAGTGGATACAAATAGACGACTAGATTCATTAGAAAAGAAAATGGATGAATTAACTGAAAAAGTTGATCAAAACGATTCGAAAATAAAAGTTATTGAAGGTGGAAAGAAGAAAAAGTCCATTTAAAATTAAGAAGGCTGATTAGAAAAACAATCAGCTTTTATTATAGGAATGCTTGGATTATTTTGGCTTAGCGTCCATGCTAAGCCAAAAGGGCGGCAACTTCGCAGAACAAAGCAGTCAGCGCAGGGGTGCCCCGGGAAAAGACCTCTGGCCTTATACCATTGACAGGCAGAAGCGCGAGCAGGCACCACACCGATTCGCTGGGGCTGGTCGCAGGCAAAGCCTGCTGCTCGCCTGTGCATCCGGGGTGGCAAGCACCGCCAGGGTGAAGGGCTTCGGGGATCGCAGCTAATCGGCGTCGCGACTACTGAGCCGATAAGCAAAATGTCTACGTGCTGGCGCCCGTCGCATTTTGCATCACGGCCTCACCCATGCTGAACAAGGAGCAAGGCTCTGGAGAATGGATGATGCCTGAAGGACAGCCTATCATGCCGGAGACTCATTATCAATAGGCTTTCGCGGCATAAACGCTGCTAAGATGCTTGCTTGGATAGAATAAGTTGTTGGGAGAGCTCAATTAACTTCTGCCATTTGGCAGGCATATTAGGAACAGATTCGAGCTCCGGAACAGAATTAAGAGGCTGCCAGTAGGAGTACGAGTGCGGACGGAGGAAATTGTAGTAGGCAACAAAGAGTACGATATGAGTATTAGAGCCTTCTCCGCTGCCGTAACCGTTGGTTACCTGATACGAGAACTTGAACGTTCTGTTAAGACGCTCAATAATCTGCTTCAACCAGCGATATTCCGTTGAGACCGGATCTTCATTTGTAAGGCCGATGACCTGGATCAGATTGAAGTCCATGTTCTGCAAGGAGAATTGCTGTTGAGCCAGTTTGTAGGCTGTATATCCATCAGCTGCGAATTTGAGGGCCATGCCGGGGAACTCTTTGAACTTGGCAAAGGCCATTCTCATGGCAAGGATACAAGGCCCCACATCGCGGGTGTTGGATATCTGATATCCTAGGATGGACTTTTTAAGGGCATCCATAATAAACCAGACATAGCTACGGACCCCTTTGACTTTGGTGTAGGTTTCATCGGCAGCCAGGTAGTTGGTGGGCCTGTAGTCGTAAGAATCGACGAAGGGTTTTACAAGAGCCGCAGCTGTCTTGGCGTAATTTGCGACCATGGTATGGGAGATTCTAACTTGATGAACTTCCCAAAGAGCTCTGGCAGTGGCCCGGGTGGAAAGGCCCAGATTTACATTGTAAGTGAGACAAAGCCCCATGATATGAGGCGAGAAGTTCCTAAAAGTCAAACTAGAAGCACCTTTGGGCATGGAGGATAGATCCATCTTGAAGAAGTCGATGGTAAATTCCCGGTAGATATAGCGGAGTTTAAATTTACCTTGATCAGCATCAGAACGGTCTTCAGGAGGTAGCTTACTGAGAGCGTTCAGGTAATACGGGCAGGTTTTATTGACACATTTGTGAATTCTAAAATGCTTTCGGTCCTTCTTTTGCTCCAGAGCATGCCCACAATAAGGACACATTAAAGTAATAGGTTTTAGATCGGTTTTTCCTTTGACAAACCTGTGACCACAGATTTTACACACCAACTGGCCACGTCCGCCGGTATTATCGTAGAGGTAGGTATGGGGCGCACCGCAGCGGGGGCATACGCAATCTGAAGAGACAGGATATTTTCCACGGGGATTAACAGGCCTGAGGTCCTTGCCGTGCTTGATCTTGTATTCTTCAAGCAATAGGACGTGGTTCAACGGCTTAAGCTTCTTGATGACGGGGAGCTTGTCAACGGTAAGCTTATTGTATTTAGGGCTTGTAATATCGTACTTTGGAGACTTTAACGGTATGTTTTTCACGATAAATAAAAGCAATTGCTGGATTTGAGAAATTAAAAATTGATTGTATGCTATCAAAGCTGATATAATTGAGTTCACAATGACATCCTTTCCTTTTTGGATTTTGGTGTTTTCGCAGACTCAATTATACCAAAAAGAGGGGGTCATTGTTTTTTTATATCAAAAAACCTTGAAACCCTTGAATAAGGCATACTTTAATATATAAACGGTGTAAATGGGTTTACACAAACGTAGAGAAATGGAGGGTGTTAAAATGGCTTCTATCACACCAAATTTTAATTTCGCAGGCCGCTGTGAAGAAGCTATCATGATGTATCAAAAGGCTTTTGGCGCAAAGATTGGGTGTTTTTTACGATATTCCGATGCCGACAAGGCTGATTGGAATAGAGAATTGACATCGGAACAGGAGAATTACATATATCATGCAGAGCTTTTTATTGGTGACCAAAGGATTATGATGTGCGACAACATGGATGTTGACTTAGTAAAAAGTACAGCTCTTTCGCTGACTGTCACACTTGATACAAAAGATGAAGTGAAACGGGCATACGATATTTTACAGGAAGATAGCGAGACAATCTATCCGATGCACAGTACTACATACAGTTCTTGCGAGGTTGTATTTGTTGATAAATTTGGTTTTCGGTGGGGATTGATGACTGAACAAACAGAACGGTAAAAACCAATTTCTCATGATGCAGCGCAAGGGCGTGCATGGCCTGAGTCTCAGAACGGGGAATGATATGAAACAAAGAATACACATTTTGGGGGCCTCAGGTTCAGGAACGACAACAATTGCTGAGAGTGTATGTAGTATGCTTGATTGTGCACATTTTGATTCTGATAATTACTTTTGGGAAAATACCAAAGAACCTTTTACAGTAGAAAGAAATAGAAGTGAGTGTTTGCAGTTAATGCAAACTGATTTATTGAATAGCGACGAGAATAGCCGGTTTAATCTGAATTCTGCGATTGGAGGATAGAATGTGAAAATTGTTATGATACACGGACAAAACCATAAGGGCAGTACTTATCATATAGGAAGGCTGCTGGCTGATAAGTTGGCGAAAGAGGAAGAAATAACTGAATTTTTTCTGCCAAGAGATCTGAACCATTTTTGCATCGGCCGCTATCAATGTATTGATGATGACGCGGAATGCCCGTATTACGCGGAAAATCGGATTATAACCGGTGTTGGAACGCCAAGAGTTGGTATTCGGAATGATGGCAAATATGCATAGTGCCGTGTGGGACTCTTCTCCTGTCGAAAAACTATACTGGGACGAGCGTGGCTGGCTTAATAAAGCGAGACCATGGAAAAAGTGAGGAGGTAAAAATTCTACCGCAAACCTAAAGAATCGAGCGAGTTTATTCATCGGAAGGCCGCATGGATCAAAAGGTTCCAGTCCGGTCAAAACCTCACCTCTTCCTATGAGACGCTAGATGAAAGATGGTGTATTTGTTAGCCGCGCATCATTCTTGGCGACTTTATCAGACTATCACAAGCCTTTCCTCAGTTTAAAATTGGAAAGTGAAATCGTCAAGAGTATCATGCCTACGGAGATAATCACAGAGAGGAAAATCACCCATACCAGGCATGTAAAGCTATTCCCTGCGATCCGGTATATCTCATTGCCAATATAATAATGTTGAAAATCCATCATTTTGAGTGGCATGAAATTAGCGAAGTAATGATCTACCAAATAGAGCGGCACCTGATCGAATATCAATAGCAGTATCCAGAAAAATGCAATCCCTACTGCTCCGGTCAGTACTCCATCTGACAAAACTGTTAAGAGCAAAGTCAAGGAAATCATAAAAAGCATCGCCAATAACCCTACGCCAGCATTGATTAAAAATTGCTGCATATAGGTTATGTTGTAAACCGAAAAGAAAGTGGTGGCATTACTCTGAATAGGCTGGCAGCCTCCCTCCAATCCGAAAGGAACCATTTTGATCGCAAAAAACAAGATCATTCCAAACAGCCAGAGGATTATCCCTATTATAAATGCCGTGGTTATCCTTGCACGGTCCAATTTCCTTTTCCCGTGCCTGGTTGACCGGTACAACTCTTTCATTTTCGTTTGTGGCTCACTGCCAAAAAGAGGGAGCAAAATAAGAGCCGTCAGAATAAGTAATATCGGCATGAACTTACCCATATCCTCATTCAGGACTTTCCACCCTTCCGCATAATCCATCGGCAGGGTGGAGAGCTGACTGGCTCTTTCCATGATATGTTCTTTCTCTTTTTCTGTATAGGTAATTCTGGAATTATCGTCAAGCATCCCTCGAATATGGGACAGCCGCTTGGTATAAAAATCTTCCATCTCTTCATCTGTCAAATCTTGGGTTTCCTTCCCATCATAATTCATTGTTACTAATGCTTCCACATTCATTACATCCACATAGGTAAATGGTTCATCATATGTCTTCATGGATGATAAATAATCTTCACTCATATATTTCCCTGGAGAATTTTCTCTCGCATGAGATAAACTTTCGTTCCATGGAACCGCTACACCCATTTGATCTCGGATATCGTAATTTTTCACGGCAGTATAACTGCTATTTACAGAAAACAGAACAATGACTGCAAAAAACAAGAGAAGAGCTTTTATATTTAAAATTCTTTTTCTTTCTACATTTATGATATCTTTCATCTCTATCACCTGACTAATTTAAGCGGTACTTTTTATAGGACTGCTTCATCAAAAATTGAAAAACAGTAACATAAAAAGCTGTGAGAACAAGCACTACAATAAAATAAGGGAGTGCAGTATTTCCTATAAACAAATACTCGGTAATCAAGGAATCACTTTTAAACTGTATGGGATTCAACAATAACTTGATCTGGCTATAGGTAGCGGAAAATCTCACAAGCAGCCACACAGCAATAATTGAAACGGCTGTTGTAAGTTTCGCATTTTTTGTTATCATGGAGACCAGCATTACAAAATTAGCCATAACGAATGCTCCAAGCAATCCTCCCGCGAACATGATCAGCAACCCTGTGCCGAAATTGATATTGTAAAGGCATTCATACCAGAAAGTCTGTGCAGATGCATTCCAGCCATGTAAGGAAGCGATTGCCCCATGCTCAAGAACAAGTGTTCCGATAAAGATTAGATAGGCTATTAGAGTAAACAAATTTCCTGCTATCCACCTGGCTTTCATATTTTTCTTTCTTCCATATGAGGATGAAAGAGTTAATTCATTCACACCGCTTACACTATCTTTTGAATACATACACGCAAGTGCAAAGGCCAAGACCACAAAGAAGATATAGTAATCCATTACATACCAACTTCTAAGATTGCACAGGCCTTGATCATACTCCACTCGAAAAGGCGTTTTTACATTCTCTATTTTTTTCTCCAGAACGCTTATCTGTTCCTCCGAATAGGGAAACAGCCCATTCCACTCATTTAATGATAGTAACTCCTCTTTTACAGCTTCTCTGTATTTCTTATAAAAGCTTTCCTCAGAGTCCAAAAAATCATAATCCAATCCGATTTTATCATTGCCGTTCGACATATACGGGCCATAATAAGCATAATTAATGAGATAATTGGGTACCATGAATTTTGTCATCCCGGCAGTACCTAAGTATCCACGATGCTCCTTCAGATATTTTTTATCAAAGCTGGAATTATA
>JAEYOM010000061.1 GCA_023411715.1 Bacillota bacterium | reverse complement strand
ACGTGGCTCGTTATAGGTAACATATCAGTAATTTTTCAGTAATAATTTAAACGATGGTTCAACTCCCTCCAGTTTGCAAAAAAAGTCAAATGTCATCTCTAAAATTGAAGGGTAAAAAATCAGGGGTTGAATGCCCTAAAAAGGCTGATGCCATGCGGGTTTAACCGCATGGCATCTTTTACTACCTAAAATTTTGGTGGAGATGAGGGGGATCGAACCCCTTACCTCTTGACTGCCAGTCAAGCGCTCTCCCAGGTGAGCTACACCCCCATATATAGGAAAGCCCTTTATTCATGCAATTTTCCGGCTTTTCGCCATTTCCAATTTTCTTTTTCTGTGGGGCTGCACATCCGACAGCTTGCGCTCCCGCTAAGTTATAACCCCATGATTTGCTTTTTACACACAACTTATTTTAATACAACGTGCCGCTTCCAGTCAAGAAGAAAAATACGGCTGTACGGCAAAATCACGAACCCATATTCCCCCGTATTTTCCCTAGCTCTCATTGAGCAAAACATAGCCATATTCGTAACATCCAAAAAATTCTTATTTATATTGGGACAGAGATGTTTGCAGAAGGAACACTAAAGCTTTATTGCAATTGAAATAGCAAAAAACCTGCTGTGTCTATATTTCACAATAGGCTTTTCATTTAAGCTCTATCTCCCGGGATAAACGTTGCACAGTCTGTTTCCTGTGAATCAACTGCATTCCTTGGCTGCACCTCAATTGTTTCTGCGGTGCAATGATCACCTGACATATAGTAATGGCAGGTATTTACAACGCATTTAATGCCACTATTCGGCTGGCTCATCTTCTTAACTGACATACTCTTCCCTCCTAACAAATAATAATTTCGCCAATTATATTATTTATCAAAAAAGAGGATAAAATTCAAATAGTTATCAGCTTCTTTCAAACATTTTAAGCAGCCGCAGATAATGATTCGCTTCACGTAAGACATGGTCACCCAGCAGCGGTATAATGATTGATCTTACTTTACATGCAAGAATACCCTGCGTGCCTTGTGCCTTGAAGTTCCGTAAATTCTCAGTTGCCTTTAAGCTTTCGTCAGTAACTTTAGCCAGCGGAGCAGTCGCATCCATTGCCGCCTTTGACTCAGCTGTTAATTGATCAAACTCATTTCCAAAGTTATTAGCTTGACTGATTAAATTGTCCTCTGTCGGGTCAAGCAATCCCCGAATAAACTTAGCATGCTCTGCCATTTGCCTGTTCCAGAAAAATTCCTGTTCGTAGGCTTCTCTTTCCAGACTTATTTCTTCCCTGTTTTGAAGTCTTCTAAGCTGCCTAAGATATAACTCTGCCTCACGAGTTATGTGTACGATTAACAATGGATAATTAAATGTAAACATTTTGCAGCTTAATACGTTAGATAAAACATTTGTTTTAAACTGTATTAGCGCAGCAGTTGCATTTATTGCCCTTTGGTTAAGCGCAGATACACGTTGCTCGAGCACAGGGTTGGCTGTTATCATACCGCCGCCCGTTAGTCCTGCCTCTGCCTGCGTCAGTTGAGTTGGTATCTGTACACCTGTAAAAAATGTTGTTGCCATCTCTGCATTCAAAGTAAAAGGTGTTATTACTTCACCGGATTGAAGAACCCCGGGATTAACAACACCGTTAGAGAGAGAGATAGCTTCTCCCAGAAGTCCGTCAAATTCCCTGCGAAAAACATCTGCCTGTTGGGTAAAGCTGGCATCCCTCGGTGTAAATCCCGCTTCAAGGAAAAATGAATGCTCTTTCATAATCCTTGCAAAAAACAAATGTAAACCGAGCGACTGTTTTATGAAATCAGTGCTTGAAAGCATGGTTAATACCTCCTTGTAAAAGGTAAACTTATATTATCATTTTATGTTAATATAATATGAATTGTTACAGAATGTCGTCTTACTAACGCAGCATAATAAATGCCTTAATTAAAAACATTTTGAATCAATACTGTAAAAGGGACTTAACCTCGAGGTTCTAAGTCCCTTTGCCAATGTTTTACAAAATAACACGTGCATAAAGTATATCTTATCGCTTAATATTTACGAGAAAATTTTCAGCATATGTATCTGCTTCATGGGGATATATATAATTCAGTCTTCCAGCTGTTTCAACAGCTAACTTGCGAAACAAATCCATGGTTCCGAACAGCGCTCGAAAAATATCATTAGCGGAATAACTCCCATATATATCGGGAAATCTCTCTACTATCCAAGGTTCCGCCCACTGTTCTATGAATCGTCCGCAATGCCAGGTATCATAGTTTGAGCTGTTGACAGTATGAGAATAAAGTTCTATCATTTGCAGGAGCAAATTTTTCATGTAGCCGTCCACACAATTTTTTGCAACCCACAATTCACCACGTAACACTTTTTTTGCAGCCCAGATTGAATGAAACCAAAAGTTACCGACAATATTTTTAAAATCATTCTCCGAAAGCAGCAAATAGGGCTCCGGTGATAATGTCATCCTCCCCAAAACATCAGAAAATGATATTTTATCGAACAATATTCTATACGCTCTGGAGATTATTCCCTTGACATTTTCATCTTTTTCAATTTTATTAATGTCATTTGCTTGCAAGAAGAGAAAATCGGCGTCCAATGCATTATCAAAAAATACGCGACGTTCTTTTCCATTAGCAACCGTATATTCACTAAAGGAAATATGATGTTTACCTAACCTATCCAACCATTCATCTGATTGAATGAAAAAATCAATATCGTCAACCAGCAAAATAATATCGATATCCGAATATTCATCGGCCGGGCACTCTGTTCTTGCCCTTGAGCCTATAATAATTCCTGCTTTCATTTGATCGATTGTCTTACCAAGCTTAATCAAACCAGCTAGTATGTTTTCGTATTCATTCATATTGGTCTCTCTTTTTGAACAATCTGAAATTATATATCAAAATATAAGTAAAAAAGTAAAATACTGATACTGGACAATACGCCTGCCCGGCTAAGCCGGCGACAGTACATTTGTATTGATATACTTGAGGTACTTGAAACCCATATCATTGTAAACGTGACGCTCGCTTTCCGGAGCAAGCATCCAACCTGACATATCGTCCAAATCCGGGAAGTGCCTGTCTGCCTCGAATTCTTTTTCGAACCTCGTCACATAGACATCGCTGCAGTACGGCAGAAGCTGCCTGTAAACAGATTCTCCGCCAATGACGAATACATCGTCGGAGGAGTAATTCTTAAGCTCGGCAAAAAGCTCGTCAAGCGAGCGGCATACGATAAGCCGTTCGTCATCGAAGCTGCCGTTCCGGCTCAGCACTATATTCACCCTGTCCTTGAGAGGCTGTTTCCCGGGAAAGGATTCAAGCGTTTCACGGCCCATAACTACGACCTTTCCGGTAGTCATCCGAGCGAAATATCTCATGTCCTCCGGAACTCTCTGAAGAAGCCTGCCATTGCAGCCTATACCCCATTTCAGATCAGCTGAAAGTATCGCTTTCATATCAAATCACCCATCCCCGTATTAAAGACTGCGACTTATATTAATTCCCGCAGCTCTCGTTATTGGGCGGCACAAGCCCGCCTTGCCCACTAAACCGCCACAGGTATATTTTTAATCTGCGGCCCTTTTTCATAACCCTCGAGCGTGAAATCCTCCACCCTGAAGTCATAAAAATCCTTCACATCCGGATTTATCACAAGCTTCGGAGCCGGATACGCAGGTCTTTTTATTAGCTCCTCGATCAATGGATAATGCCTGTCGTAAATATGGGCGTCGGCTATGACATGAACCAGTTCGCCGGCCTCAAACCCGTTGATCTGCGCCATCATATGCACAAGCACGGCATACTGGCATACATTCCAGTTGTTTGCGACCAGCACGTCGTTCGATCGCTGGTTCAGTATGGCGTTGAGCTTTTTGCCCTTAACGTTGAAGGTAACGCTGTAAGCGCACGGGTAAAGGTGCATTTCATTCAGGTCGCCGTGGTTGTAAAGGTTCGTCATTATCCGTCTGCTGTAAGGGTTATTCTTCAGGTCGTACAATACCCTGTCGACCTGGTCGAAATCGCCCTCGGCATACTTGTGCTTCACTCCAAGCTGATAGCCGTAAGCTTTCCCTATTGAGCCGGTCTCGTCCGCCCAGCTGTCCCAGATATGGCTGTTCAGGTCATGTATGTTGTTCGATTTTTTCTGCCATATCCATAGCAGTTCGTCGATAGCAGCCCTCAGATTGGTAGGTCTTAGTGTCAGGATGGGAAATTCCTCTGAAAGGTCATAACGGTTGACTACACAGAAGCTTTTTTTAGTATAGGCAGGCGTCCCGTCCTCCCAGACCGCCCTTACCTTTTCTCCCTCCGAAGAAAAACCATTGTCCAGTATTTCCCTGCACATCTTTATGAATATGGCGTCCGCCTTGCTCATCGGTTGTACCTCGTTTGTTCATTTTTCCTATGTTGAATCAATCCATCAATTATTATATCGTATTTTGTTCAAAAAGCATATGTTAGGGATGTCAAACTATATAATGTAATCCGACGCTTATCACGTCTGTAAAAAAAGCTCCCGTCTCTTGCGATTCGCAAGGGACGAGAGCTTTCTCCCATGGTTCCACCCCAATTCCGGTCTTATTGCGATTATAACGTGATCGACGTTCATTCTCCGGGATGGTCTTCGTCTGCATTCCTTCTAGCCCGCTTCCAGCCTCCGGCGGCAGCTCTCTTTCAAGGTGTGGGCAGCTTACTGTTCCCTTCATTGTATGATCAGGTTATTCTAAAACCGTTATTGTTTAGAGTACCCTGTTTCTTACTTCTTCGGTGATCTTTTCGATGAATTTATCCAGAGGCATAGGTCCAAGATCGCCTTCCTTGCGCGATCTTACCGCCACCTGGCCGTTTTCCATCTCTTTATCGCCAATGACAAGCATGTACGGTACCTTTTCCATCTGTGCCTCACGGATTTTGTAGCCGATCTTTTCATTCCTGAGATCGGTCTCAACCCTCAAGCCATAGGACTGCAGCTTATCGCAAACATCCTTTGCATAGCCGTGCTGTTTATCGATGATTGGCAGGAGCTTGACCTGTACCGGAGCGAGCCATGTCGGCAGCGCACCCGCGTATTTTTCCAGAAGGAGCGCCAGCGTCCTTTCATAACAGCCCATCGACGTCCTGTGTATAACGTATGGGTATTTCTTCTGTCCGTCACGGTCAACATATACCATGCCATACTTTTCAGCCAGCAGGAAGTCTATCTGAACCGTGATAAGCGTGTCTTCCTTGCCGAATACGTTCTTGATCTGGACATCGAGCTTCGGCCCATAGAATGCCGCTTCGCCGTCCGCTTCGGTATAAGGTATCTTAAGATCGTTCAGTATCTCGCGCATGCGGCCCTGTACTTCATTCCACTGTTCCTCAGTCCCGATATACTTTTGCTTGTCGTTCGGATCCCATTTCGAGAAACGGTATGAAACGTCGCCGTCGAGGCCGACTGCCTTCAGCAAGAATAAAGCAAGATTAACGCAGCCTGCAAATTCTTCCTCTAGCTGCTCGGGCATGCATGCAAGATGGCCTTCCGCGATCGTAAACTGTCTCACGCGGATCAGTCCGTGCATTTCGCCGGAAGATTCATTCCTGAAAAGTGTCGAGGTTTCGTTGAACCTCATCGGCAGATCGCGATAGCTCCTCAGGTGCGCAAGGTAGACCTGGAACTGGAACGGACAGGTCATCGGCCTCAGTGCGAATATTTCCGCATTCGGGTCTTCGAAGGATTTCGGGTCTCCCATTACGAACATACCGTCCCTGTAATGATCCCAGTGTCCCGATATCTTGTAAAGCTCACGCTTCGCCATGAACGGCGTCTTGGTCAGCATATACCCGCGGCGTTCCTCTTCATCCTCCACGAACCTCTGCAGTATCTGGATTACCTTGGCGCCCTTCGGCATAAGGATGGGCAGTCCCTGCCCGATATAATCGACCGTGGTGAAATAGTCGAGCTCACGTCCGAGCTTGTTGTGATCCCTCTTCTTAGCCTCCTCAAGCATGGCGAGGTACTCGTCGAGCTCGTTCTTCTTGGTAAACGCAGTGCCGTAGATCCTCTGGAGCATCTTGTTCTTTTCGTTTCCGCGCCAATATGCGCCGGCGATCTGCGTAAGCTTGAACGCCTTTATTTTGCCTGTAGACGGTATATGAGGTCCGGCGCACAGGTCTGTAAAGTCTCCCTGCTTATAGAAGGATATCGTTGCGTCCTCCGGCAGGTCGCGGATAAGCTCAACCTTATATGGTTCGCCCTTTTCCTCCATGAATTTCACAGCCTCTGCTCTGGGTAAAGTAAAGCGTTCGAGCGGAAGATCTTCCTTAACGATCTTCTCCATTTCCTTCTCTATCTTCTCGAGATCCTCGGCAGCGAAGGTCTTGTCAATATCAAAGTCGTAGTAGAAGCCATTGTCTATTGCCGGACCTATAGCCAGCTTTACGTTGGGATAAAGCCTCTTTACGGCCTGGGCCATTACATGGGATGCAGTGTGCCTGAAGGCATGCTTTCCGCCTTCGCTGTCGAAGGTGAGAAGGTTCAGGCTGCAGTCCTTATCCAGCACGGTCGAGAGGTCTTTCACTTCCCCGTCTATATCAGCGGCAAGCGCGACTCGCGCGAGCCCTGCGCTTATGCTCCCGGCCACCTGCATCACTGTAGTGCCCGCATCGTATTCCTTTACGCTTCCATCCTTCAGTGTAACCTTTATCATATCCACTCCTCCTTAAAAAAATAAGCTCCCGTCTCTTGCGATATGCAAGGGACGAGAGCGTTCTCCCGTGGTTCCACCCTAATTTGGTCTTATTGCGATTATAACGCGATCGACGCTCATACTCAGGGATGGTCTTCGTCTGCTTTCCTTCGATCCCGCTCCCAGCCACGTCGGCATCTCTCTTCCAAGGTTTTCGGCAGCTTACTGTTCCCTTCAACGTATGATAATAATATGCCTTTTAAGCCATAACCGGCTAAAAAGAGTTTTAATTTATTATAACCCAATTGATTCTAAAGTCAACTGTAAAATTAGCCTGGTGGTATTCAAAGCTCACTACATAGTTTGTGTAATTCACTAAGCTGTTGATAGATAGCTTCAAGTGCACTTGATTGTTCTTCACTTGTAGCTGACAGCTCCTGAATTGCCGCAGCATTATCATCAGATATGCCTAATATTGTTTTTGTCTGTGTATTCATTTCCTCAGCTGCATAATTGACTTCCCCCAGTGTAACTTTCAATTTACTTATTTTATTGGAGATATTTGAAGTGTTCGTATTGACTGTTTCAAATATATCGACTATTTCCGCTATCATATTGTCCTGACCCTTTATAATTTCATTCATATCAGATATTTTTATGGTTGCTATTTCTGTTTTATTTATTGATTCAGATAAAATTTCGGATATGGTTTTTGTTGCATCGGTTGTTTGCTCCGATAGCTTTTTTATTTCTTCCGCTACGACGGCAAAACCTCTTCCTGCTTCACCGGCCCTGGCTGCTTCTATAGCAGCATTAAGTGCCAGAAGATTTGTTTGAGAAGCGATATTGGAAATAACCGCAAGAATGCTATTCATCTTTTCCGATTTATCATTCATTTCATTCACGATTACATTTACTTCATTTGATGTATTAACAGTAATTTCGGTATTTTGCTTCAGCTTTTCGATTATGACTGAACTTTTATTAACAAGTTCCATACAGTCCTTTGCGTCAACGGTCATTTTATCCGTATCGGTTGTTACCTCGTCCACTGACTGGGCAACCATTTGAACTATTTCAGAAGTATCACGTATATTTTTAGATTGTTCGGAGCTGCCCTGGGCAATGTCATATATAGTTGATGCGACCTGTTCTAATGACTTTGTTATATCATGTGTTGCTCCTAATAAGTTCGAATTCAAAGCTACCGCGCTATCAATCGTACTTTTCTTGTCTTGAGTATTTTTTCCCCTGCTATCAAGCGCAATATTGATACATTTAGCCGCCATTCCCAATTCGTTTTTTCCAGTATACCCGCATCTGGAACTAAAATCATTTTTTTGAATGCTTTCAAGAATATCGGATATGTCTTTCCTAAATAGGCTTATACTTCTCGCAATTAGCATGGTAGAAACAGAAATGGCAATCAGTGCGGCTAAGATTATCACCATCAAAATAGTAGAATTGAAGAAGTAATTCGCAGCAATACCTGCAATAGATAAAAGCAATATACCAAGCGCTGTAACTTCCAACTTCCCTTTTATACCGAACATTCCCCCGACATCCTTTCGTCCTTTGTCATAGAATATAGCTTCATAGCAATATTCTTTTTGGTTAAAATAAGATAAGCTCAACAGGTGTACTTACTAGTTGAGCTTATCTAATAAACACATACTCTTTCGGCAACCTGGCAATCATAGTTGAACAAACCGTAGACCCATAGCTTTGTGTCCATGCCTTTCGACATGTTTACCATTTCGTATAGTATAATTCAGATATAAATTAAACAAGAAACCAACCGGAAAAATTCATGAATCCAGATCATGCTACCGGTCTAAAAACGCTTCTGCTTCTTCAACTGCGTCAAATGCTTCATCCTTGGAGCCTATGTTCTTAAAGTTCCTTGTTATCTGCATTTTTAATGTCGGAGAGCATACAACCATTGCGCTCTTAGACATTCCCGCACGTACAGCAACCTCCTTTGTTTCATTGAGGCTTTCGAGAGAAACTGCATCCTGTGTAAAAACTCCTGCATCTTTTAAGTTCAATAATGCAGTAAAACCTGTTTTTAGCGTTGCTATGCTATTTTTCATATCTGTACAGTATTGTGCAAGTTCACCCTTTTCAATAGTATTAATTACAGTAACATACAGTCTGTTTTTTACATGATCCGCTTTTACTTTATACATTCTAAAATACCTCCATTTTAATTGTAGTTTTAAAAGGTTTAAATTTTGATAAAATCAACAAATAATTAATATATTTCGGTATAACAAATCAAGCCAACGGTTTGAAAGAGTGTTTGTGTATACTATGGCGTAATAACAACTTTAATTACATTATCCTTACGTTTGTCAAACAGCTCGAATGCTTTCTCGATTTCGCTCAATTTCATACGGTGGGTTATAAGAGGTAAAAGGTCTAGCTGCTCCGCCACGATCATATCAACTATTTGCTGCATATATTTCAGGTCAACAAGCCCCATTTTTACATTAACATTTTTCATAAACATTTCAAACATAGGCAGTGATTCTTTTTGCGGCGGAACACCAACTATTGATATCGTACCTCCTATACTTACGTAATGTGCACACTGTTGAAGGGTTTCTTCAATTCCAACAGCTTCAATTACTACATCTGCGCCATTTCCATCTGTTAAGTCATTGATTACTGCCAATGGCTCCTGCTCCTTGGAAAATATCGTATGCGTTGCCCCTAATTTTTTCCCGACCTGAAGGCGATATTCGCTTGAGTTATCCACCAGAATAATTTGTTTGGGGTTAAATAACCTGGCCGCACTCACGGTACATAATCCAACAGGGCCTGCCCCCACCACCACTACAGTACTTCCCGGCCGGATAGAACCATTCTTGGAAGCAAAATATCCTGTCCCCAAAATATCTCCAACAAATAAAACCTGTTCATCGCTTAAACCGTCCGGAACACGGATAAGATTTTCATCTGCGAAAGGTATGCGTGTATATTCACAATGTGTCCCCTGCAAATTGCCATACTCAGGACCACTTCCGAGAATTCCTCCGTTTAAGCACCTGTATATATGGCCTCTATTACAATTTACACATTTTCCGCAAAAGGGAGTACCAGGGCCTATAACTCTGTCGCCGCGCTTAAATTTCTTGACATCCGGTCCGACAGTCTCAACTACTCCTACATATTCATGACCTAAAATATAACCCGGGGTTGAAGGAATGTGACCATGAATCAGATGTAGGTCACTACCGCATATTGCCGTTAACGTAATACGGATAATAACGTCACTCCCATTGATAATAACGGGTTTTTCTACATCTCTTAACTCTACCTGGCCTAATTTGGTAAAAACTAATCCTTTCACTAAAACTATCCCCTTTAAAAAGTAGTTTTGTAAATGTCACTGAAGCTTGCTGTATCTGGTTTATGTATAAAATTCGGGTTAAGGTGTCAAAACAATCTTTACCACATTTTCATTACGGTCTTCGAAAAGTTTAATTGCTTTTACAATATCAATCAATTTCATCCGATGTGTTATAAGAGGACTGAGGTTCAGCTTGCCGGATTGTATAATACTCATAAGATTTTCAATATGAGTAAGGTCTCCGAGGCCCATGCTAAGGTGAACATTTTTATAGAATATTTCGGGTAAAGGCAGTTCAACATTTCCTGCAGAAATTCCGATCAGTGAAACCTTTCCATACACCCCGACACATTTGACAGCTTGCTGGATAGCTTCTGTGGAACCTGACGCATCAATTGCACAATTTGCTCCTCTTCCTTCGGTTATATTGTTAATTGTACCCAGCACATCTTCTTCGGTCGCGCAAATCACATGTGTCGCGCCCATTGTTTTTCCCATCTCTATTCTGAATTTATCTTTTCTTCCTACTAGAATTATACTTTTGGGGCTAAATAATTTAGCCGTTGCTACCGCACAAAGACCGACCGGTCCGGCACCAAACACCACCACATTATCTCCCGGCCGGATTTTAGTCCTTAAAACACCAGAAAAACCTGTAGATAGGATGTCAGGAATGAACAATGCTTGCTCATCGGTTAAAGCATCAGGAATATGATGCATGCATATATCCGCAAACGGAACACGAATGAATTCGGAATGGGTGCCTGGAAGTACGCCGCCGCCGTGCATTTTTGTGACGGATCCATTCACACAATGCGAAAAATAACCATTTTTGCAGTTTTCACAGCAGCCGCAGTAAGGAGCCGGCGGGCCAACAACTCTATCGCCCGGTTTAAAATATTTAACTGAACTTCCGACTTGCTCGATAATTCCAGTATACTCGTGCCCCAAGACATAGCCCGGAGTAGAAGGAATTACGCCATGGATGAAATGCAGATCACTGCCGCAAATGGTTGTTGCCGTAATTCGTACAATAACATCACTACTTTCAACAATCACCGGCTTTGGAACTTCTTTGAGTTCCACATTGTGCAGGCTAGTTAATACAAGTCCTTTCATTTACATACCCCCCGGTCAAAGAATGTATATATTGGTGATTTCATAATTGCCCTGGAATATAGCACCAACCCTGGTACCATCCGCTGTTTACATGCATTTCATACTATTTGTTTTAGCATGATTATGCATTTTTAGTAAATTTAATATATTGATATTATACCATAAAGGCAATTTGGAGTAAACAATATTCGACATAAAAATACACATTTTTCCCAAATAATAAAATCTAACCTCAGTTTACAAAGTAAATGCAACTCAAAAAAATACTTAAATAAAAAGCCCGCCACTATCGTGCAGGCTTTTTATTGGTCCTGTTCTTATATCTGCCGGATTTACTTACGCTTTTGCAGCCTCTATGTACGCCTGATCAAGATTGGTAACATAGGTTATACCGTTACCCTGTTTGACGCCATTGCCTACTCTCTTCAGCTGCATACCTGCTACCGCACTGGCTGGAAGCATCATAATCACCTTCCTGAACCCGCTGTTCGTGAAAATTGCATATGCTTCTTGAATAATCGGTAAAACTTCCTGTGAAGATGTCGTTGTTTCGGTTCCATCCGCGATGAGGCACAATTCGGATGCCTTTACGGATTTCACCTTCCGCTTGAGTTCCTCCACATACTGTTTTCCCTCGGCTTCCTTCATTTCGCCGGCTGCTTTGACAAAGAATACTTTTTTGTCCTGTCTGACTTCAATTACATACATTTTCCTTTACCTCCTGCACAATATTAACATTAACTTACTCCATATTTTACTTGGGCTTAGTTATATACTTTAATCTATTTTTATAGTTTCCACAGCAATAGCGTTGTAGTAAATCCAGAACCTACAGTACACAACACAATGGTTGAACCCTTCTTCACTACACCTGATTCCAGCGCTCTGTTAAGAGCTACTATTGGACCTGCAACGCCATTATACCCGTATTCATCGCCTACGAATGTATATTTGTCACTTGAATTGGCGACGTCCAATTTTTTCAGCGTCTCCGTTATATGTGTCAAACAGAATTGGGAGAAAAAAAAGTGATCCACATTATGCACTGATATATTGTTTCTTTTTGTTACGTCCTTAACCATTTGGGACCACATATCAATAATGAAGTTACCATTAAAGTTTGGGTCAGTCCACCACATTTTATCTTCTTTGCTTATGCTGTCATCGTTTATTTTTGAGTAACCACATATAGGCATTGATGCCATAGTGTGGTGGGTTGAATCTGTTACTGTTATGCTATCAATGTATCCTTTGGTCTCTTCTTCAATTGTACTCTCAAGAATTATTGCTGCGCCTGCGTCGCCGAAGCATGAATATGTAATAGCATCATCTGGTCTTGCGAAGGAATATACGTTTTGGCTGCCTATAATCAATGCCTTATTGATTCTTTTGTTTGATTTCATATATCCACTTGCTACTTCCATGGCGGTAATCATACCGACGCAATTGCTATTTATGTCGAACACTATACTGTCAGTTTTTCCACCGAGCTTCTCATGTACTTTCAACGCATTGGATGGTGCTGTATATTCCGGCGTATCAGTCGCGAATATTACCATATCTATTTCATCCATCGATATATTTGCTTTTACAAGTGCTTGCTTGGCTGCCAGGTATCCCATGTCAATAATCGTTTCATTGGCCTCACACACCAACTTCTGCCTTCTGCCTGTAAACTCTAACAGTCCTGTTATGTCTACTCCAAGCTTCTTAAAGTGTTCGATATAGTAATCATTGTGTATTACCTTTGTCGGGTGATATACCCCGGTACTTATTATGTTCACATTTTTGTTACTCATAAGCTGTCTCCTTTTCCAATCTCGTCTTTGCGACTTATGGTTTAATTACAATTTTGAGAATGTTTTCGTTCCAGCGGACCCGATATAACTCTTTAAATACTAATGCTTTAAATGGATATCACTCCAAACAAGTACTTTTATTTACATCCCCCCAGTCAAAGAATATATATTTGATGATTTCATAATTGCCCTGGAAGTTAGCACCAACCCTTGTACTATTCGCTATTTGCATGTAAATATCATTACTATTTGCTCTTGCATAATTGTGCATTTTTAGTAAATTTAATATAGATATTATACCATAAAAATAATTTAGCGTAAACAATATTTGACATAATAAGACACATTTTTCCCAAATCAGCCTTGGTTTACGCTGCGAAAAGTGGTACAAAAGAACCGTCCCTGCGTTTCATTCAGCGTTTAAATGCGGAAAAAAGGCAGACACTATAACACAGACTGATGTTAAAAAAACAGTTACGTGATAGATGCGGAGGAATAGTTTTGAAAAAGATAAGGCTTGGCGTGATCGGGACGGGTTTGGCGTGGGAAAGGCTGCATTATCCGGCATTGCAGGAGCTAAAGGATAAATACGAGATCGCAGCGCTTGCAAACCGCACAAAAGCGGATGCGGAGAAGTTTGCCGGAAAGATCGGTCTGGATCTGAAAAATGTTTACGGTGACTATCATGAGATGCTGAAACGGACCGATCTCAATGCGATAGACATATTGGTCCCCATAGGGCAGAACTATAAAGTGTCGGCCGATGTAGCGGATGCAGGCTTTGATTTTATATGCGAAAAACCTATGGCTCCCGGTATGAAGCAGGCAGACAGATATCTTGAACTTGCTCGCGGGAAAAATGACCTTAAGATCATGATCGCCGAGAATTACAGGTACGACGAAGAGCACAGCAGGATCCTGCAGCTCGTCAGCGAAGGCAGGATAGGCAATATCGTCTATTTCATAGATAACAACGTTACGTGTTTTCCATGCGGCGTGGGGCAGGACACCTACGCAGGCACCGAGTGGAGGCAGCATCCGGATTTTCAGGGCGGCGCGTTCCTTGATGCGGCGCTGCACGATCTGGCAGGAATGAGGTATATATTCGGAGGAATCGAATGCGTGCAGGCCTTCGGCAAGCCTCAGAAACAGGATTTTAACCCTTATGTGTCTGTGTGCAGCAATATCCTTTTTAAAAACGGAGTCATCGGCCAGTACACCTACTACCCTTCAGGAATTGAAGCTCTGAAACCGGCTGTCGGCCTAAGGATTTTCGGGACGGGCGGCCAAATTTTCCTCGAGGATAAGATCTCGGGTGTCATCACTGTCGCCTATAACGGAGGCACGACAGAAACCATCAGATTTACCCCGGACAGAGGCTATTACAATGAACTGCTGAATTTTTACAATGCCCTTAATGGAACGGAGGAGATCAGGGTAACCCCAGAAGTCGAGTATGGCGACGTAAAGACGGTTTTCAGCATACTGGGCTCGATAAAGTCGAAACACATCGAATATGTCGAAGGCATAGAGCAGCCCGTGAGTGCGGATTTTATCCCCGTACCCGACGCCATAAACCCTTATCTGCAATAGCAATCCGGTATTGAACCTTTACCCGTTTGTTTCCGGTTGACACAAATACGGGACATTATTAATCGAATAATCGCAGACATCATCACTCCGCTTGCGTATAACTGATTATAATGATATTATTCTGGATAAAGTAGAATATATCTATTAGCGTTTTTGGAAAGTGGAACTTATGCTGCAATTTCTATCCGCATTCCTGCCGCTGGCAGCCTTGATAATGGCCGTTTCTGCGGCGCTGAGAACTGGATATTCCGGCCGCTCCATGGTGCGGCTGCTGTTTGAGTTTGACCTGTGCGTAGCCAATTCACCGGCACAGGTGGCATTTTTCATGTTTTCGGTCACGGCTGCCATTGCATCGGGTATAATAATCGGAGCGTTCGCGCAGATTTCAACCTTGTGGATAATTACGCTGGATATTCTATTCATGCTGAGCAGCAAGCTTCTTGTACTGTTTCACAGATTCAAGGTACATCCCGCAAGCCTCGTTGTAGTTAATTCTAAATAACTTACAGGAGGCAATCATGCAAAAAAATAGATCGAATATCTTTAAAATGCTCGGTGAGCTGAAGTCGACCGAGCTTAATCTTGACCCTGCAAAAAAATTATTGGAAGAGATTAACCAAACCGACCTTAAAGAAAGATCCGACGCGGAACTCAAGGAAATTTCTCAGGAGCTGCGCCGACAGGCTTCAGTAGGTGTCCCTGCCGAGAAGCTTCTTGTTAAAGCTTTTTCGCTGGTAAGGGAAGCGTCGGCAAGAACGCTCGGAATGAGGCCCTTCGATGTACAGCTGCTGGCTGGGATAGCCCTGAATTACGGTGCGCTGGTCGAAATGCAGACAGGAGAAGGCAAGACCCTCGCGGCGACAGCCCCTGCATACCTCAATGCGCTCTACGGCAAAGGTGTGCATATACTCACCTTCAACGATTATCTTGCCCGGAGGGACGCGGGCTGGATGAGGCCTCTGTATGACTTCCTCGGAGTCAGCGTGGATTGCGTGCAGGAAGGTATGGATAAAAGCCGGAGAAGAACTTCATATGCCGCTGATATAACCTATCTTACGGCAAAGGAATCAGGATTCGACTATCTGAGGAGCTTCCTTGCCGAAAGCCCCTATGAACTCGTGCAAAGACCGTTCAATTACGCTATCATTGACGAGGCTGACTCCATCCTAATAGACGAGGCCAGTATCCCGCTCGTTATCGCCGGCAAAACGGAGAAAGACCAAAGTTACGATCCCAGGGTCATATCGGGAGTGGTCGGGAGCCTATTGCCCGATGAGGATTTCAGCCTCGACGAATACGAAAGGAACGTTTTCCTGACTGAAAAGGGTGTTGACGTCATCGAAAAGACCTTCGGCTGCGGGAACCTGTACGACGAGAAGAATCTGTACCTGCTCGTTGACATCGGAAATGCCCTGCACGCGCGCGTTTTATTGAAAAAGGATATTGACTATATTTTACGCAATAATAAAATTGAACTGGTGGATGAATTCACTGGCCGCGTGGCAGACAGCAGACAGTGGCCGTACGGGCTCCAGGAGGCTATAGAGGCCAAGGAAGGCATCTATTCCGAGACAAAAGGTCAGATAATCGCCTCAGTGACACTGCAGAATTTTATCGGGCAGTATCCCAAAATTTCCGGGATGACAGGCACGGCCAGGTCTTCCTCTGAGGAACTGCTGGAATTCTACGGATTGAGTGTTGCAGTAATACCGACCAACAGGGAATGTATACGCGTCGACCACCCCGACGTCATCTTTGCCAACCGGAGCGCCAAAATGGATGCGCTGGTAAAGGAAATAGAGGCTGTTCACAATACCGGCAGGCCTGCGCTGATAGGCACAAGGAGCGTGCAGGAGTCAGAAGAGCTCGCATCAAGACTTGCTGCCGCCGGGATCTCGTGCACCGTCCTGAATGCGAAGAACGACGAAAAAGAGGCAGGCATCATAGCAAATGCGGGGCGCCCTTTCGCGGTGACAGTTTCGACCAACATGGCCGGCAGAGGTACCGATATAAGGCTTGGAGGAGAACATGAAGAAGAACACGGCAAGGTAGCTGCTCTCGGAGGGCTTTACGTCATAGGCACGAACAAACACGAAAGCAGGAGGATAGACGACCAGCTGCGCGGCAGAGCAGGACGGCAGGGCGATCCGGGTTCGACTCGTTTCTTCGTCAGCCTTGAGGATGATCTGATGAAGCAGTACAAGCTGAAAGATCTTATACCGGAGCAGCTTTATTCCACGTCGGGCACCGACCCGATAGAAAACAAAGTTATCAGGAGGGAGACCTCACGCGCGCAGAAAATCATCGAAGGCCAGAACTTCCAGATAAGACGTACGCTCCAGAAGTACAACGTGCTTATGGAAAGGCAGCGCCGGATGATATTCAGCCAGCGAAGCGAAATACTTTTCGGAAAGCTGCCCGGATTGTTCAGGACATATCTCCCCGAAAGATATGAAAGCCTGTTGCCTGTCGTCGGCGAGCCTGCGCTGCTCAAGGCCGAGTGGCAGGTATTGCTGCATTTCATAAATTCCTGCTGGACCGAATATCTGGATTACCTATCCTATACAAGGGAGACCATCCATCTGGTGAATATTGCGGGTAAGATACCTCTGAGCGAATTCAACAAGATCGCTATCGAAGGCTACGAAAAGCTGCTGCAGAATATAAGGGAAGAGACTTTGAATGTACTGGAGAGGGCCGAGATCACGGTCAACGGAATAGACATGGAAAAGAAAGGGCTCAAAGCTCCCTCCTCCACCTGGACCTATCTGATAGACGACAGTCCCAAGCAGCTCGGTATAATGCCCGTTCAATTCGCAGTAGATCCATTTTCGGTTATGCTTACAACGATCTCGCTTGCAATGAATGGGTTCAGACTGCATCAAAAACATAAAGCTGAAAAGAGAAGCATAAGAAAGGAGAACTGAATCATGGACAAATTTTCAATAGTTGACATCGGAGGCAATGCAAGGGACATACCCTTCCTTATCAGAGAACTCCGGCAGAAGAATCTTATCGCAGCTACCGAAAAGGATGTCGGAGGCGATACTGTTTATCTCACCAACAACCTTTTTGCAGTAAAAAATGTGGCTAGCGACTACGATGGCCTGATGCTCGACATAATAAAGGAAAAATAAGGTATTGTAGTTATGGACCATTTATGGTATTATATGTAATACCCAAAGGATCATTTGGCTCGGGGCTAACTTCCGCCGTATAGGCGGAAGCCCCCTCCTTTATTTTACGGAGTTGCATATGAGATACAAAAGGAAAGAACGTTTCAGAAAATTACGCCATAAAAGAACACGCGATCTGTTGCTTTTGACCGTGATCGTACCTGTCGCGCTTGTTCTCGTCGGATATCTGCTCGCCTCTGTAGTCATACTGCCATCAATGTCATGAGTCCGGGAAATTGGCCGGTTTGTTGAAATTGCATAAAAAGCTTATGCGGCATATCGTAAAAGTCGTATATTAAGGCCATTACTATTAATTTACCATGCGTGTATAATGATTATTGTAATAAAGATAGTTTTCCTCCTTTTTTTAATATTTAAAAAGCCGGCTTTGGTCGTAAGCCGGCTTTTTGCATGTTATTTTGCTATTACACTTTCATCTCTTGAGAATGGTTTGTCAAAGATTTTATGTGTATAAATCTCACGCTTCTTGCCATCTATAAGGAATTGGACCTTCTTGATGCCCTCGAGTCCGGTAAGAGTGTCGACAACGGACATTATCGCCATATGTTCGCTTGCCGTACCACCAGGGCTATTGTCCACATATTCTTTGGATAGGTTGACCGTACATAAGCCATCCTTTGTGTTGACCGACAGCAGCTTCGTACCGTCCGGGATAGCGTCCCACAGGTTCTCGCTGACGGGTCCCTTGAACAATTCCTTCAAAACAGCTTCTTCGATGGATTCATTTGCTTCCACCGCTATGTCGCGTTTTTCACCTACGATGAATTCCGCGTTGGAATCCGAAAAGTAAAGCGTAACGGTTTTCATTTCGCCGGCGGCAGGCGCACCATTTGCGTCAAGGGAGACGGGCCCCATTTCGCCAAGCGGCATTCCGCTTTCACCTTTCATTTCCGACCCGTTTATATGGAGACGAACCTTATCGACCCCGTCGATCCCTGTAAGAGTATTTACAACAGAGAACCTTGTCGTTACCTCGGAAAGCCCGTTCGTTTTCTGAAATTCATTCGAGAAATCTACTGTCGCCACCTTGTCATGTACCGATATGCCTAAAAGTTTGGCGCCCTCGGGTATCGGATTGCGCAGCCCTTCCGCTTCAGGTCCTTCAGCCAGCGCCATGATGCATGCTTTCAGAATTGCGCCGTCCACTACCTGTATATCTCTTTCTTCAGTTTTTAAGCCGCTGTTGTCTTCAGTCGGGAAATATAGCGTTACCTTAACAGTTTTTGCATTGACCGCCGAGCTCTGCGAGGTCTCTTCCTCCGTACCCGGATTCCCTGAAGTATCGTCCTGCTGTACATCTGCGGTGCTTTCGGCAGGTGTGCCGTTCTGCAGGGTGCTCTCGGAGCCGGTACCCTCGTTATTATTTGTGCCCGGCAGACTGCAGGCTGAAAACGACATTAGTGCAATAATTAACAGTATTGATAAAAACGACCTTTTCACTTTACCACTCCCCAAACATCAGTTTATATGCGAAAATCATCTGTGCGGCCCCCCGCCCGATATTGGACGATACCGGAACGAAACTTGTTCCCGTTTGACGGGGGAACCGCTTCGAGCTCTCTCTGCGGCATCAGTCTACCGTAATAAAGTCCTTGATACTGTCAAACCTATTTTGTTTTATCCTCGGCACCTTCATTATATCTTCGATGCTGCCGAATTTGCCGTTCTTTTCCCTGAAAGCAATAATATCTCTTGCTGTAGCCTCGCCGACTCCGGGAAGGGTATCGAGTTCGTCCGCGCCTGCCGTATTTATATTGACGAGGTTTTTCCCGTCACCGGCTATGACTTCGCTGCCGCCGGCTGCGCTTCCGCCCGCTATAATGGCGGCGCTCCCACTTTCGCTTACTATCTCGGCACCGCTGCCCAGTGCGGCCGAAGCCTTCCTGTCAGCTGCGGCCTGAGTCCCTGTATTATCCTGTTTCGCTGCCGACGCCTGCTTTCCGGCAGTTGCCGACACATTTCCCGGCGTCTGTCCGGGTAGATCCGCATTGGCCTGTCCCGGCTCCTGTCTGGATTTTATGTTCAGCATCACATTTTCATTCAGAGAATAGACCAGATTTATATTCTCGGCGTCTGCGTCGCTCGTGAGACCTCCTGCCGCCTTTACGGCATCATTGATCAGCTGGCCCTTTTTAATAGTCACGATCCCCGGCTGTTTCACACAGCCTACGACATAAATGCAGATAGTCCCGTCAGCCTGCGCAGCGCTGTCGTTTACCGATACACCGGCTGCCGCGGTATCCGGCGTACTGCCGGAAGGCTCAGCACCGCTGCCGCCCGGGCTGATCGCCGCACCGGTCGATGCTTCAGTGGCCGGACCGCTGCCTGCTTCTATGATTATGTCATTATCGTCACGCAGGAAAACATAACCGACCAGGCAGCCCAGCAACAGAAGGATCGCAGCCCCGACCACAACAGCTTCCTTTTTAAGTGCTATTTCCCTGCCGAATAAGTTGAGCTTCATTATGATTGTCCTCCATAATTGTATAATTCTCCCTTTTAACTAAATTTCCTTTTTTTTCTAAAAATATTTAAACATATTTTAACTAAACCCTATGGTTTTCTGGTATACTTAAAATGTAATAAAATACCCGGAGGTACAGATGAAAAGGCTGCTTACATTGGCAATGATACTGATAGTAATCCTATCCAATTCCAGTATTGCTATCGAGCAACCGCCCGCGCCGGATGCCGGCGCCTATGTCCTTATCGATTCCGAAACAGGCGGCGTCCTGTGTGATAAAAATCCAGACACGCTGGTCTATCCGGCCAGCACAACAAAAATTATGACCGCCATACTTGCGCTTGAAAACGGCGACATGAACCAGGTCATGACAGCCAGTCAGTCCGCCATCAATGATATTGGCCCCGACGGCAGCAACATCGGTATAATTGCCGGAGAACAGATAAAGCTTGAAAACCTGCTCCAGGCGCTCCTGATATGCTCTGCGAACGAGACTGCCAATATAATAGCCGATAACATTGCTGACAGCCGGCAGGCATTCATCGATATGATGAATCGAAAAGCAAAGGAACTCGGAGCGACCAATACACATTTTGCAAATACCAACGGGATGCATGATCCGAATCATTATACAACTGCCTCAGACATGGCCAAATTCGCACGCTATGCCATGACCTTCCCCGAATTCAGGAAGATCGTAAGTTCGCCGGACCTAAAGATGCCTTCGACCAACAAGCATCCCGAATGGCCCGTATTGGCCAATACCAACAAACTAATGATCACAGACAAAAGCGACCTTTACAACATAAACGGGATAAAAACAGGATTTACCGGTCAGGCAGGCTACAACCTTGTTTCTTCCGCGACGGACAAAAAAGGGCTTACTCTTATTGCCGTCGTAATGGGAGTTAAAAACGATGGCGCGCAGGAAAATGTAAGGACTTATTCTAAAGAGCTGCTTGACTATGGCTTCAACAATTTCAAGAGAGTAAACCTGCTCGAGAAGGGCAAGGTCTATCGCAATATAAAGGTCGATAATGCCGCAGACATCTACGGCCTTGACCTCGTTACCACCGGCAGTCTTTCATGCATAGTGCCGAAAGACGCAGCCCGGCAGAATATAAAGGAAATCCCTCACATATCGTCAAAAGTATCGGCGCCGGTCAACAAGGATGATATAATGGGATATGTCGAATTTATAAAGGACGACGCATCCATAGGAAAAGTCGATCTGATAGCAGCCAGAAATATCGAACCAAAACCTGAACCTGTCACCCTCGTAAGTAAAGTAAAAGGCTTCCTTAACAACTTTTTTGCAAGGATCGGACTATACGTTGCAGGATTTCTGATATTCTTCCTGCTGCTCCGCATGATACTTAGGCGTATATCTCGCAGAGTGCATTCCCGCCGCAGGTATTCCTGATACCCGATACCGGTAGCCAAGTCCCTGATGCCCGATACCCGAAAGTCAAGTTCCTGATGCTCGATACCTGAAAAGCTGCCGGTACTCGATACCTGAAAAGTCGCCGATGCCCGATACCTGAAAAGTTGCCGATGCTCGATACATCAAAAGTCGCCGGTACCCGATACCTGAAAAGTCGCCGATGCCCGATACCTGGAAGCCAGGTCCAGGTATTGTCTTACCCCTAATTTGCTCTAATATTTGTAGTATTTACTATACCGCATTACATAATATATAATATAAGAACGGAGAATCGTAAAAAACGCCGATTTTCAAGTAATATCCCTTTAAGGAGTGTTGTGAAAGTGACGTCAAAAGCTATTCGCAAGGTCCGGGAAGTTACCGATCTGAAAGACATGCTTGATCAAAGCGCAAGATTATTCGGTGAAAAAGACGCATTTTGGCTTAAGACATCAAATGACGGCTACAAGGGAGTTACCTACAGGGATTTTAAACGTGAAACCGACGCATTGGGAACCGCATTGATAAATCTTGGCTTAAAGGGTAAATATATTGCAATTATCGGCGAAAATCGGTATGAATGGTGCTTATCCTATCTTTCCGTAGCAAACGGCTCAGGTATAGTCGTACCGCTCGACAGGGAACTGCCGCTGCCTGAAGTTGAAAACCTCCTGGTGCGTTCACACGCCAGCGCAGTTATATTCTCGGGAAAACACGAAAGGGATATGAAGGCCATCGCAGGTTCCATCTCTCCATGCGAATACTATATTAACATGGATTCCGAAGAGGACGCGGACGGCTTCCTGTCCCTTAAAAAGCTGATCGTGAAGGGCAATTCGCTCCTGGACGGAGGAGACCGTTCTTACCTCGATGCCGCCGTAGATCCCGAAGCATTCAATATCCTGATATTCACCTCCGGTACGACCGATCTGGCAAAAGGAGTAATGCTGTCCCACAAAAACCTGGTATCCGACATCATGTCAGTATGCTCGGTACTCCATATAGACGACAAGGATTCGACTCTTTGCATGCTGCCCCTCCATCACACCTACGCTTGTACGACAAGCTTCCTGCTGATGCTGTACAACGGCTGCAGGATATCGTTCATAGAAGGACTAAAGTACATTGCAAAAAATATGAAGGAGACAAGTCCGACTATATTGCTGGCAGTACCTCTGCTGCTCGAATCCATGTACAAAAAGGTTTGGGAAAATATAAACAAGAGCAAGGCGACGGCGAGGAAGGCAAAAATTGCGCTGTTCATAAGCGATGCGGCATATAATCTTCTCGGTATCGATATCAGGAGGAAGCTTTTCAAACAGATACACGACAATATAGGCGGAAAGGTCAGATTGATAATATCGGGTGCCGCAGCTGTAGATCCCGCCGTTTCACGGGGCTTCCGCAGCTTCGGTATTGCCATGCTCCAGGGCTACGGCCTGACTGAGTGCTCACCGATCGTGACAGTCAACCAGCTTGAAAAATTCAGAGACGACTCGATCGGTCTGCCGCTTCCCATCAGCGAAGTCATGATCCACAAGCCGAACAAGGAAGGCATAGGAGAGCTGATGGTAAAAGGCGACAACGTCATGCTCGGTTATTTCGAAAACAAGCTTGCCACCGAAAAAGTAATAAGAGACGGCTGGTTCTCTACAGGCGACCTCGGCAAAATGAACAGGGACGGTTTCTTCAGCATAACCGGCAGAAAGAAGAATGTTATCGTCACCAAAAACGGTAAAAACATATATCCGGAAGAGGTCGAAGCATACCTGGACAAATCGCCCTTTATTGCAGAGTCCATGGTATACGGCAAGGACGACGAAGCTTCAGAGGAGACATTCGTATATGCGATGATAGTCCCGGCGATGGATGTTATCAGGGAGAAGCTGGAAAAAACCGGGATCACACAGGACGAAGTCTTCAGGATAATAGACAGCGAAGTCAAAAACGTCAACAAGAGCATGCCGCTGTATAAGCGCATCCGCCGCTTTACGGTACGTGAAGAGGAATTCGCCAAGACTTCTACAAAAAAGATTAAGCGTTACATTGAAAAAATAGGGTAACTTCACCCGAGAACGGAGCCACCGGGTTGCCAGCCGTGAGCCATCAGGAAACGAGGTGCGGATATGAAGTTCCTGCAGCGTATAAAAACGACCTTCCGAGGATTTGGTACAGGCTTCCTAGATTCCCGGTCCCGCTGCTGCTTGCCTATGTTACGGCAGGGATCCTTCTGCTTCTGAACAGTGAACGGAACCTTGATAAACCGGTCGAAAATACCCTCCTGCTTCTGATCACTGCCTTATATTACGTAATCCTGATGCTGTGCCTGTTTGCCATACTTTTAACCCTGGATAAGCTCCTGGGGGTCCATCAGCCTCATGCACTTTTCCTGCTCCCCTTTAGCACTTTTTCAACAACTGGAGCTGGTATCGGCTTTTCACCCTCGCTGTTATTTCTATTTTTCAGAACCGTATATAGGATAAAAACAGCAGCAACTCCAACAGCAATACATAATGCAACGTTTCTATAAAGAGTTAAGAATTCTGTAATACTTCTTAAGTTGCTTCCAACCACTCTGCCGCCAAGAAACAACATAATGTCGTGTACGAAGGTTGCCAGCATAATCCCTGCCAGTGCATTATGAAGCCTATATTTCGTTACTCCGCTGAAAAAGACCAGTGGAAGGAACATTCCCGGGATGAAAATTGCAATTAAATAAATAAAAAATCCGTATTTCATCATTCGTTCTTGTAAATTATCCTTGCTTTTTACCGAAAGGAACCTGGCAACCACGGGATACCGCAACAAAGCTACTCCTTTGCTGGCACCCAGTTTAAACAATACCAAATTCGCGGATACAATGGACAACCAATACGCGAAAAACAGGAACAGGCCTTCTAGCAACGGTTTCCCCGATTGAGCACAACCGTTCAGTGTCAGAACGATCTCTCCCGGATAGGGAGGAAATGCCACCTGCAGCCATCCCGATATGCATGTAAACAAGTATACGCACCATTGCGGATACCCACTGATTTGTTGTATCATTCCATAGATAAAACTATCCATCTCCTTGTTACTCCTTTGTATCAGTAAATTTAAAAAATAACTGTTCAAAAGAATCATACGAAAAAATAATTAAAAATACTTTTATATATTTCTTAAGATTTTCTTACATGTGAGTTCACTGCAAAAGCCAGTTCAAGACTTGTTTATGGGAATAAATTTAAGGTATCGTGATTCGTAAGAATTTCGTAAGAAAATCATCGAGTAGTCTGTAAAATTCCGTTGTTATTCTGATTATCAGAATAGCCAATGGTTCTTCAAAGGCAAAAGAAAGGTGGTACAATAGGAGAGGAGATGATCCAATTGATCGGGGGGCATTATGAGTACATACAATATACTGGTGTGTGATGACGATAAGGAAATCGTCAACGCACTGGAGATTTATTTGAAGCATGATGGTTATGGGGTATTTAAGGCTAATAATGGCAAGGAAGTACTTAAAATGGTGGAAGAAAGCAATATCCACCTTATTATACTGGATATCATGATGCCCGGTTTGGACGGGTTCATGACTACAATGAAAGTGAGAGAGACACACAACATCCCCATTATTCTGCTATCTGCCAAATCTCAGGATATGGATAAGATTGCAGGGCTCAACTTTGGGGCGGATGACTATGTGACAAAGCCCTTTAACCCTCTCGAACTGTTGGCAAGAGTCAAATCCCAGCTGAGGAGGTATACCCAGCTCGGGAGTATGGAACAAAAGCCGGGACTGCTGAAAACCGGCGGACTTGTACTTGATGATGAGTTGAAAGAGATTCGGGTGGATGGTGAAATAATTAAGGTAACCCCGATTGAGTATCGTATTGTCAAGCTGTTGATGGAGAATCTGGGAAGGGTATTTTCTATGAGCGATATCTATGAACGTGTCTGGAATGAACCGTCATTTTCAGTAGAAAACACTGTAGCCGTCCATATCAGGCGAATCAGGGAAAAGCTTGAGATCAATCCGAAGGAACCAAAATATTTGAAGGTGGTGTGGGGAGTTGGATACAAAATCGAGAAATATTAGATATTCCTTTTTGGTCAAGGCATTTGCGGTATTTCTTATATGGGTATCCTTTGCAGGAATGTTTGCTTCCGTCTATTATTTAGGAAAAAATTCCGATGTATTAATGGGCGAAAATTATTTTCAAAGTCATGCATTTATTGCGGAATTCAATCGTTATGTGGAGCAAGCGATAAGCAGCACTGATGTGCAGAAGCTGACCGGATATGTGTCGGGTACGGGTACCGGCAATACAAATACCGGCAATACGGGCACCGGCAGCACGGATATAGGCAATACAGGCACCGGCAATACGGGCACCGGCAGCACGGATATAGGCAATACGGGCACCGGCAGCACGGAGGCGATTGCTGACAGTTCTTCCGTGACAGTAAATTTCAAATATGTTGCACGAAACATAGAAACGAATGCCACAGTCACGAATATGGAGCTTGATGCTGACTCAGCATGGAAGGCTGCAAAGGAATTCACGAAAAACAAGTCCTATTTATTCTATTCCACTGCCGACAACAAAGCGGCATCCAAAAATTTCTTGTATGTAAATTATGATAATACACTGTATCCGGACAGTCTGGAGAATATGCCAAAAAATGCACCGGTTGAATTTTACGCAGCGATTGATGATCAACTGAAACAGGGCGATACATTTTATGATATTCAGCAGGAGTATAGAGAGGTACAAGCACAGCTGCCTCTGTTTCTGGCCATTGCTATTGCAGCCTTTGCTTTGGGTCTATGCAGCTTTATCTATCTTGCATCAGTCGCAGGACGCAATGAAAAAAATGGTGAAATAATGCCTGCTCTGATTGATTGGTTTTACAATGATCTGCATATTGTAGCAGTGATATTGGCGACAATCCTATCCTTATCGCTGCTGCAGGAGATCACATTACATGATGATCTTACAAAAGGAATCTTTCTCTTTGCGGTTCTTTCCATTGACCTGCTGATCGGTCTCAGCTTCATCCTGAGTATGATCCGGAACATCAAGCGAAGAACACTGTTTCAGCATACGATGATATATCATCTCTTCAAAGCGGCGGCCCGGTATTTGGTGCAATGCTTTCAGGCAAGAACATTTCGGCCTGCGGTACTCTTTTTGCTTCTCGCATACGGAGGAGTAAACGCAATCCTGTTTGCCATTGCCACGCATGGGGAGCCCGGGTTTCTTTTGCTCCTTCTTGTTATTTTTAATCTGGCAGCACTTTGTTACGTATCAAAGGCACTCAGATCTATGTCCGGTATTATGAGATGGGTGAATGAAATGACGAAAGGCAATCTTGATTATGCACTTGATACAGGGGCGATGTCTCCTGCCTTCCATGCTTTCGCGAAGGATATCGCAGGCCTGCAGACAGGGATAAATGAAGCCGTAGCGGAAGCGGTCAAGGGGGAGAAGCTTAAGACAGAGCTGATCAGCAATGTATCCCATGATCTGAAAACACCTCTGACGTCCATTATAAACTATGTCGATTTATTGAAGAAGGAAAATCCGGAGAATGATACCGTGAAGGAATATATTGGCATACTGGAGAGCAAATCTGCCAGATTGAAGCAGCTGGTCGACGATTTGCTGGAAGCATCGAAAGCAGCAAGCGGTGATATGATTGTCAACTATGGCAGTGTCAACCTTTGTTCCCTTGCACAGCAGTCGGTTGCGGAATATAGTGAAAAAGCTGCAGAAGCCGGGCTGGATGTCAGGGTCAAGGTGTGTGAAAATCCGGTTGTTGTTCACGGTGATGGCACCCTGATGTGGAGAATCATGGACAATCTGCTTTCCAATGCAATGAAATATTCCCAAAAAAATTCACGTGTCTATATCGATATTGAAAGGAACGGCCTTTCCGGTGTTATCACTATTAAAAACGTATCGGAAGCAGCTTTGGATATTTCTTCCGAACAACTTCTGGAACGTTTCGTCAGAGGAGACAGCTCCCGTTCCACAGAAGGTTCCGGGTTGGGACTCTCTATAGCCAAAAGCCTTGCCGAGCTCCAGGGTGGTACCCTTGCTCTTAAGGTTGACGGCGACCTGTTCAAGGTAATTGTAAGCCTGCCGTTGGAAGCAATGGAACAATGACACAATGGCAACTTCATCTCAGTCCGCAGACTATAGTGGAGGCCGTCTCAGAGATCATTAAAAAGGGTAAAGATTATGATGAAAATTGGAACAGAGCCCTTGATTAAAAAACCGGAGGTATGAATCTCCGGTTTTTTCTTTTCTTTTTACCCACTTGAAACTTATCTTACAACTATATTCAAAAGTCTACCCGGTACGGCAATGACCTTTACTACGGTTTTACCCTCGATCAGCGCGGTTACCTTGTCGAGTTTCATTGCTTCTTCTTCGGTCTGCTTGCTGTCGAGCCCCGACGGAAGCGTTATTTTATCCTTGATCTTTCCATTCATCTGAACAACTATCTCTACTTCGTCCCTCACAAAGGCGGCGGCATCCCAGGCCGGCCATTCCTCGTTGAATATCGAGTAAGTCCTCCCCATCTTCTCCCAGAGTTCCTCGGACAGATGCGGCGCATACGGGGCCATGAGCTTCAGCATATCAATGATCGTATCGATATAAAGTGAAACATTCTTCCTGCCCTGAGAATCGTACTTGTAAAGCGCATTGACAAGCTCCATCAGCCTCGCGATGGACGTGTTGAACTGGAATCTCTCCGTATCCTCGCTGACGCCTTTTATGGCCATGTTCCTTATATAGTTCAGTTCCTTTTCTTCACTGCCGAACGGTCCGCCCGCCGGAGCATCCTTCAGTTCCGCGACTCCTTCGACCAGCCTTTCCACCCTGCCTACGAACCTGGAAATAGCCTTGATACCATCGTCGCTCCAGGGTCCGCCTTCCGTATAGGCAAAACCGAAGGCCAGGTACATCCTGAATACGTCGGAACCGTTCTCTGCTATATAGTCATCCGGAGAAATGGTATTCCCTTTGGATTTGCTCATCCTGTTCCCGTCAGGCCCTAGGATCGTCCCCTGGTGAACAAGCGATAGGAAAGGCTCGTCAAAATGCAGGTAGCCCATATCGCGCAGGGCCTTGGTGAAGAAACGCGCGTACAGCAGGTGCATTGCCGCATGTTCGGCGCCTCCTACATATTTGTCGACCGGAAGGATCTTGTCGATCCACTCGGTATCAAATGCCTTCACTGAATTCTTATTGTCGGGATAGCGCAGGTAATACCAGGATGAACACACAAATGTGTCAAGCGTATCCGGATCCCTTCTCGCGG
>JAEYOM010000015.1 GCA_023411715.1 Bacillota bacterium | reverse complement strand
CGCTGGCTTTTATGATTTAACCAGTGCATATCAGTCTGTGCACGTAAACTATTGAAAGCGCCGTGTACCGAACGGTACGCACGGTGCTGTGAGGGGACGGCGGTTAGTCACCGCCTCCTACTCGATTTATGGGATATAGCGAAGTCAATGGCGCTCAATGCACTGATGATTTTTACTATCTGGGTACAAGTCTGATTTCCATCCAGTCAAAAGCGATCCAATCGCCTGCACCTGCGCTGGAAGTGTTTTCGATGGTTATGCGGTTGGTTCTGCGGGTATTTACGATGTTGAACGGCAAGTCTCTCCAGTTTGTAAACATGCCGCCTGCCGGTGTGCCATGTTCAAGGACCAATCTTCCGTCATGCACTACTGTGCCATTTATAGTTATCCTTGCCGAGTAGCGGTTGATGGGCACATTCGCGTGGTCGTCGAGGACAGCCCGTATTATCACCTGGCCACGCTGGTTCCCGGGCACCGCTAAAAATGCGGGTGACTGAAACGTCCAGCTTCCGCGGTTTCCGGTATACAGGATGTCGGCATTTCTGCTCGGGTTCCCGTAATTGGGGTATGCGGTCAGTTCCTTAAACAGTGTGACAGATGCCGTTACCGGATTATTGCTTAATTGTGGCGGAGGATCCTGCTGTGCAAGCATCAAAGGATCTATATAGTCAATGTCGTCGTCTGCGTCTACCGTATAAGTGTATTGCACAGGAGCATATTGTGCTGGAGCATATTGTGTCGGAGCGTATTGTGCCGAAGCGTATTGTGCCGGATACCCCTGCGTCATTGGCTGTTGAAACGGTATCGTCTGTTGAGCTGTGATATACGGCTGCGTATAGTATTGGCCCGCGAACGGATAGCTCATATAAGGCATTTCCATAATTCCATCTCCCAAATATTTATGTTCTATGATATTCGTTAGCGGCGTATTATGTTCACCTCTTACGATACCGTTTAGTAAAGAGTCGGAACGGGGTAGCATGCGACCTGATCTATAAATGCCGGATCGAATCCATAAAATGTCCAGTTGCTGCCGGTCCATATATAACCGGAAACTTCGCCATACTCCAATCTCGTAGGGTAAAACCAGAATGGCCTTCCTTGCCTTGGCCACACATACGTAAATGAAAGCATGCAGTCAACTATAAAAGAAACAGCCGGCTTTGGCGGAATAACCGACGGAGGAGGCGAACTCGGAGGCCCGTATTGTCTCATATTATATTACTTCCCTTTTTGAAATTCTTATGCAATATTGTATGAAGGGCTACATAATATAGTTCGTATCGACATATATCATTTCCCGTGGATTAACATTAATTTGCTTTATTTTTTTAGTATGATATAGTATTAATGTAATATTGTTTTTTCAACTACCTGAATCCAAGATTAGATTCTGGAAAATGTAGAGCGGGAAACTCAATTTTATGGGTTACCTGCTCTTTTTATATTTGTATGGGAAAGAGGATATGATGAATAGTGCAAATTTACAAAAGCTAATCGAAAGAGCAGGGAAAATGGCCTTGCGCAATATCTGGGGAGAGGATTCGCGCAAGATAAATATGGCTATCCTAAAATTGGACCCTGATAATTGTGCTGCATATACGCGGTTGGCGAAATATTACAAGCTAGTCGATAAGATGGAAGAGGCTGAAAGCATGTATCGCAAGGCCTTGGAGATTGATCCTGACAACCGGGGAGCTATGAATAATCTGCATGAAATCGAGAAAAAGCGGAAGAAAAACGGTTGATAATTTAGAATGGAGAAAGAGAATTGAGATTTAAAGAACTTAATATCATTGAGCCTATACTTGAGGCTTTAAAGACTGAAGGGTATGATATGCCTACACCGATACAGGAACAGGCAATACCCGCGATATTTGCAGGAAAGGACCTGCTCGGATGCGCTCAGACCGGTACGGGAAAGACAGCAGCCTTTGCGATCCCGCTGCTGCAAATATTAAATAGAGAAAGGATAAACGAAAAAGAAAATCATTCAATCAAAGCCTTGATACTGGCTCCGACACGTGAGCTTGCGATCCAGACGGGAGAATGCCTTAGCGCGTACGGAAAACATATAAGCGTTACGCATACCGTTATATTCGGCGGAGTATCGCAGGTTCCCCAGACAGAGGCATTGAGAGCGGGGGTCGACATTCTTGTCGCTACTCCCGGCAGATTGCTTGATTTGATGATGCAGGGATATATCAAATTGGATCACGTAAAATACTTTGTGCTTGATGAAGCTGATCGTATGCTCGATATGGGATTCTTCCGCGATATGAGAAAAATAATGGCAAAGCTGCCTGTGACGAAACAGACAATGTTGTTTTCTGCGACCATGCCGCCTGAAATCACCTCGCTGGTAGACAATATTTTATCAAACCCTGTCAGGGTGGAGGTGGCTCCGGTCTCGTCAACGGTTGACATTATAGATCAAACGGTTTATTTTGTAGACAAAAAAGATAAGAAAACACTGCTTATAAAACTGCTGAAGAATAAATCCGTAGATTCGGCATTAGTATTCACACGGACGAAACATGGGGCTGACAAAATAGTCAGGGATCTGGCAAAAGCAAGTATCAAGGCCCAGGCCATACATGGTAATAAATCTCAGACTGCCCGGCAGCTTGCGCTGAACAACTTCAAGGCGAAGCGAACAAGGGTGCTTGTCGCCACTGATATTGCAGCCAGAGGAATAGATGTACAGGAACTCTCGCATGTTATCAATTACGATCTGCCCAATATTCCGGAAACTTACGTCCATCGTATCGGAAGGACCGGCAGGGCTGGAATGGGCGGAACGGCAGTGTCTTTTTGTGATAAAGAGGAAAGGGAGTACCTCAGGGATATTCAGAAGCTCATATCCAGGAAGATACCTGTAATAGAGGCTCAATCCTTTTCGTTGAGCACTTCAGGAACCTGACAGCATAGCTGAGGATATATTATTTAATTGCATCAGGCTTAATATTACATTGGGAGGTGTTGTAAATACCGGCAAATAGATTGCTTATGAATGAAGAAATCAAAGATAGGGAAATCCGACTTATTGATAACGACGGTTCCATGATGGGCATTTTTTCAGTACAAGAGGCGCAAAAGCTGGCTGATTCAAAGAACCTGGACCTTGTGAAAATCGTTCCGAACGCTAACCCACCGGTGTGTAAGATCACTGATTATGGCAAGAGCGTCTTTGAACAGGCAAAGAAGGAGAAGCAGGCTATAAAGAATCAAAAGGTCGTGTCTCTGAAGGAAGTTAGATTATCTGCAAAAATTGAAGAGCATGATTTTAGCTTTAAGGTAAAAAGCGCATACGAGTTTTTACAGGGCGGAGACAAAGTAAAAGTAAGCATAAGGTTTAAAGGCAGGGAAATGAAATATACCCTGCAGGGACAGGAAGTACTGGCGAAGTTCGCTGAAGCCGTAAAAGATGCGGGGACAGTTGACAAGCCATCCAAAATCGAGGGCAGAACCATGATAATGATAATGAGTCCTAAAAAGCTTTGATTTAAATGCTAAGGGATGATTTGATCCAAATAAAATAAGGAGGTGTGTAGATATGGCGGATAAAGTTTTAACCTGTAAGGATTGCAACTCGGAATTCATTTTCAATGAAAGCGAACAAGCTTTCTACAAGGAGAAAGGATTCGAGAACGAACCACAAAGGTGCCCTGACTGCAGAAGAGCAAGGAAGCAGCAGAGAAACAATGACAACAGAGGCGGCTTCGGCGGAAACAGAAGCTTCGGCAATAGGTGGTAAAAGAAGGAGAGCCAGGCTCTCCTTTTTAAGTCCGAAAAATGTGTGCGGGCATGGAGAAAAAATTTGAATGATATAGTGAAGTTAAGGGAACTTATCGAGAATGGATATTATGTTAAGAAAATAAACGTAGATAGTTCAGGAAATGGTGTCATCGATCTTGTTTTTTCCGGGAAAGGAAATCCTACCGAAGGACAAGTCTATTTTCTGATTACCAATGATACATTGGTAATAGATAGAGCCAGAGAACGACTTGCCCATATTGAATGAGCATACAAAACGTCTTTATTAATACCAGTGAACAGGTATATTCACCGGTCTGTCCCGGCTCATCACGGCAGTTGCTAGCGTCATACGATACAAGCAGGGCAAATGGATGAATAAGTCGTTGGTGGTGTGGGAGTATGTATCATGAGCCTTGACCGAAAGTAGCAGACCTATGGATTTTTCTCTCAGATACTTTATTTTCTTCGCACCAGGTGTTCATGAATTGAATATACTCCGGAATTGGCATGATTTCCAAATCTTCTTGGGTAAAACCGTCTGATTTGCGTCTATCATAAAAATCCGACATGAAATCATTGAATTTATACCAGATTGAACTCGCGCTTGGAACATCCCGCGGCGAAATAGATTCGACAAACCAGTTTCTTACTTCCTGAACAAGTTTGTATGGTTCCTCATTATGGCTTTTAATATCACAGCCGGAGATGTCTGAGAGGCCTTTCATATATCTGAATTTTTCCTTTTCAAGCACCAGACATTTTTTATCGTGATAGATTTCCGAGAAGTATCTGCATCCGATATCGAGACCAAGTTCGAAAGGCATATTCTGACGGGAAAGCTCTTTGAGTTTTTCAGGCTTCATTCTGGAAAGATCGTGAATGCTGTATTTTGAGGATTTTATCAATTCGCATATCTTGAATAGCCTTAATTCTCCGGAATCGGACCTTTCGGCAGCGATCTTGGGTGTAAAACCCAGATATATGATTGTAAATAGAAGCGGCCTTAGCAAAGAAAGATATTTTTTATCAAAAGGACAATTTATGAAAACGTTTGTTTCATAGCTCATAGACTAACCTCTAAGAGCATTAAGGCATTGTCCCTCAATAACTTTACTCTGGATAGTACCGTCCTTCCTATGTATAACGAGTTCGCTGCAAGCATTCCTGCTTATTTTTTTCCCAAAGTCAATAGCGCTGTCCCTCGAACCGAAATTTTTAATTGCCCTTTCCGATCCATCTCTTTTTACACTCCAACCGCCATTGGAATTTGTTACGACATGATGGGAATTTCCTGCCATTTGAATCTTACCCCTCATATAATTTTTATTTAATTATAACATATTTTACATACATGTTATACCAATTTGTAGTAATCTACCATATTATTGAGGCACCCCTCCTTACTGAGGTGCCGGGCTCCTTTTTACCGATTTATTTGTACAATTGCTGTTATACTGCAGTATGAGGTGACAACAGGGATTCAAAAACCTCTGCCAAGCAGTCTCTGCCACGTCATATGATGGCATTTGCAGACACCGCCGGTCTGTGTGGAGTCGGTGCGCTTATTGATTTTATAGTAATTCTCATAGGCGGTTTCCGGGATAAAGCCAATATGCCTTTAAAATAGCTCAATAGCCCCGATATGAATATCGGGGCTATTTTTTAAATGTATATTTTATAGTATCTTAATATATTACGTAAACAAGTTGTGATTCGTTATACAGTATTATTTTTTCTCAACGGGTATCCAGATCTCACTGACATAATTTTTATCATCCATATTGCCCTCGTAATATGCCTCCAGGTCAATTCCATAGGCAGGGCGATACTCCGAAGTAGGGAAGAATTCAGTATAAATCTGATGCCACAGATTTTGAATCGCTTTCGGCATGGCGCCGACGCATCTGAATACCGCCCATGTGTATTCGGCAATTTCCTTTACGGTATAGCCTTTGGGGACTTCACCGTTCTCATATGTTGCCGCAATCAAATACGGGAACCGGTTCGTATTTGCTGAGTTATCTTCACAGCAGACTCCGAAAATCAAACCGCTATTTTGAGTATTCCGTGACAGCTCATAAAGCGTCTTTACTGTCCCATCTTTATGGCATCTGCTCCAGAACTCGGGGATGTCAGCTCTGTTGAACTCATCCGACGTATCGAATATTTCCGATTTACCAATGACCTTGAATTCTCGTTTCTTTTCAATCCTGTAATCCATAATATTACCGCCTTCCAAAGATATTTTGATTGACAGACGGCTGAATGATCTCAAGTTCGCTCCATGCTCGCGCGCAGCAGATGGAGAGATGCCATGAAAGCGGGTAAATGCTTTGGTAAAGCTGTCTGGCGACTCATAACCGTATTTCAACGCAACATCAATTACTTTCGTATTGCTCTGATTCAACTCCGCACCGGCAAGCGTCAGACGCCTGTTACGGATATATTCGCCGAGTGAATAATTGCACATGATACTAAAGATACGTTGAAAATGAAAGCACGACACACACGCCTTGGCAGCAATTTTTTCATAATCGAGTTCTTCAATCAGATTATCCTCGATATAGTCAATTGCCTTTTGCAAACCCGTTACCCAATCCATTCTATTGCCTCCTGTCTATTAATAAAATATCAAAATGTTCAGCGGCTTTCCCGATATTGTCTGCTTAATTATATCGGATTTAAAATCTGTATCAAGTGTCCGGCCTGTTGTGCGTATGAAAAAACCACAAGGTTTTATCCTTGTGGCAAGTGCTTGTGGCTAGATGCCATATGCCACCCATGCCAAAGGGTGTGAAGCTGCCGAACAATTTCAAGAAGAAAAGCGACAAGAAAGTCCTCATCAGGATGAAGCATACAGATGAAATGTCAACAAAGCGAATGTGTCTTTCAGAGCATCCTTTTGGCACAGTGAAATGGTACAACTTTGGACATTATGTTTTATGCCGGGGGAAGGAAAAAGTCACAGCGGAATTGGGGCTTTGTTTTCTTGCCTACAACTTGCGTAGGGCAATCAATATGATAGGAATACAAAAGTTAATAGCAGCCATGTAGGCTGCTTTCTTTATCTTTTCTTGGCTTTTATTGAGATTTCTGTTTTTGTTTTTCGAAAAACAGATAAAACAGTGCTTAAATATGCTAAAAACCCGCTAATTTAGCGGGTTTTTAGACAATCTTTGGCGTGCCTGAAGGGATTCGACGCGCCGCTTCGCTGCGCTCTCCGCTCGGACGTAAGCTCCCCGGTGTCCTCGCGCACTCGCCTGATGACGTGCATTTAGCACGTCGAAACACGGCTCGTGCCGCAAGGTTCGAATCCCTTCTTCAAGCAATATACCAAAAAGAAAAACCCTCAAATGAAGGTTTTTCTTTTTGGCGTGCCTGAAGGGATTCGAACCCCCGGCCAACGGATTAGAAGTGCCAAAATTTGCTTTTTGTAACCTTTAGTAACTTCCCGTAAAGGCTGGTATTAAGCCATTTGCTATTTTTATCCTGTAGTATTTTCGCATGTTTTTTGACTACTTTTTATAACAGTAGTAGTCAAATAGTAGTCAATGGCTACTATGCTTTTGACTTCTCTTTCTGATCATCTTTCTTTGGATTAACGAAGCCTTCCATCAAATCAGCAGCATGTTGATCCGCGCTTTTAAGGGCATGAGAGTAAATATTCAAAGTTGTCGATGTGTTTGCATGTCCCAACCTGGCAGACAGTGCTCGGACGTTCAAACCTTGGTTGATCAGAAGAGTTGCCGAGGTGTGTCTGACTGCGTGTAGATTTACTGGGTCCAGTCCATGCCTTTTCATAAACAGCGGAAACCATTTGCTGAAAGTATCCACGTGCATCAGGTGGCCGTTCCATCCTGTAAATATATAATCGCTCTCCTGCCACAGGTCACCCGCTGAAGCTCGTTCCTTATTTTGTTCAAGCTTATAATATTTCAATAGTGTGATTAATGAAGGAGGAATTGCTATATCGCGGATGGAGGATTCATTTTTTGGATCCTTTTCTTTCATGCCTTGTTTTGGGACGTAGCCGATCGCCTTTTTGACATGCAGTATGTTTTTCTCCGTATCAATATCGCCCCACTTTATTGCTACAAGCTCCCCGCGGCGAACTCCAGTAACGAGGTCCATAAAGACAAATAACTGATATTTCAAGGGCTCTTCCTGGAGTGCATAAAGCAACTGGGTGGCCTGCTCCTCATCCAGGTGCCTAGCTTCTTTCTTTTGAACCTTCGGCGGCCGGACCCGGTCGGCGGGGTTGGAAAACAGAAGCTGCCATTCTACAGCTTTCTGAAGAGCACTGTGTATGACGGCATGATGCTGCTTTATCGTAGCATTCGAGAGGCCGGTATCATTGCCGCTGACATCAAATAATTTATAGAGGTCAATATCAGCAGCCAGGCTTACCTTGGCAGCAGTCTGGAATGATACATTCCGGAAGTTCCTGAGCTGAGTATATGTTTTTTCATTCACCTTGATTTTATGGTATATCTCCTTCAGGGTGATGTTCTTATCAGCTAACAGCTCACTGTAATTTGGCTTGAGAGTATAAACCCTGTCCTCCCGGATGCCGGACTCCTGCAGATTGTTATAGAATTCAAGTAGGTGAGTAGGCTGAAGCTTCTGAAGCTTTATATGACCTAGCGCCGGGATAATCCGTTTTTCAAGTAACTCTTTATACCGGAATAATGTCCTTGCCTCGAGCTGCTTCTCGGCATGGTCCTTGATCCATTTATCGATTAACTCGGCAAAGGTCATTTTGGAACCGTCCAGGTATGTACCGTTTTCAACTTCTCTCTCGAAGAGAATTGCTTGACGCTGGACCTCTTTTTTGGCCTGCTTCTCAGTCAGGCCCAGATCCGGTGTGACTGTCTTTGTGGACGTCAGTTTTGTTCCGCTGCTGTCATATCCCTTGGAAACGATTATTTGATATGAGTTTTCTCCACGTTTACGGATGCTTGCCATTTTCAATACACTTCCTTTAAGTTATCTTGACACATGGTCTCTTTAATCTTTTTCCCTTTATATATGGGTTGCTATATTTTAAGCAAGATTTACAGTATTTCTCTTTATTATTGTTCGGCAAGAACCAATTCCCACAACGCTTACATAGCTGATATATGGCGGCATTGTCGCTGGCGCCGGTAATCTTTAAAACAGATTCATAATATTTTTTCTGAAACCTGTTCATTCGCGTGTACTCTGCTTTACTGAGTCCTTTATAGGGCATTTGCCTATTTAAAATATCAAATCTGACTTTTATTACACTTTGAGAAACAAAGAAGTAGTCAGATAAATACTCTGCATTTCTTATTCCGTATTGTTTTATGATTTTGTCGGATACAAGCAATTGACCTGCAAATTCATTAGCTTCTTCATCCATAAACGTTGGTCGTACTATGCTATAATATTCGACTAAACCGCCATTTTCATCATCTTCCGAACCGTAATTTTCCCAATCGTATGTATCAATCTTTTTTTTGATTTCATGATGATTCAGAACTACATGAGCTAATTCATGCGCTAAACTGAAATTCAGTCGTTTTAAAAGAGTAGGAGTTATTCTATCTTGGTTGACGACCATGACATATTTTTGGGATTGCTCGTCATAATTGATAACAATATCAACATCTGAACCTTCTGAATTTATTGGCAATGAGCAAGGAATAATCTTATTTTGAAAGTGAGTTTGAATAATATCAATCGCACTAATAGGATATTTTGATATGTTTAAAGATTTTTTGAATTCATTTACCTTAGCTGTGATACTCTCTATTTCGTGTTCAT
>JAEYOM010000174.1 GCA_023411715.1 Bacillota bacterium | reverse complement strand
GAGGAGCAGCAAATATCTTATTGCTGTCAATCCCTTTGCCGAAGATTTGCGGATTGAACCACGGGGGATCGTGAATTATTGGATTCCTGTAATGACGGAGCTGTTTGTTGACGCGCGACCATCCTGTGAATTCGTTGGTGGAAAGCGATCTGAAAATTTTTGCGTGTATACAAAAGGAAACGCAAAGCCGTATCATAATAAGCTCTTCCAGAAACTGCATTTGTCATCTCTATCAACAAAAACGCTTCAGCAGCTTTTGGCAGACTTACATTCACTGAATCACAATATTCAGGAAGAGTACGACTACTTATTTTCCGCCCTCCCATGTGCTTACGTGACGAATGCTATGGACACATTGCGGGATCATATTGAAGGGAAACAGCTTGCAGGCGATATGAAAGACATTCTCGGTGCGTATTTAGGTGGCCTCGAATGAAAAAATACAATAACCTGCTGCAAAACGTCGCAAGCGAGTGGAATATCCCCAAGGGTCAATTTGAGGATGAACTCTCTTTTAAAAGCAGGATCGTATATAGTGTCCTGGGTCGCATGGCCTGTACCTCTGTTTACGATGTTACAGACGATTTGCAGCCCGCATCGATCGTCCATGTCAAAAGGAGAATTGATAGCGTTCTGGCAGGCTACCTTACCATGTACCCCGAACTTGCACCAATACTCACCGATGCAGAAAATCTTCACGACGAAATATACACTATTTTGTTGTGCTCCGGTCAAATTTACCATACGCCAAACAGAGTCTCTCCCGCTGTGATGATAAGTGCATCAGAAGCAGGTATCGTTTTTACACGGGGCATCTCTCCATCACAGGAAACTTGTATTAGTGGCGTCGGAACATATAACTTTACACAAGGAAACGAGAATATAGAACAGTCTCCAGCAAGGATGTTCCAGCTACAACAAGATAGCTTGCTGGATTACTGGGCTACCCTCACACATGAATTAAAATGGATGCCATATCAAAGCGAATCAGCTACAGAATATTTGCAGACTGAGCCGCCTTTTAACGGCGAGTATTGGGTTGATAAGTCAGACCGTTCCGGAAATGTCTCTCTATGCCGTAGTGGCATGATGGGTAATTACCTGTATTACCTGTACAGATGGAATGAAGGTGCAGTAGAAGTATGCCAATTAGCAGCTTGGATGACTGAAAATTGTAGCTATCGAAATATTTCAAACAGCTTTTTGGCATATTACGGAAAGCTTCCTCCGTCCACATTCCATGTAGATGGTGAGCTTGTTAGCTTGAACATAAGCTACCTCTATCCGCCTACGGAACTGAATTTTGTAAAGCTGTATAGCTGGCCAAGAGTCTATTCGGGCTTGCCAAGTGATTTTAATCGAACGATGAGCCTCTGCGTATTTAATTCTGTAAAATCTATTTTGGAACGCATTGGTTATCAATTTAGTGAGGTATAAAGAGATGTCTGGTGCAAATTCCGTGCATTTTCAGCTTCGCTCCGAGCTGGAAAACTATATAAAGTCTCAGTATTTTGGTAAATCTCCTGTGTTGCTTGACGCAATCGGCGACCAGTTGGACCAGGAGGGCGTTCTCTATCAGAAACCTTATATCGAGTCTTCTCCTGTTTATAAAACAAAGCAAGCCGGGATACAGCAATCAAATCTTCCGGGCTGGATGAAGATATACTTTGATAAGCTGAGTGGAGCGAATCTCGGCGTATTTCCTTCCCCGTTTCTACACCAGATCAAAGCTTTAGAAGCTGCTGTTCACGGGGAGGATTTGTTCGTTTCTACTGGTACTGGTTCCGGTAAGACGGAGTGCTTTATGTGGCCTCTCCTTGCCAAATTAGCTGAAGAAGCGCGAAATTATGCTGAAATGCGTGGGGTACGCACTATCATTATGTACCCAATGAACGCGCTTGTATCAGACCAGGTAAGCAGATTGCGCCGACTCATCGGTGATCCGAATAATAAATTTGTCGGTGTTTTCAGAGAAACTTGCGGGAGAAATGTCCGCCGTCCTCAGTTCGGTATGTATACCGGCAGAACGCCTTACCCTGGAGAGCAGCCAAGCACAGAGCAGGATAGACGTTTGGAAAAAACATTGAAGCAGATGACATTCCCTCGTGAAGAGACTGAAAAAGAGTTTTTTAACCGCCTTACTGCCGAGGGGAAGACACTCGCAAAAGCAAATATGAGCGGTTTCTTAGATAGCCTTCACAACAGCCGACATATTCCAGACCCGGAGGACGCAGAATTAATTACGCGCTTTGAAATGCAGCAGTTCTGCCCGGATATTCTCATCACCAACTATTCTATGTTGGAGTATATGCTGCTGCGTCCACGTGAGCGAAAGATCTGGGATGACACAAAAAAATGGCTAAACGCCAATCCTAATAACAAACTCCTTTTCGTCATTGATGAAGCCCATATGTATAGAGGCTCTTCCGGCGGCGAAGTTGCTCTTTTGATTCGCCGCCTCTTTCATAAGTTGGGGATTTCAAGAGATCGTGTGCAGTTTGTTCTTACCACAGCAAGTATGCCAGATAAAGACAAAGACGACCGTAATGCCATTATGAAGTTTGCCTGCGAAATGACCGCAGCAAACGATGGC
>JAEYOM010000147.1 GCA_023411715.1 Bacillota bacterium | reverse complement strand
GCATCAAGCAGTACCCCATCGAACGCTCCCTCGTGTTTTTCATCGGGAAGCGCCGCGTCGTACAATTCCGTATGTATGATACTTATACCGAGCCGCGCCGCATTTTCTTCAACCAGCTTCAATTTATGTTCAAAAACATCTCTGGCTACGAGCTTTCCGGTGTCGTGCATCAACTGCGCCAGGTGCGTAGTTTTGCCGCCCGGAGCACTGCATACATCCAGTATGGTTCCACCCGACTCCGGTGCCAGTACCCTTGCCGGCAGCATCGAGCTTTCGTCCTGCACCTGGAAAAGCCCGTTTTTAAAGGCTTCCAGCCTGGCAAGCGAAACCGTGGTCTTAATAGCTACCGCCTCGTCCGCATACTTCCCCCGCTCTGCTTCAATTCCTTCATTCTTAAGTTTTTCCAGAAGTTCCGCCGCCGATACCTTCAAAGTATTTGCTCTTACAGTCAGTTCAGGTGTTCCGTTTCCGGCGGCCAGTAAAGCCTCGGTAAACTCGCTTCCGAACAATCCGGTATATTTTTCAACCAGCCACTTGGGGTAAGAATAGCTGACGGATAAGTACCCTGTCAAATCGTCGTCCTTTGACGGTATGGCTATACCCGCCCCGTTTCTGGCAATATTTCGCAGGACCGCATTGACAAACCCTGCGGAAGCCTTATGTCCATATCTTCCTGCCAGACTTACGCTTTCGTTGCACGCGGCCGATGGCGGGACCCTGTTCATGTAAAGCAGCTGATACGCGCCAAGTCTTAATACATTCAGTATCCAGGGCGACAGCTTTTGCATTTTGATATCGGAATAGGCCGAAATGACCCTGTCAAGTGTGAGCTTCCATTTAACCGTGCCATAAACCAGTTCGGTGGCGAACGCCCTGTCGATATCCCGCAGTTCTTCAGTCGAAAAGTATTTATTCAATGCTATATTTGAATATGCGCCTTTTTCATTTATGTCATAAATAATCTTCAACGCAGCTTCTCTTGCCTGATCCAGTCTGATTACCTTCTTCCCGTAATATTATGCTGTCGAGCTTTTCCCTGAGAAGCTCCACGTCGACTGTGGTATTGATACAAGGGCCGTTGGGTCTCTGGTTCAGCACTCCGATTACCGGTATTTTACTGACATCCGATATCCCTATGGCCAGGTCCCGTTCGCAGGCAACAGATAAGACCATCTCAGGCTTCTCTCTGGCTATGGCGTTCCTGGCCGCAGTACCGCCGGTTACAACGGTTGCCCGTACTCCCATTTCCTCGGCAAGTTCGCGTATCGCTCCTATAGTGCATTTTCCGCATTTCTTACAATTGGCTATACTGCCTGTTATTTTTAAGCCGCACTCAGAATTCTGCAGGCAATGCGGGAGCAGCAGCATTATTTTGTCAGGACTTTTGCGAATTTTCCCGGATTGTACAAAAAGGTTGTTGATATCAATGAAAAGGCTCCTGATCACGTCTTTATCCCGCTTAAACAGCTCCGTAACAAAAAGTGCGAACGGTATGACCAGCTTCAGGCCGAGCCGTACGGGTACCAGCATGAAAGAATGCACTCTCCTGCTTTTGATTGCCGTGAAGATCGCGATCACGGCGAAAAGCACAAGCACCATGATGATAAGCGACAGAAGTATCAGTACGGAAATTATCCTGTTATACAGGTCGATCGAAAAAAAGCGGTATATATATGAAAACAGAGCAGCAACTGCACCGATCACAGCCAACAGCAGGAATGAATATCCCATGAAGCTGTTAAGCCTTCTATCCAAGTACTTCACCTTCGTCCATATTATGTCCGCATTCGCAAGCATTCATTCTTCTGCAGCTGTCAAACTGGAGCTCGATAATCTGCAGACAGCCGTCGCCGGTCGCAACTGTCAGGCTATCCTTTTGGACCCTCATTATTGTACCCGGCTTTCCCGGCATAACAGAAGGACAGCCCTCAAGTACCGCCGTCCTCCAGATCTTCATTCTGGAGCCCTTGTAGTATGTAAATGCTCCGGGCCAAGGGTTTGTCCCCCTTACAAGGTTGTGTATCTCGACAGCTTTTCTGTTCCAATCTACCAGCCCGATCTCTTTTATTATCATGGGTACGTTGACAGCCTTCGAATTATCCTGGGGCGTTCTTACAAGCGAGCCGTTTTTAAGGGCTTTCAGCGTATCCAGCAGTACTTCAGCGCCAAGGAGCTTGAGTTCGTCAAAAAGCTCCTGGCTCGTCATATCCGGAAGGATTGGTATTTCCCGTTTCAGCAGTATGTCGCCGGTGTCCATGCCTTCATCCATGAACATGGTCGTAATCCCGGTTTTCTCGTCGCCGTTTATAATGGCCCATTGGATCGGGGCCGCCCCCCTGTACCTGGGCAGCAGTGAAGCATGTACATTTATGCAGCCCAATTTGGGCACATCTAGCACACTCTTTGTCAATATCCTCCCATAGGCGGCAGTAACGATAAGATCAGGTTCCAGAGCGCGTATGGCTTCAAGGAATTCCGGCGTGCGTACCTTTGCCGGCTGTAAAATGGTCCCGATTCCGTACTTTATCGCCGCCTCCTTGACCGGGGGTGCTTTCAGCTCGCTCTGTTTTCTGCCGAAGGGTTTATCAGGCTGAGTCACTATTCCAACGACATCATATTCATTATTAACAAGGGCTTCCAGACATGGTACGGCAAAATCCGGCGTACCCATAAAAACAATTCTCATCCTACCCTACTCCGATCTCTTCAGTTCATCCTTGTCCAGGTAACGGACTACCTTGTCCTTGAACAGAATTCCGTCCAGGTGGTCTATTTCATGGCTTAACGCCTGTGCAAGAAGGCCTTCGCCTTCGATCCTGAATTTTTCCCCATTGCCGTTAAGCGCTTCAACCGCAATAAAAGACGGACGGTTGACCTCTCCCCAGACTCCGGGGATGCTGAGGCAGCCTTCCGGTACGAGCTGCTGGCCGGATTGGCTGATTATGACAGGGTTTACGAGCTCAATAAGCCCATCGCCCGCGTCGATAACGACGACTCTTTTGAGTACACCGACCTGCGGTGCCGCAAGTCCCACTCCATCGGCCTTGTACAGCGTATCTGCCATATCCTTGAGCAATATCCTTATTTTATCCGTTACCGCATCGACTTCCCTGCATTTCTTCCTTAATATTTCATCGCCGTCTTTTCTTATATTCCTTATTGCCATATATTAATCTCCCTT
>JAEYOM010000088.1 GCA_023411715.1 Bacillota bacterium | reverse complement strand
CGGACGGCAGCGGAGATTTCGACACCAATGGGCAGATCGAGCCCATCAACCTCTATTCGGACAGTTACAGGAACAAGAAGATAATCGCCGCAAAAGCTACGACCAAAGCGGAATTAACGGGAAACCTGAATGCTTCGATGAAACCGCCGGTAAAAACAGATGATATCAAATCAGAAGAGAAGTTTACTGTTCCAATGACAGTCTATGACAATCTGGGCAATGACTACAAGGTAAATGTTGAGTTCTTTAAGACCGATGCCACTGGAGAAAAATCAACCTGGAAATGGGTAGCGACGTCACCGGACGGCGACCTGGATATCACGCCAAATGGAGCCACGGCTCTAACCTTCGATGACAAAGGTGTACTGCAGTCGGGTGGTTCTCAAAACATAACCCTTAAGTATAAAGATAGTGCTGGTAATAATACATCCGGTACAGGGGAGTTTAAAGTAGATCTTGACTTCTCTAAAATTACTTCTTTCGCCACTGACAACTCTGTCAAACCCAGAACTGTCGACGGTTATACGTCCGGTAGCCTCGTAAGCTTCACAGTAGGCTCAGACGGCATACTGACCGGCATATACGACAATGGTAAAAAGCAATCCCTCGGTATTGTGGCGCTGTCAGGCTTTGACAATCCCGCAGGTCTGCAGAAGGTCGGAGACAACATGTACATACCGACCACGAACTCCGGCGACTACAAAGCCGTAAAAGCAGGATCCAACGGTGTAGGCACGCTTAATCCCGGTAGCCTCGAAATGTCGAATGTCGACCTTTCCAAGGAATTTACTGATATGATCATCACACAGAGGGGCTTTCAGGCAAACAGCCGTATAATTACGACATCCGATGAAATGCTCCAGGAGCTTGTAAATCTCAAGAGGTAATATCGTTAAGCTAATGATTGCAGCGGCGGGATAGAGGACTTTTGACCTTGTCCCGCCATAGCTCCAAAAATTGTGCTACATAAAATGAAAGTTTATAACGATATATATTAGAGAAAAAGACAAATTAAGCATAATTATGAAATTTTCTATTGAGTTTTGGAGGTAAAAAGATTATGATTAAACTAACCAGGCTCAATGGTACGGTTTATGTCCTGAACAGCGATCTTATAGAAACGATTGAAGCGACACCGGATACGGTGATTTCTACAACCGAAGCAAAAAAATATGTCTGCAGGGAATCCGTGGATGAGGTAATCCAAAAGATTATCGAATTCAGAGGAAGGATAATGATTTACGCGGACACTCACAAATGATAGAGGGGGCATAAGTTTTGGAGTCTAAACAAACATCGTTCATTCTGATCATCATTGTTGCAGTTCTTACGCTGGCATTGGCAGCTCTTGCAGGTTATCTGTTCATAGTACAGGGATCGTCAAATTCGGATAATCATGTGGCAGCAAACGGGCAAAACGTCAAGGATGTACCGAAGGAGGCGGATCTGATCAAGATCCCGCTCTATGAAAACGAGCGCTTTTTCAATCTGAAAAGCACAGATCCGGCAAAAACATCAGTAATACAAGTAAAGGTTACATTGAAATGTTACAAGACGCTGAAGCACGATAAAAAGGCAATCGTCTCTGAAATGATTTCTTCGCGTTCGGAAGAGATACAGGAGCTTGTCGTGAGATTTTTTCTGACTCTTACAGCCGACCAGGTGAAGGATCCTGCCGTTATGGACAAATCAAATGAAGATCTGAAGAAGCAGATCAATTCGCTTTTGAATGAGGGAAATAATGATCCCGAAGACGTAGTATACAAGGTTGTATTCTCAGAGTGGCTTTTCCAGTGATACAAATGATATGTTATGATAGCTGTTTATGTTTCAGTGAGGCATTGTAAGTCACTGAATTTAATTTCGGCATATGGGGGAGGTGGTTGAAAGTGGGAGACATTCTGTCTCAAAATGAAATAGATGATCTCTTGAAAGCGCTGAGTACAGGTGAGATAGACGCGCAGGAGATACAGACCACCAAGCAGGAAAAAAAGATCAGACTCCACGATTTTCGCAGAGCGAGCAAGTTTGCCAAGGATCAGATAAAGACATTGAATATAATTTACGACAACTACGCACGGCTTGTTACAAACTTCCTCACAGGCTATCTGAGAACTCTTGTGCAGGTCGATGTGGTCTCGGTGGAAGCGCTGCCTTACAGCGACTTCAGCAATTCGGTCTCCAATCCGGTCATCCTTTCGATCATTGAATTCGCACCTTTGTCAGGCTCAATAATACTTGAAATGGAGCCCCACGTTGCATTTGCACTTGTCGACAGGATATTGGGCGGCAAGGGCTCTTCGATGGAGAGGGTAAGAGAATTCACGGAAATAGAGCTTGCCATCATTGAAAGGATCATTATCCAGATACTCAACCTGATGCGTGAGCCATGGGAGAATGTACTGTCGATCAGGCCAAGGCTCGACAAGATCGAAACAAATGCGCAGTTTGCGCAGATAGTCGCCCAGAACGAAACAGTCGCACTGATAACGCTTAGCGCCAGGGTGGGAGATATCGATGGCATGATCAACATATGCATACCTCATATGGTCGTTGAGCCGATAGTTTCAAAGCTGAGCACAAAGTTCTGGTTTTCGAATGTTGAAAAGGAAGCAACCCCTGAAATGAAGGAAAGCATAGAAAACAAGGTCGAAAATACATTGGTGCCCATAAGGGCTGTACTAGGGAAGACATCCATATCGGTAAGCGAATTTATAGAAATGCAGCCGGATGACGTACTTCCTCTCGATACGGGAGTAAACGACGATATGGAAATACTTGTAGGAAACCTTCTGAAATTTTATGCGACCCCGGGTGTCAAAAAGAACAAGGTTGCGGTAAAGATTTCGAAGGTACTGAAAAGGGAGGATGAATAATGGGAGACATGTTGTCGCAAGCCGAAATAGATGCATTACTTAACGGGACCTCTTATGATCCTACGTCAGCAAGCGGGGACGAAGCATTGAATTCCCAGGAGATAGATGCGCTTGGTGAAATAGGGAACATAAGCATGGGCACATCTGCAACGACATTGTTTACTCTGCTCGGACATAAGGTCAACATCACAACGCCTACAGTCACCGTAAGCAGCTGGGATGAGATCGCCAGAGAGTATTCCAAATCATATGTAGGCGTAAAGGTAGAGTACACAAACGGCCTGATCGGCAGTAACCTTATGATACTTAAGGAACTCGACGTCAAGATCATAACCGATCTGATGATGGGAGGAGACGGAACAAATATCGATGGTGCGGTGTCGGAGCTGCATTTAAGCGCTATCAGCGAAGCCATGAACCAGATGGTCGGTTCTTCATCGACATCGATGTCGTCGATGTTTGACAAAAGGATTGAAATATCACCGCCGAAAGCGTTTATTTTCGATATGGACAACATAAGACAGAGCATAAATATCGATGAGAGCGATAAGGTCGTTAAAATAGCTTTCAAAATGATCGTAGGCACGCTTATCGACAGCGAGATAATGCAGATACTGCCGCTGCCGTTTGCGAAAAAGATGGTAGAAATCCTGTTCAATACGGATACCGGCTCAGGCTCGTCCGAACGGCAGAAGGAAGTCACGCGGACTACGTCCCATGCTCAACCGCAGAGACAGTCGGCACAGCCTCAGCAGCCCCATGCCGCGACTCCCGTATTCGGCCAGCCTCAGAGCTACCAGACCGAATATACATATGAGCAGTCTCCGGAGCCAAAGCAGATCAGGGAGCATGTCAATGTGCAGCCTGCTCATTTCCAGAATTTCGATGAAAACAGGATCGTACTTGACCGTAAGAATATAAGCATGATCATGGATGTGCCGCTGCAGGTCACCGTAGAACTCGGCCGGACAGAAAAGCTTATAAAGGATATCCTCGAACTCAGCCCGGGTTCCATCATAGAGCTCGACAAACTTGCCGGCGAACCTGTGGACATTCTCGTAAACGGCAAAGCTATCGCAAAAGGCGAGGTCGTGGTAATCGACGAAAGCTTTGGCGTAAGGATAACCGACATTATCCACCCAAGTAAGCGTTTATGACGAGGCGAATAATGTCCCGCGCCTGGATGCATAGGCGGGCAGCAAGCTTTACTTGCGACCAGTCTCATTGAATCATGCGTTTATATGGAGTCGATGAGAATTACTTCCGCAGAAATGCTCGAAGAAATTATAATTAAGTCAATCTTTGGCAAAAAGTTTCTTGATTATACCACGGTGAAATGTTAACATAAGCTTAGCGGCTTAATACTCACATAACAAGGGGAGATATTTATGGGGAAAAGGATTTTGATCGTTGACGACGCTGCTTTTATGAGAATGATGATAAAGGATATTCTGATGAAAAATGGTTATGAAATAGTTGGAGAAGCCGAACATGGCGGCCGTGCAATTGAAAAATACAAAGAACTGCTGCCCGACCTCGTTATTATGGATATCACTATGCCTGAAGTCGATGGTATACAAGCCGTAAAAGAGATAAGAAAAGTAAACTCCGATTCCCAGATTATTATGTGTTCAGCTATGGGCCAGCAGGCAATGGTTATTGAGTCGATTCAGGCCGGGGCAAGAGATTTTATTGTAAAACCGTTCCAGGCGGAAAGAGTAATCGAAGCTGTAAAAAAGGTATTGGGTTAGTCGGGCGATACATAAAAAGCCGGTACGGGCTTAACCGCCGGGCGGCGTAGAACCGGGGGTTGATACGGGGATGGGCATTGAAGTGAAGGTATTGCTGTATTTCATTGGCTTCTGTTCAGTGCTTTATTTAGCGTACGTAGCGACAAAATACGTAGCCAACAAGCAGAACAGGGCAATGAAAAGTAAAAACATCAGCGTGATCGAAACGGTAATGCTCGGCGCGGATAAAAGGCTGCATCTGGTCAAGGCGGGAAACGGCTATGTACTTATAGCAACAACATCAAAAACGGTGGAATTCCTTACAAAAGTGGAACTCGATGCAGAAACGGAGCGGGAAGCAGTCCCTGCGGAAAACAGCGTTCCATTTGATTTTAAATCGATTTTTGAAAAATATTCGGGGTTATATAAATCAAAAAAGACTAAAAATCTGGCAAAATCGGAATATGAGGCTCCCCAGGACATCGCTGAAGGACACGATTTCAGATCGAATCTAGGAAAATTGAAGTCGATCGTTGGCAGTAACAAGTACAAGGTCAAAGAAAACGGGGATGACGTTACTAATGAAAAGTAGAATGAGAGGTTTACAAATTGCTGTCATTTTTCTTATAATGGCTTTTTTCTCTACAAATGCCTACGCTGAAACAACATTTCCTTTCAAGTTCGGTTTCAGTGTAGAGCCTGCATCATCGCCGCAGGAGGTTTCCTCCAGCATCCAGATCCTACTGATCCTTACCGTTCTTACTCTGGCGCCTTCAATAATAATAATGATGACATCCTTCACACGAATAGTGATCGTGCTGTCATTTCTAAGAAACGCACTGGGCACCCAGCAAATGCCGCCAAATCAAGTATTGATTGGGCTTGCTTTGTTTTTATCCCTTTTTATCATGACACCCGTAATAAACGATATCAATACACAGGCCTTTACGCCGTATAACGAAGGAAAGATAACGCAGCAACAGGCCCTGGATAATTCGGGTAAGGTCATAAAGGGTTTTATGCTCAAACAGTTTGGCGATAATGAGAAGGATCTAGCATTTTTTGTATCGCTTGCCAAGATACCGACGCCGGTAAAGGATCCCATGGATCTGCCGCTGACGGTTGTGATTCCTGCATTCATCATCAATGAGCTGACGATCGCCTTCAAAATAGGCTTTTTGATATTTATACCGTTCCTGATAATCGATATGGTAGTATCGAGCACTTTGATGTCCATGGGCATGATGATGCTTCCGCCTGTCATGATTTCACTGCCGTTCAAGATATTGCTGTTTATATTGGTCGATGGATGGGGGCTTATTTCCAAAACTCTCGTTTCATCATTTATTACTTAGAGGATCATCTGGAGGATCGTTTGATACATTTCAGGATTCAGGGGGGGACTTGAATGGATCAGGATATGGTAATAAATATAGCTCAGAACGCCTTAATGATGGTATTGTATATTTCGGCTCCGCTTTTGGGTATAAGCCTCATAGTAGGCCTTGCGGTAAGCATATTTCAGGCGACTACACAGATACAGGAACAAACGCTGTCCTTTATCCCGAAGATACTGTCTGTCATCATTGCCGTAGCAGCTTTTGGCTCATGGATGCTTTCAACGCTGACAGACTATACGAATAATCTGTTTCAGAACATATTGCAATATATAAGGTAGAATGGAGGGGTTAGGAGGTGCTGATACCAGCGGAACTTATTGCAAACGGCTTCGATATCTTTCTGCTGGTGTTCGTTCGTATGACCGGCCTGTTTGTAGTAGCGCCGATATTCGGAAGGCGCAATGTGCCCACTTATTTCAAGATAGGTTTTTCATTTTTCTCGGCACTGATACTTATCAACACTACGGCGATACAGAATGTGCAATATAATGACAATCTTCTTTCGTATGTGCTGCTTGTTGCGAAGGAGTTTCTTGTCGGGCTTTCGATGGGGTTTATTGCTTATATAGCATATAACGCCATTTACATAGCAGGCGAGGTTGTTGATATGCAGGTCGGCTTCGGGATCGTGAATGTTATGGACCCCATGAGCAATATACAGGTGCCGATTACCGCAAATGTTTATTTTATAGTAAGCATGCTGGTTTTCCTGTCGATAGACGGTCACCATATGCTTATAAAGGCGCTCTTTGACAGCTTTACAACGCTTCCGTTGGGGACGGCGGAATTTAATGCGGGCATCACCGACAATTATATCGGCTTGTTCGGTTCCGTATTTTCGACCGGTTTCAAGATAGCGGCTCCGATAGTTGCTACTATTCTTATTGCAGATATAGTAATGGGTACGATATCGAGGATGGTTCCTCAGATGAATATTTTTGTGATCGGTATGCCTCTTAAGATTATAGTAGGCTTACTGGTACTGGTCATCACGATCCCGATGTTCGTCGACGTGATGGTATCGGTATTCAAACTAATGAATACCAGCGTAGTCGATTATGTGAAGGAGCTTCGTCCCTGATGATCTATAGGATTAATCTGCAATTGTTTGCGCAGGGGGCCGGCGGCCAAGACAAGACAGAAAAGGCCACCCCCAAAAAAAGGCGTGAAGCCAGAAAAAAAGGACAGGTCCTACAGAGCCGGGAAATTTCATCCGCAATGGTTCTGCTTTTTGTATTTATTGCGCTGCGGGTTTACGGCAAAAGCATATATACGCTGATCGCCGATTATATGAAGAAGGTTCTGACTGAATATCCGCAGATCGAGGACCTGTATACACCGGATATATTAAGCCGTGTATTCGTCGACGGCATAACGGTTTTTGGAAAAACAGTCGGGCCCGTGCTGCTGGTAGCCATGCTTACCGGATTGATCGTAAGCTATGTGCAGGTAGGCTTCCTGTTTACGACTGAGACTCTGAAGCCGCAGTTCAGCAGGATCAACCCTTTGAGCGGCATCAAAAGGATGTTTTCACTGCGAAGCGTTGTCGAACTGGTGAAATCAATCCTCAAAGTGACCGCTATAGGCTATATGGCTTATACATACCTCAACGGCAAGGTCCAAACGGTATTGAGCCTGATGGATATGGATCTGCTGCAGGTGGCGTCCTTCATAGGGATCACTACGCTGGATCTGGCGATAAGGATATGTATACTGCTGATGATTATAGGGATCTTGGATTTTACCTACCAGTGGTGGGATTACGAAAAGAACCTGAAGATGACCAAGCAGGAGATCAAGGAAGAAGCCAAGCAAACCGAAGGGAACCCGCAGGTCAAAGCAAAGATCCGTCAAAAGCAGCGTCAGTTGTCCATGCGGAGGATGATGCAGGAGGTTCCCAAGGCGGATGTAATAATAACCAACCCGACGCATTTTGCATGCGCGCTAAAATATGATGCTGAAAAATCGCCTGCACCGGTATTGCTGGCAAAGGGGCAGGATTATATAGCTTTAAGGATAAAGGAAGTAGCCAGGGAGAACAAGGTCGAAATAGTAGAAAACAGGCAGCTTGCAAGGACAATTTACGATACGGTGGAAATAGGTCAGACAATACCTTCGGAGCTGTATCAGGCGGTTGCGGAGGTACTTGCATTTGTTTACAGCCTCAAAGGCAAGACAAAAGCAGGCTGACAGGGCACTACCGGGATACAGCCCATTAAACACGAGCGTACAGGAAGATCACAGTGCCGGATGGGATAAATCCCGGAGAATTTCCATAAATACAGAAAATACAGAAGAGTGGAGGTAGACAGGACTTGAGGATAAAGGACGCAACTGTACCGATCATGGTAGTGGGAATAGTACTGGCATTCGTCATTCCGATGCCGGGCTTTATACTGGACGTGCTTCTTGCCATCAATATAATGCTCTCGGTTATAATACTGCTCAATACCGTATATATGAAAGAGTCGCTCCAGATGTCAATTTTTCCTTCACTGCTGGTCATTACCACGATGTACAGGCTTGCGCTGAACGTAAGCTCGGCGAGGCTGATCATAGGTCAGGGAGAAGCCGGAAAAGTCATAGCAGGTTTCGGTACATTCGTAGGAGGAAATAATCTCGTTGTCGGCTTTATAATATTTTTGCTGATCACCCTCGTCAATTTCATAGTTATAACCAGAGGTTCCGAGAGAGTCGCCGAGGTCGCGGCAAGGTTCACGCTGGATGCAATGCCCGGAAAGCAGATGGCGATAGACGCCGACCTCAACTCGGGGCTTGTAACCGAGGCGGAAGCCAAGGAGCGCAGGAAAAAAATACAGCGCGAGGCCGACTTTTACGGCGCAATGGACGGCGCCAGCAAATATGTAAAAAGCGACGCCATAATGGGCATAATCATAACGGTTCTGAATATTATCGGCGGACTTATAATGGGTATGCTTTCAAGGGGCGAAACATTAACCGAAGCATTGTCCACATACACCATCCTTACGATAGGCGACGGCCTTGTCAGCCAGATACCGGCGCTCATGATCTCTACCGCTACGAGCTTTATCGTCACAAGGGCCGCATCCGAGTCCGATATCAGCACGGACTTCCTGAAACAGATATTCAGCAACCCGAAGGTCCTGTACATAGCATCAGGACTCAGCCTCATCCTTTCATTCTTCCTGCCGAAGCTCCCATTCCTGCTGTTGTCGGCTGTACTTGCGTTCATCGCATATACTCTGTCCAAGCAGCAGATCGCGGATCAGAAGCAGCAGGAGGTGAAGGTCGAGGAGAACGAGGTCGAGGAGATACGCAAGCCCGAAAATGTGGTTACGCTTCTGCAAATCGACCCGATCGAGCTTGAATTCGGATATGGTATAATACCGCTGGCGGACGTCAACCAGGGCGGAGACCTGCTCGACAGGGTAGTCATGATCCGCAGGCAGCTGGCGCTCGAACTCGGCATGATCGTTCCGATAATACGTCTTCGCGACAATATACAGCTTGCCCCGAACGAGTACCAGATAAAAATCAAGGGAGTAGAAGTAGCCCGCGGCGAATTGATGCTTGACAACTATATGGCCATGAACCCCGGACTTGTCGAGGAAGAAGTAGACGGTATCAAGACTACGGAGCCCGCATTCGGACTGCCTGCCATATGGATAACGGAGGGACAGAGAGACAGGGCTGAAATGCTGGGCTATACTGTCGTTGATTCTCCTTCTGTCATCGCAACGCACCTTACCGAGATTATTAAGAAATATGCGCATGAACTTATGGGACGTCAGGAAGTGCAGACACTTATCGACAACATCAAGCAGAATTACCCCGTTATTGTAGACGAGCTGATACCCAAGCTCATGACTGTGGGAGAGGTTCAGAAGGTGCTTGCAAACCTCCTGAAGGAAGGTATTTCGATAAGGGACATGATAACGATACTGGAGACTCTCGCCGACTACGCTTCGATAACGCACGATACCGACATGCTTACTGAATATGTCAGGCAGGCTCTTGGAAGGGCTATTTCCAAAAGGTTTTTCACAGACCAGAAATCAAGTGTCATCACACTCGATCCCAAGCTTGAGCAGGTCATCATGGACTCGCTTCAAAAGTCGGAGACCGGCTCATACCTCACACTCGAACCCAGTGTTACCAATACGATACTGGGCAGCCTGACGAAGCAGGTGCAGAAACTGGTGCAACTGGGCCACCAGCCGATAGTGCTCGCTTCGCCAATTGTGCGTCTATATTTTAAAAAGCTTGCGGATCAGGCGATACCCGGTCTGATAGTGCTTTCCTACAACGAACTGGATCCGAATCTGGAGATTCAATCCGTGGGCGTAGTTAGTGTATAATTTTGGCGTAAATTGTATGATATAACCAACTGTGATAAAATAGCACTATAGAAATAGAAATAAATCAATATATTTGATATAAACGGGGGAAATATGAAGATTCGCCGTTATGTGGCCCAAAATACACAGGAAGCGATTCTCAAGGTCAAGATGGATCTTGGTAGTGAAGCGCTCATCCTCAATACAAGAAAAGTCAGAAAAAAAGGCCTGTCCAGTTTGTTTTCGAAACCGATGGTGGAAGTGCTTGCGGCAATTGACGAGTACAACGTTACCAAAACCGAAGGCGAGACGATAAAAGCCCCCGACAGGCCCTCCGAGAAAACAGCGCAGACTCCGGGTGCATCGGACAAAATTAATTCTGACGAAAAAGAGGAGAAAATAGCGAATCTGGAGAATAAAATAACGAATATAGAGGATTTGCTACAGAAATTGTATGTACAGATAAAAGGCGGAGAGAAAACCGAACTGCAGCCTTTAAAGGAAGAGCGCCTCCTGACGGGCTTGAAGGTCGCCGACATATTCTACAGCAACCTTGTAAAAAACGAAGTTGAGCCCGAGGTAGCAAGAACTATAACAGATACGGCAGTATCGAAGCTTGGAGAAAGTATGGGCGTAAATGATATGGCGGCGCAGCTGCAAGTCATGATATCGGCCCTGCTGGGCAAGCCTGAAACCATAAAACCGGGTACGCCCGGAAAGCCGACAGTCGTGATATTCGTGGGTCCTACGGGCGTTGGCAAGACAACGACGATGGCGAAAATCGCCGCAAACTATCTGCTCATCCAGAAGAAATCTGTCGGGCTGATAACGGCCGACACATACAGGATAGCGGCAGTGGAGCAGCTCAAGACATATGCGGAGATACTGGGTATTCCTGTTTCGGTGGCATATACGGCAACCGAGATTCAGGAGGCTGTCAGCCGGAATTCCGACAAGGATGTCGTAATGATAGATACGGCTGGCAGAAGCCACAGGAACAAGGCGCAGTTCGAAGAACTGAAAGCATTGATAGCGGCATCCGGAGCAGACGAGGTTTATCTGGTCCTCAGCGCTACGACAAGCAACAGTAACTGCAGGGAAATATTGAAAAGCTATGATTTTTTGACAGATTACAAACTGATCTTTACTAAAACTGACGAGGCCCATGTACAGGGAATTATCCTTAATGTGCGATACCTTACGGGGAAGAGCCTCTCATATATTACTACCGGTCAAAGCGTGCCTGATGATATTGAAACAGTTGATATCGACAAGATCACCAAGAATTTGATAGGGAGCATAAGCTAGATGATGGATCAGGCAGAAAAGTTACGACAGGCGATCAATAACCTGAAATTGAAGCAGACGATAATCCCGGTGATAGCTCCGAAGCCGCCTGTAAAAAGATCGGCCAGGGTGATCACTGTTACGAGCGGCAAAGGCGGCGTTGGCAAGACAAACGTTACTATAAATCTTGCAATAGCATTGAGCGAACAGGGTTACAAAGTCGTTATACTGGATGCGGATTTCGGACTTGCCAATATAGATGTGTTGTTCGGGATAGTACCGAAGTACACGCTGCTTGACGTTGTTAAAAATAGAAAAAGCATACTTGAGATTCTTACAGACGGGCCGAGGAATACCAAGTTCATATCGGGCGGTTCCGGCGTCGAGGATCTTGTAAAGCTCGACAAACAGCAGATTATGAAGTTTATCGAGAATATGGCACTGTTGGACGAGATCGCAGACATAATAATAGTCGATACCGGCGCAGGTCTTTCGGAAAGTGTAATGAGTTTCATAGTAGCGGCGGATGAGGTATTGCTGGTAACAACCCCTGAACCGACTTCCATTACGGACGCATATGCGCTGATAAAGACGGTCTCGAACAGGGATAGGACAAAAAAAATAAGAGTCCTGGTGAATAGGGCGGATAGTGTCAGTGAAGCGAACGATGTTTTGAAAAAGCTGGTACTCGTGGCTGAAAAATTTCTGGGTATCTCGCTGGAGCCTACAGGATACATAATGCAAGACAGTGCGGTCATCAGAGCTGTGAAACAGCAGCAGCCTTTTTCGATAAGTTTTCCAAAAAGCCCGGCTTCCAGGAACATACAGGACATTTCGAAAAAACTGGTTGAAAAAGGTATTGCGGGCGAACTGGCAGCAAACTTAGGCGTCAGAGGCTTTCTCAACAGACTGGTTAGTATCATGAAAGCTTAATGATAGATCATGGAAAACAGGAATGTTATTACCGGACAGGGGATGGTTGACAGTTTGAAAGGCGCAAATTACTCAGAAAGGGTTTGGTTTGGACGATGGCGAGAGACATCGGAGTACTGGTAGTTGATGATTCGGCTTTTATGCGCAAGATGCTGACTGATATATTGGAAAGCACCGGAGAAATAAAGGTGGTCGGCACAGCCAGGGATGGCCTCGAAGCATTGAAGAAAGTTAAGGAACTGAATCCCGATATCATAACACTCGATGTTGAAATGCCGTCTATGGACGGTCTGAGCTGTTTGAGGGAATTACAGAAGATAACCGACATTCCTGTCATCATGCTGAGCAGTCGTACAGGTACCGGGGAAAAGGCAACGATTGAGGCTCTTGAGGCAGGAGCTATAGATTTTATCACAAAACCGACAGGTTTATTCGATATATCAGGCGAGGAAAAGAAAAAAGAGATCATTGAAAAAGTAAAAATGGCAAAGACGATCAGGCCTGGAAATCTTACAGCCTACAGACCTGCGGCGGTTATTCCCGTATCGAAGGCGGCGCAGGCATACCGAAGGTATAATGACCTTAAGACACTGGTCGTTATCGGGACTTCCACGGGCGGCCCGAAAGCGCTTCAGGAGGTGATACCGTTCATACCGGACGATATACCGGCGGCAATCGTGATAGTTCAGCACATGCCTCCCGGTTTTACGAAATCGCTGGCAGACAGGCTTAATACGCTTAGCAGGCTTATCGTTAAAGAAGGGGAAAACAACGAGGTTATAAAGGCGGGCTTTGCATATTTAGCGCCGGGGGACTTCCATATGGAGGTCTTCAGGGACGGTCCGGATATGAAGATCAGGCTTACCAAAGGCCCGCCGTTAGGTTCGCTAAGGCCTGCGGTGAACGTTCTGATGGACTCAGTTGCGAAGACCGGGTTCCCCGAAGTTATCGGAGTGATCATGACCGGGATGGGCAACGATGGCAGCGAAGGCATAGTAAAAATGAAAAAAGCAAACAACGCCGTTATCATATCTCAGGACGAACAGTCCTGCGTTATATATGGGATGCCGAAATCGGCGGTCAGTACGGGAGTTGTTGACGCGATAGTTCCTCTGAAGGAAATTTCAGAGGTCATAGTCAAATATATGGGGGTGGATCAGTAATGGACATGAGCCAGTACTTGGAAATTTTTATTGAAGAGACCAAAGAGCATTTACAAAGCTTAAATCAATGCTTGCTGCAGATGGAAAAAAATCCAGGGGACAATTCAATGCTCAATGAGATTTTCAGAGTGGCGCATACACTTAAGGGTATGTCCGGAACGATGGGCTTCAACAGGATGTCCAGATTGACGCATGATATGGAGGATGTGCTGCAGGCTCTTCGCAGTAATGAAATAAAGGTAAGCCCCGAACTGATTGATTTGCTTTTTGAATGCCTGGACGCACTTGAGAGCTATACGACGACAATCGTCGAGACAGGTTCGGAGGGAACCGAGGATAATGCAGCAATCATCGACGCCCTTGCTGAGATGATCAGGAAGAAGGGTTCAGTCAATACTCCTGCAGCAGCTTCTGCAGCGCCGGCTCCCGCATTTTCCGCCGGCTTGCCTGATTCCGCGGCCGGGCTTGCCCTTAACCAGTATGATATAAATGTGATAAACAAAGCGGCTGCTTTGGGAAACAACGCGTTCCAGATTACTGTAAAACTCAATAAGGGCTGTGTCCTCAAGTCCGCGAGAGCATTCATAATATTCAAGACCCTGGATAGACACTCGGAGGTCATTAAGTCGGAGCCAAAGGTACAGGACATTGAGGACGAAAAATTCGACTTCGAATTTACGGTAGTCGTACTTTCCAAAGAGGACGGGTCGGTATTAGAGAAGGATTTGAGTTTGATCGCCGAGGTGGACGAAGTCAGCATCAAAATGATAAAAGCCAAAGAAGCAGTAGTGCAGCAGGCAGCCGGGGAGGCTGCGGATACTGAAGATCACGAAACAAAGACAGCTGCCGAAAACGCGGAAGGCGACCAGTCGCAGGCCAAGGCTGATTCTGCAGCCAAAAGGACAAAGACCGGAAAGACGGTAAGGGTCGATATTGACAGGCTTGATGTACTGCTTAACCTTGTTAGTGAGCTCATAATACAAAAGACCAGGCTGGAAGGCCTGGAGGGTATAGAAAAGACTCAATCGTATGTTGAGACAGTAGAGTATTTGGAGAGAATATCCACGAATCTGCATGATGCCGTAATGAAGGTAAGGATGGTGCCCGTCGAAACAGTGTTCAACCGTTTTCCGAGAATGATACGGGATATCTCCAAGAATCTCGGCAAAGAGGTCGAACTGAAAATGTCAGGTGAGGAAACTGAACTTGACAGAACCGTTATCGATGAGATAGGCGATCCTCTGATCCATCTGCTCAGGAATTCCTGCGACCATGGGATCGAGTCGATCGAGCAGAGAAAGAGCCTCGGAAAACCTGAAATGGGTCTTATCGAATTAAAAGCCTACCAGGACGGCAATAACGTTGTTATAGAAGTAGGAGACGACGGCCAGGGCATAAATGTTGACAAAGTCAAAAAGAAGGCTATTGAACGCGGACTGATAAACAAGGACATGGCTGCCAACCTTACAAAGAAGGATATAATCGATTTCCTTTTCAAACCGAGCTTCAGCACGGCAGACAAAGTGACTGATCTTTCGGGCAGGGGCGTAGGACTCGATGTCGTAAAGACAAAGATAGAAGCCCTTGGCGGTTTCGTGGAAGTCGAGACTGAGCTTGGAAAAGGCAGCAGATTCTATATCAGGCTTCCGCTGACACTTGCAATAATTCAGGCGCTGCTTGTAATGGTGGGTGAAGAGAAATATGCCATACAGCTGAGTTCGATACACAAGATCGCCAATATACCTGCCGACGACGTCAAGCTGGTACGGAATCAGGAGGTCGTTATGTACAGGAATACAGTGATACCTGTAGTAAGGCTCGACAAGGTTCTCGAGGTTCCGAAGGAAAGCGGCGATGCGCCGAGGAATCTGACGCTTGTAATAGTTAAAAAGGGCGAACGCCTTACCGGCCTTGTAGTCGACAAGATACTCGGACAGCAGGAAATCGTGCAGAAATCGCTTGGCAAGTTCCTGTCCGGTATAAAGCTTATAACCAGCGCAACTATACTCGGCGACGGAAATGTAGCGTTGATACTCGATGTGAACGCATTGGCCAACTAAAAGGGGAGGGGCGAAGATGGCAGACCAGACAATTTCGGAAGCAAGAAAATTTCTTATATTCAGACTCAGCAACGAGGAATACGGCATAGACATACACAAAATCACCACGATCATTGAAAAGGATATGAGTATTGCCAGAGTTCCCAAGCTGCCTGTTTTTATCAGCGGAGTCATAAACCTCAGAGGCGAGATCATACCCGTAATCAGCCTCAGGCTGAAATTCGGGATGGCAGAGGATGTTTACGACCCGGACACGAGGATAGTTATTATAAAGCTCGATGAAATATCAGCAGGGCTTATTGTCGATTCGGTAGCGGAAGTAATAGAACTCGACGAGGAATCCACCGAAAGCATGGCGAATATTTCAGGTGAGCTCTCCATGGATTACATAACGGGAGTCGGTAAATCGGACGGCAGGATAATTACATTGCTGAACCTCGAAAAGCTTATTTCGCTGGAAGAAAACCCGGGCAAGTAGTGAATACATTTAGGAATCGTTAAACAGGAGAAGCTGGTATGGCTACAGGTATTGATGACCTAAACAATCTGCAGTTGGATGTGCTGAAGGAAATAGGAAACATAGGCGCCGGAAATGCTGCAACAGCACTTGCGAAGCTTCTGAACCGCAAGGTTGATATGGATGTGCCAAGAGCAAAGATACTGGAATTCAAGGATGTCAGCGATACTCTCGGCGGAGCTGAATTGCCGGTGGTAGGCATCCTGCTCAAGGTCAGCGGCGATCTGACCGGCAACATCATGTTCATCCTGCAGCAGAAGGCTGCAGGCATGCTGGTAAATATGCTGATGTGCCGACCTCTCGATGAGATTCATGAATTTTCCGAAATGGAAATTTCCGCACTGAAGGAAATAGGCAATATCCTTGCCGGTTCGTACCTGTCAGCATTATCCTCGCTGACTAACCTTACGATGGTGCCTTCCGTTCCGGATCTCGCGATCGATATGGCCGGAGCTATCCTGAGCGTACCGGCGATCGAATTCGGTAAAGTCGGGGATACGGTGCTCTATATCGAAACGGAGTTTTCGGAAGGGTTTGAAAAGGTAGTCGGCGATTTCTTCCTCGTACCTGATTACGACACGTATGACGTATTATTGAAAGCATTAGGAGTCATTGGATGAATGGTTAATCTGATTAAGGTAGGCATGGCGGATCTGCAAACATCAAGGCACCCGTGCGTAATTACAACACTTGGTCTCGGATCCTGCGTAGGTATTGCGCTATACGATCCCGTCAGAAAAGTGGCCGGACTGGCGCATATTATGCTGCCTTCGAGTCAGCAGGCCAGAATCAATTCGAATACGGCCAAGTTTGCGGATACTGCAATTGTCAAGCTTGTTGATGATATGATCAGCCTCGGAGCGGTCAGATCGCAGATCGTGGCAAAGCTTGCAGGCGGGGCTCAGATGTTTTCATTCAACGATACATCAGAGATGCTCCGGATAGGTGCGCGGAACGTATCGGCATCGAAGGAAGCGCTGAATATGCTTGGCATACCGATCCTTTCGGAAGATACCGGGGGAAATTACGGAAGGACAATAGAGATACATTCGGATACAGGAAAACTTATGATAAAAACCATCGGTCACGGTTTAAAGGAGATATAGCATATGGAGCACATACAGAAGTTACCGTTCCTTGCAGGCTGTTTGGCTGCGATCATCACCGGGATATGTGGTTACGCAGCCGGAGCCGGGAGCCAGACGTTATATCTGCGGATGGCTGTAATGATGCTAGTATTCTTTTCGATTGGAATTTATGCTAGAAGTACGATATTATCGATTCACGAAGACAGAGAGAAAAAGAAAATGGAAAAGGAGCTTGAGGAGGCTCAGGAGCAGGCGCTCCTGAATGAGGAGCAAAAGGCCGCTCCACAGGATAACAAGCCGCTGGAACACCAGGCCGGGGAACACCAGACAGCCCCGCAAGCGCATACGCAGGCTCCGAAACTGGATCTGGTAGCAGATGACAGCGATAATGACTTTAAGCCTTTTGATATAAGCAAGGCTATAAAAACGAAACTGAACGAGTAATATCAATTTACGGGGGATAAAAATGCTTATCAGCGGTAAAGACCAGAAGGAGCTTTGGAAGCAGTACAATGAGACCAGAGATCCTGCCGTAAGGGAATCTCTGATACTTGAATATTCTCATTTGATCAAATTCATTGCCGGAAGGTTGAATATCTATTTCGGTTCGAACGTTGAGTATGACGATCTAGTCAGTTTCGGCGTTTTCGGGTTGATAGACGCCATAGACAAGTATGATATGAACAAGGGAGTCAAGTTCGAAACCTATGCTTCCTTACGTATACGCGGCTCGATCATTGACAGTATCAGAGATATGGATTGGGTGCCGAGATCGCTCAGACAAAAAAACAAGGAACTTGAGAAAGCATACTGGGAAGTGGAAAATGAACTGGGCCATTCCGCCACAGATAAAGAAATTGCCGATAAGCTGAAAATTTCGACCGATGAATTCTACAAGCTGTTAAATGACGTAAATGTGACCTCCATGGTATCGCTTGAGGACTTTCTCGAGCAGAATTACGAGGTAGGCACGGATATAACAAGCACCGACAATTCGGACGGGCCCGAGCATGAAGCGGAATTGAACGAATTGCGCAGGATCCTTGGCGAATCTATAGAAAAGTTGCCGGAAAAGGAAAAAATGGTACTAACACTGTACTATTACGAAGAATTGACATTAAAAGAAATAAGTGCGATAATGATGGTATCTGAATCCCGCATTTCACAGCTTCATACGAAGGCAATAATGCGTTTGAGGGGAAAACTTGCACGACAAAAATCACTGCTGGACGACTGAAGCGGATAAGGCTTTACTGTTCAGGACAAAGTGATATTTAGACGGGGGCTTGCTTAAAGTATGGATCGTAGAGAGACGGTCAACAATGTAAATGATGGTTTTTATCAGATTTCATATGAAAACGACGGCGTTTTTTTATCCGTCTGCCCACCTGTAGGAAACGGAAGACGCGTTGATCTGCAGACTGTGCTTGATCGTCTTACCCGTAAAAAAATCAGGAATTTTAACAGGGATATAGTGCAGTTAGTCGTTACAAAGGCGGAAAAGACGCCGGTAAAGATCGCCGGTCCACAGGATGAGATCAGAGTCGATGTCACAGCCGATGTTAAGAAATCACCTGATAAAATGAAGGGTTATATATCGTTCAATCCTCCCGAGAACGGACGTATGATGACGCTCGAGGAAATCCTGGACCAGCTTGGCAAAAGCGGCATTATTTACGGTATCAACAGAACCAATCTTGAGACTATAGTAAAATATCCGGTCTATAATGAAGAAATCTGTGTAGCAGAAGGGACTCCTCCGACAAACGGACAGAACGGAAAGGTTGAGTTCCATTTCGATATAAAAAGGGAATCCAAGCCCACCATACTTGAGGACGGCAGAGTCGATTTCAGAGAGCTCAATCTTATTCAGAGCGCAGAACAGGGGCAGGTATTATGCACATTGACACCGCCTATCCGCGGCACGGCAGGCAAAACTGTCTGTGGCACAGATATCCCTGCGCATGACGGAAAGCCCGCGGTATTGCCGAGGGGCCGTAACGTAAGCATAACTGAGGACGGGCAGTCCCTTATTGCGAACATCAGTGGCCAGATCAACTATATAGACGGTAAGATAAACATATTTTCCACCTATGAAGTGCCGGCCGATGTAGATAATTCCACCGGCAATATCAATTTCATCGGAAATGTCATCGTCAGGGGAAACGTGCTCTCAGGGTTCGTGGTTGAGGCCGGAGGAACGGTCGAAATCGTTGGCGTTGCAGAAGGAGCCATAGTCAAAGCCGGCGGCGACATCGTCCTGAGACGCGGCATGCAGGGCATGGGCAAGGGCATACTTTTAAGCGGCGGCGATATTATTGCAAGATATATCGAAAACAGCAATGTTGAAGCAAGACACGACATTAAAGCCGAAGCGATTATGCACAGCTATATCAAATGCGGCAACAAGCTCGAACTTTTGGGAAAGAAGGGCCTGCTTGTAGGCGGAAACTGTAAGGTTGGGAAAGAGATTACTGCAAAGGTGATAGGCTCTCAGCTAGAAACCGTCACCGACATAGAAGTGGGCGTGGATCCGACAATAAGGGAGCGCTACAAAGCTGTCAAGGAAGAGATGGCCAGATCCGAGTCCGACCTGAGGAAGGCAGAGCAGGCAATAACAATATTGAAAAAGCTCGAAACGGCGGGTGCGCTTACCCCGGAAAAGCAGGATATGCTGGCAAAGAGCATCAGAACGAAAGTATTCCTTACAAACCGGTTTTCCGAATTGAAGGAGGAAATGGCAACTCTCGAATTGAACCTTCAGCAGGATGCTTACGGCAAAGTAAGATGCTATAACTATATATACCCGGGAACCAAGGTCGCAATAGGATCGTGCATGATGTACGTCAAGGAAACTCTGCAATATTGTTCATTATACAGAGACGGCGCAGACATCAGGGTGGGCGGTTTCGACAAATAGGTATCAGAGATGCTAGGAAGTGAAAAAATGCCTATAAAGCCAATTGATTTTCAGATCATGGTACCAAGGACGATGGAAGCGGCAAAGATCAGCAATGACGAGGCACAGAGGAATCAGACCATGCTCCAGCAGCAGGCGACTGCTACACAGCACAAGGCTGATGATACCCTTAAGACCGTATACTCACGTTCAAAGACTCAGGAAGCAAAAATAACTGAAAAGCAGAGGGATGACCGGCAGAACAAAAAGAAGAAAAAGGACGGCCGGGAGTACGAAAATACGGAGGAGAACTGTAAAAGCAAGCCAGTCAGGGAAATAAAGACCTGTACGATTGACATAAAGATATAATAACAGCGATAATGCTGAATATACATGGAATAGAATAATACAGAGGATAAAAACGAAGTTATCGTCAGCGGTTTGGACATGAAAAACTGACGGTGATCAGTGTGAGGTAGAAAAATGAACGGTTTTTATGTTAGTATGATTTTTCTCGGAATTTTGCTCGTCCTGGTTTCACTTCTATTCATTGCTTTTGATAAAAAGAAAGTATTCAATTTCACCAAAACCTTCGATGATAAAAAGCAGCAGCTCACGGAAATCATTAATGACGCCGAACAAATGATCGAAGAGCTCAACAAGTTTTCTGATTATATCGTAAATCAGATGGATCTCAAAAACAAGGAGCTTGATCAAAACCTTAAAAATGCCGAGGATAAAGTCCTTGCACTGGGCGAGCGTGTAAAGGCCATGAGCGTAAGCACTTCTGCCGGCACAGCAGCCAATCCTGCGGAGGACTGTTCATCAGTCCAGCCTCCTGTTTCAATCATACAGGCGTCGGGGCAAAGCAACAGGGCAGCATCTATATATAGGACGAAAACTGCGAAAACTAAAAGGAAGTCAAAGAACGTAATCATAGATGAAGCCAAAGTGCCTGAAGATTCCGGAAATATGGAAGAAATACAAAAGGCAGCCGAGCGGCACCAAAAAAACGATGAAACAGAGGCGGCTTTTTATAAGAAAAACAATGTAGTACCGCTGCGCAACAAGTATTCTGAGGTTCTTAGTCTTTCACGGCAGGGAATTGAAAGCCTTGATATCGCAAGAATGCTTAACTTGGGCAAGGGTGAGGTCGAACTGATAATCGGCCTGCGCAGTGAGCAGCTTCAATAAGGAGAGCCTTATGAGCCGGTTTAATCTGAAAAGTCTGTTGCTTGGTATCGGCATAGGAATTATAATAACTGCTGTTGCAGGCATGATATACGCTGCAGGCCGGGATCCGATGGATGGACTGTCGAAGGAGCAGATAATGGGACAGGCTGAGAAGTACGGCATGCTTAGGCCTTCGCTCCTTCAGGGAACTGCTTCCGAACCCCGGACGGAGGGCACAACGGCCGAACCCCAAACGGGTCTCTTTGAGGAAAGCACTTCGAAGCAGTAAGTCTTATGTGCCGGCGCAATGAGCCTTGCGAAGTCTTGTTCAAAAAATCGTAGCCGCTTGATGCGTCTGCGATTTTTTATTACGTCTTTTAATTTTCTTGAAAAAAATGTGGCAAAGTAAATATAAAACTGATATAATAATGATATCACTATTATATCAGTTTTGGAGGGTCATATGAAAGAAATTGATAAAAAAGTCCATTCAGGTTTACCGTGGTTCATTATTACAACACTTATCCTTGCAGCAGCTGTAGTTATATTGGTTTTGGGGATCAGAACTTCGGGACTGCTGATCGCTGCCGCTGTAGCTGTTTTTATCGCCTGGGTCATTATGATCTGCGGCTTTTTCACTCTTCAGCCAAATGAAGCTGCCGTTATAATCCTTTTCGGCGCATATAAGGGAACAGTTAAAAAGGACGGTTGGCACTGGGCCAATCCGTTTTATACAAAAAAGAAGATATCGCTTCGCCGCAGGAACCTTAACGGCGAAAAGATCAAGGTCAACGATGAGATGGGCAATCCGATCGAAATAGCGACAGTTATAGTATGGAGAGTGCAGAATACAGCTGAGGCAGTATTCGACGTGGACAACTATGTAGACTATGTACAAACACAGAGCGAGTCTGCGCTGAGGCACCTTGCCGGTTTATACCCGTACGATTCGAACGATGAAAAACAGCTTTCCCTGAGAGGCAGCGCTGATGAAGTCTCCGAAGCCTTGAAAGGTGAACTCCAGGAGAGATTGGGCAAGGCGGGGGTCGTCGTAGAAGAAGCAAGGCTGAGCCACCTGGCTTATGCTCCTGAGATCGCGGCTGCGATGCTGCAGAGACAGCAGGCTTCGGCGATAATAGCGGCCAGGCAGAAGATTGTTGAAGGCGCCGTAGGTATGGTCGAAATGGCATTAAATATGTTGAATGAAAACGGTATCGTGGAGCTTGACGAGGAACGTAAGGCTGCAATGGTCAGCAACCTGTTGGTAGTACTGTGCGGCGAGCGCTCTACTCAGCCCATTATAAACACCGGCACACTTCACAATTAAAGGAAGCTTTCTTATATGGCCGAGAAGAAAACACTGCTGCTGAGGCTGAACCCAAAAATGTGGGAGGAGATAAACCGTTGGGCGGAGGACGAGTTCCGTTCCGTCAACGGCCAGATAGAATATATCCTCCAGGAAGCTATCAGTAAACGTAGAAAGAGTACAAAGTCCGGCAGCAGTAAGGCAGGTGAAGAAAATGAATAATATGCAGGCATTCGTATTTGTCTCGATCAACAGAGAAACTGCGCGCATGACGGCGCAAAGAAGCATTATGCTTTATGGCGCGGGGGCGATCGCTTTATTCGAACTGCTCAAACAGGGGAAACTGAAATGTGACGGTAAAAGAGTATCATCTGTTTCCTCCACTTCTGCCGGTTCGGAAATATTGGATGAGGTCAATAAAGTGATCATTAAGAAAGGCTCTTCGTATAGAATGAGAACACTGGTCAGCAGTCTTCCATACAAACTCAAGGGCTTCAGAAGACGCCTGACGGATGATCTTGAGGACAATGGGATGATAAGGGTGGAACAGGGCCGGTTTCTTGGGCTGATTCCATATAACAGGTATATAGTTACCAATGACGGAAGACATGAGAAACTGATAAATGAGCTTAAAAACGTCGTCATAACAGGCGACAGGAGGGCGGAACGGGACATGGCATTTCTGATATCACTGCTGCTGGTATGCCGTGTATTGAAGAGGCTGTTCCGGAAAGAAGAAAAAAGGGAACTGAAGGAAGTTTTCAGAAGTATCGGCAAGTTTAGTTTCTTCGAAAAGCTTGACAGTAATACAACGGCAGTGCTCAAAGCAACCAGGGACGCCATTGCGGCAGCTGAAACCGCCGCGACATAGCAGCAACTCAGACCGCGAGCCTAAATTCTTATTATTATTTTTCAGAATGTTAGCGTAAAGTTACTGTAGGGAAATTAATGGAATAAAAAGGAAGAATAATAGAAAAGAAGATGAAATCCTGTTAATATATAATCGCCAAAAAATACACAACAAAGGATGATCATCTTCTATGTACAACAGTATACAACAATTTAACGAATTTGGCGCTAA
>JAEYOM010000030.1 GCA_023411715.1 Bacillota bacterium | reverse complement strand
CTTCAGCCGATCAGTATACATATACCATATGGCCGATCCTTGCCAGTATGGGTTTGGACCAGAGCCATTTGTTGGTTGCGCTGTCATCGAAATAATAGAGCGCTCCGTTGCTGGGATCGCTTCCCTTGAGCGCTTCAAGGGCTGCCTGTCTGTCGACGTCCCTGGCGGGTCTGCTGATCCAGCCGTTTTCTACCGGCGTAAACTGATAGTATCCGCTATCCTTTTCATAAATGATGGAAGTTATCGTATTCGGGAAAAGATTGCTCTTTACCCTGTTAACAACTACAGCCGCTACGCCTACCTTGGCGCTGTAAGGTTCGCTTTCGGCCTCGGCCCTGACAAGTCTGGCCAGGAGGTCGACTTCAGCCTGTGTATAATTGATTGCAGCCTTTCCTGACGTAACCGCCGCGCTTGAGTTTGAATTTGCCGATGCCGGTACATTCAGCACCTGGCCGGGATAAATGGCATTGTTCCATTTATTGTTGGCCTTCCTGAGCGAATTCAGATTAACTCCAAGCTTTTTTGCGATAAGGTATAGCGAATCGCCTGACTTTACGGTATACGTGCCGGACCTGACATACAATACCTGACCGGGATAGATCAAATTGCCGGATAATCCGTTATCCGACCTTATTGTAGAGGACGAGAGCGAAAACAGTTGTCCGATCCCGTAAAGCGAGTCGTTTGCCTGGACGGTGTAATTTGCCGCAAAGGCAGTGTTTCCCAGGAACGCTGACGCAAGAATTATTCCTGCAGCCATCGTGCCAAGTTTCTTGAAAATATTCATTTTTACCCCCTTTTGCCTCCGAGGTTAGCTGACGGGTTCGGGTCGAGGAACCACCCTACTCATTCGAGATTCACCCATGGATACGGCCGCCTTTCAGCCGCCGATCCGTAATTATATCCCCCGTACTCCTCGCGGAGATTCGGCACTCGTTTATATGGCATTTGCTCTTACGAATATGATTATTCGAGCAAGTGTCCCCGATATTTAGTTATTTTAACAGAGGCGCCGACGGTTTTTCCATACAATATTTATGGTAATGGAGGGAATAATGTATAATGTATAATGTAAGGGGACACACCTCAAATACCATAGCAAGGAATGTCCCCAATCGATACCATGGCAAGGAATGTCCCCCTTCGACGCTAAAGCAATATTGGGGACACACCTAAAAGGTCAGGGGCTACACCTCAAATACCATAGTAAGGAATGTCCCCAATCGATACCATGGCAAGGAATGTCCCCTTTCGACGCTAAAGCAACAGGGCATACTAAGCAATTATGGGGTGATGATATGTACGGGTTAGTACTGGAAGGCGGAGGGAGCAGGGGAGCCTATCAGGCAGGCGCCTGCAAGGCAATAAAGGAAATGGGGCTCGAGATCGGCATGGTCGCCGGCTGCTCCGTCGGCGCGCTGAACGGCGCCATGGTTGTCCAGGGAGATACGGACAGAGCGTATGATGTATGGTATAATATCGACCCTGCCAGCGTGATCGATTTTAGCGGCAGCGGACTGGCGGGTTATGCCGAAAATGGCTCCAGACCGGAATCGTTGCGGGATCTTGCGCGCAAAATAAAGAAGATCATAGCGGATGGCGGCCTTAATGTGGCGCCGCTCGAGAAGCTGGTAAAAGATGCCCTGGACGAAGCTCTGATAAGAGAATCAAAAATAGGCTTTGGCGTCGTAACGGTCGACCTTACGAAGAGGAAAGGCATCGAAATATATAAGGAGAATATCCCGTACGGACAGCTGGCCGACTATGTCATAGCCAGCGCCAGTTTTCCCGTCTTCAAAAGGACTATAATCGACGGACGATCGTTCATAGACGGTGGCCTGTACAATGTCCTGCCTGTGAACCTCGTCAGTGACAAGGGATTTAAAAGCATTATCGCTATTCGTACATACGGACTCGGCTTAAAAAGACGCTTCAAAAGAAACAGTCTCAATATAACAAGCATATCGCCTTCGGAAAGCCTGGGATCTACCATGGACTTTACGAATAAAACAGCGCGTAGGAATCTGAAACTTGGTTATGAAGATGCGTGCAGAGTGCTGGAGAAGCTCGCCGGGGAGCCGGCATACGAGTGATTGGTTCCCGCCTTGACTGATTTTATGGGATTATATGGATTATTATGAATATCACTGTTTCAGGGTATGCTATTGATGCTGTGAAGAAATTTGGCAATCAAAAGCATGGAATGGTGATATTTTTTAATGGGTTTGATCATAGCGGCAACATATGTTATTCTGTCAGGTTTAATCATTTATCTTTTCATATTGCTTTCAAAACGGAAGACTGACCGCTGCGTCGAAGTTAGAGATACCATACTTGCTGCTGAGGATTTGCAGAAGCATGCGGTCGAAATAGCCCGCAACCACCCTGTGGGGAAATCGGTAAAAAGCCTGCACTGGCTGGTCAAACGCCTTAATGACAACTACGGTTTCATTAAAAGCGTATACAGGGAACTGGACGCCGATGTAAAAGAATCGGTGCAGACAGCACCTGCCGCGGAATGGCTCCTCGATAATTTCTACATAATCGAGGAACAGGTTAAGCTCATCAGGAGGAATTTATCCCGGGGACAGTATTCAAGGCTTCCCATACTGAAGAAGGGGTATCTGAAGGGTTATCCCAGGGTATATGCAATCGCCCTGGAGATGGTGGCGCATTCGGACGGGAGCATCGACGAAAGAACCGTTACGACATTCATACAGGCATATCAGAGCCAGACCCTGATGTCTATGGGAGAACTCTGGGCAGTCCCGCTTATGCTTAGGATCGCGCTCGTCGAGAGTATTCGCAATACCTGCGAAAAAATCCGTTCGTCACGCTTTGAGTGGAAGAGAGCGGAGGAAATGATTGCATACATAATTGCCAATGACCTAGATGAACGGCAGCTGGACGAACTGTTGGACAGCCGGCTGGAGAATATAAGCGAGATCTCGCCGTCATTCGTCGAGCACCTGATCCAGAAGCTCAGAAAGCACAATAAATATTTTGCTACGCTAAAGGCGTTGATAAACAACAGGCTCGAAAGTGAAGATTCCTCCGTGGATACTATGACCGGGTCGGAGCATCAGCTCCAGGCGTCAATGCAGGTAGCGATCGGAAATTCGATTACGGGTCTTCATTTCTTATCCAGCCTTGACTGGTCCGATATTTTTGAAGCCCTCAGCAGGGTTGAACAGATAATGAGGCAGGATCCCGACGGGACATATCCGCAAATGGATTTCGAATCCAGGGATCACTACAGGCACGAAGTCGAGAAGCTTGCCAGGGCCTTCGGAGTTTCCGAGATATATGTCGCGGACAGGACTGTCGAATGTGCGAGAACAGGCGGAAATAAAACTCCGACGGACCACGTGGGATATTACCTGGTGGGAAAGGGAAGGAAAACCCTGCTCGGCATACTCGGTAAATATGCGAAGCGGCGGCTGTGGCCGATTTCCAGAGCAATCAGCGATTCGATGAACTTATATATCGGGATCTCATTATTTCTGACGATATTCCTGGTCACGTACTTCATGTATTATTCCGCGACCCATGATAATACGAGATCCTCCTTCTGGCCCATAATTACGGCAATACTCCTGTTTGTACCTTGCAGCGAGTTGGCTTTGAACATATGCAATACGATCACGAGCCATGTATGCAGACCAAGCATGCTGTCCAAGCTGGAATTGAAGACAGGGATACCTCAGGAGCTTTCAACCTTCGTCATAATACCTACGCTTCTGACCGGTCCGGTCCGTTCGAGAGAGCTGCTGCACCAGCTTGAGGTGTATTATCTGGCCAACCGTGAGAAAAATTTGTTTTTTGCCCTTGTAGGCGATTTTAGGGATGCCCCCGCAGAGGTCCTCGATACTGACGATGCAATAGTAAAAACAACGGCGGAGGGGATAAAGGAACTGAACCTCAAATACGCGAAAGAAGGCCCGGAACTATTTTACTACATGCATCGAAAGAGGGTCTACAATAACGCGCAAAACAGGTGGATGGGCTGGGAGCGGAAGAGGGGCGCTATCGTTGAATTCAACAGGCTTGTTTGCGGCAGCAGCGAAACGGGTTTCGGTATAGTATCGGGAGAATTATCACAGCTTCCCAGGATTAAATATGTCATAACACTCGATGCGGATACAAACCTCCCTATGGGGGCGGCGAAAAGGCTGATAGGGACGATAGCCCATCCCTTGAACAGGGCTGTGGTGGATGACGAAACAGGCCTTGTCAGCGACGGATACGGGCTTCTTCAGCCCAGAATCAGCGTCAGCATCCCGGGGGCCAGCCGTTCCATGTTCACAAGGATATTTGCCGGACAGGGAGGCATCGATCCCTACACGACTGCCGTTTCAGACATTTACCAGGATATTTTCGACGAGGGTATATTCACCGGGAAAGGAATTTACGAGGTGGATGTATTCCAAAGGGTACTTGACGGCAGAATACCCGAAAATACGATACTCAGCCATGATCTGATAGAAGGCTGCCATCTCAGGGCAGGTCTTGTCAGCGATATCGAGCTCGTGGACGGCTATCCGGCAGGCTACAATTCATATGCCGCCAGACAGCACAGATGGGTCAGGGGAGACTGGCAGCTCCTGCCCTGGCTAACCGGAACGGTAAGGAACGGAAACGGAGAAAAAAGAAAAAATAGTATTTCCGGTTTATCAAAGTGGAAAATACTCGATAATATGCGCAGAAGCCTTCTGGATCCGGCACTTCTGCTCCTCATACTGGCAGGCATCGGGTTTCTGCCGGGGGACGATCTCGTATGGATTGGTTTTGCATTGCTCGTAACAATTTCGCCCCTTACGATGGGCTTTTTGAATATGCTGCTTACAGGTACGCTGAAGCTACAGGAATCGAACTCTACCGTTATGTCCGGTATCAAGGCGGCTGCACTTCAATCGGTGCTGCTCTTTATGATGATACCGCACCAGGCATTTCTGATGGCTGACGCGATCATCCGGACTTTATACAGGATATTCCGCTCACATAGAAATATGCTCGAATGGGTGACTGCAGCTGATGTGGAGGCCAATTCCAAAAACAGCGCGGCAAGCTATGTGAGGAAGATGTGGTTTTCCTTTCCTTCGGCCGCAGCCGTTCTGATCCTGGCTCTGGCGCTTTCGCACAGAAGCCTGATACCTGCCGCTGCAACGGCGATCCTGTGGGCGGCTGCACCGATGACGCTTTACAGTATCAGCAGGCCTACGGTCAAAAAAGCATACCTGCTTCCTAAAAGCGATATCACCCTGTTAAGAAAGATCTCGAGAAAAACCTGGAGGTACTTTGAGGATTTTGCTAATGAGAATGAGAATTTCCTGCCACCCGACAACTTTCAGGAAGACCCTCCAAAAGGCGTAGCTCACAGGACTTCTCCCACGAATATAGGCCTTTTGCTCGTATCGATCATGTCTGCCTGCGACCTGGGATATATCGGGTGGAAGGAAATGATCGACAGGCTCGAAAAAACTATTACCACGATGGAACGCATGGAAAAATGGAGAGGCCATCTGTATAACTGGTATGACACTGAGACGCTGGAAACACTCAGACCGCTCTATGTATCTACCGTGGACAGCGGCAACCTGGTCGGTTACCTCATGGTGGTCAGGGAGGGCCTGAAAGAGTATTTGGATGCACAGCCCGCAAGGCCGGTAATGGCTGCGGGTCTCAAGGATACTCTCGAATTGATGTGGGAGGAGGAAGGAACCGGCGCCGATCAGGAAACCAGGCGCATATTAACTGAATTAAGTAAGGGTGCCGGGATGGACATCGCCAGGTGGGCACATATTCTCGGTGAACTTGCCTCCGGCCTGAACAGCGGGGAGAATGCGCCGGTCAGGCAAAATGATGCGGTATTGCCGGGAAATAATATCTGGAGACTGAAATCTTACAATATGTCAGTTAATTTTGCAAACGAGCTGTTTCAGTTTTATTCTTTGCCGGGACTGCCCGGTACGCTTGATGAAGGCAGGGCTGCGGCCAATATCGGTAATATGCGCGGTCGGATCGCCGATCTCATCGACAGGATCACGAAGCTCATTGACTCAACTGAATTTTCACCGCTTTTCGATCATAAAAGGATGCTTTTCTCTATCGGTTACGATGCGGAGGACGGCCGCCTCAGCAAATCCTACTATGACCTTCTGGCTTCCGAAGCCAGACAGGCCAGTTATATCTCGATAGCGCGCGGAGAGGTGGACAGAAGGCACTGGATGCGCCTCGGAAGGAAGCTCACCTCGGTGGACGGCGGGAAAGGGCTGGTGTCCTGGACGGGCACAATGTTCGAATACCTGATGCCTGCGCTTATCATGCGGAGCTACGAAAATACGATTTTTGACGAGACATACTCTTTTGTGGTAAGGGTACAGAAAAAATACGGGAAGCAGAGAAGAATACCCTGGGGTATTTCCGAATCCGGTTACAGTGCGCTGGATTTCAATCTCAATTATCAGTACAGGGCATTTGGGGTGCCCGAACTCGGACTTAAGCGGGGACTTGCGAATGATATGGTAACAGCGCCCTATGCATCGATCCTTTCCCTGGGCATCGAACCGGCGTCGGTAGTGCGTAATCTGAGAGAACTCTGCCGTATGGGGATGGACGGCGGATGGGGTTTGTACGAGGCGATCGATTTTACTCCGTCGCGTATGGAGAAGGACATACAATACAGGGTAGTAAAAAGTTTTATGGCGCATCACCAGGGTATGAGCCTCGCTGCTCTCAACAACTTTTTCCATACAAATATACTGCAGAGACGTTTCCATGGGGATCCCGTCATTCAGTCGGCGGAACTGCTGCTGCAGGAAAAAATGCCCGATAAGGTTATGTTTACAAGAGAGTACCAGGAAGACAAGACCGTACATGTAAAGAGAGCGGAGCAGGTAAGCGGCGCAGTGTTCAGGGTATTCGGCCTGCCGGGCGCGTTGCTGCCGAACGTACATATCCTTTCTAACGGGCCGTATTCGGTCATGATGACCGACGGTGGCTCGGGTTACAGTACTGACGGCAGTATTGCAGTAACAAGGTGGAACAGGGATTATTCAGTTAAAAATGGTTTCTATATATTCGTACAGAATATAAACTCAAACAACATGTGGTCGGCCACTCTCGATCCCATCGGAACCGAGCCTGCGAAATACAGGGTTGTATTCTCTCCCGACAAGGCTGAATTTTTCAGACGGGACGGTAATCTGGAAACCCATCTGGAAGTGGCAGTTTCGCCTGAGGATCAAGCAGAGGTCCGAAGGATATCCGTCACAAACCACAGCAGCAGCACCAGGATCGTCGAACTGACAAGTTATTTGGAAACGGTGCTGTCGCCGCGCCAGGAGGACGCTTCCCACCCTGCCTTCAACAAACTGTTCATAAAAACCGAATTCGTCAGGGAACAGAAGTGCCTGCTTGCGTTAAAAAGGCAGAGAAAGGCTGAGCAGAAGCCTGTTTGGCTGCTTCACACGATGACGCTCGATAAGGATTCATCCATAGGGGAGCTTCAGTATGAAACAAGCAGGGCTAAGTTCATAGGCAGGAACCGCAGTCTTTCCGACCCTGCCGCTCTCGATCCTGACCAACCGCTCAGCAACAGCGAGGGGTCGGTTCTCGATCCTGTTATGAGCCTGCGAAGGCGTATTAAAATAGAACCCGGAAATACCGTTAAAGCGGTATATACCGTCGCCATTGCGCAATCGAGGAAGCAGGCTTTGGAGCTTGCGGACAAATATAGCGATTTCAGGACGTCGGAGAGGACATTTGAGCTCTCCTGGACAAGAAGTCAGGTAGAAAGTCGTTATCTTGGGCTGGAGGCAAACGAAACAGAATTCTATCTCGATTTGCTGCCGTTCCTTTTATATTACAATCCGCTGAGACGAGAGTATTCGGGGTACATTTTTGAAAACAAATGCTCACAGCGGGATCTTTGGCCGTTTGGCGTCTCAGGCGATCTGCCCGTCATACTGGTGGAAGTCAACGGCAATGATGACCTTGATATGGTCTACTGGGCGCTGAAAGGACATGAATTCTGGAGGATGAAGAGCCTCCTGACCGATCTTGTGATACTGGTAAACAAGAAGGAGGGATATTCCCGGCCCCTGAACGACCAGGTCAGGAATGCCGTAGCTTCCAGCCATGCAAGAGATCTTTTGAACCGCAGCGGCGGTGTTTTCATAAGGAATTCATCCGAAATGGATCAAAATCAGATCACACTTTTTTATACAGTGGCATCGCTGGTTGTCAGAGATGGAATCGATGAGCTTAAAAGAAAAGTCAGGGAAATCAGAAAAGTACCGGAAAGGTCTGCGGCCGAAACCAGCGGTTCCGCGCTCCTATTTTCCGGTATGCCTTCAGACGCTTCTGCAGCCACACAGCCAAAGCAGGATATGCCTCACCGTATAAGTGTATTCCACTTAATACCGGACAGAAAGTTGAACTTTTTCAACGGTATAGGCGGCTTTTCCGAGGATGGCAGGGAATATGTGATCCGATTGGGAAAAGGGATGCATACGCCTGCGCCATGGGTTAACGTGATAAGTAACAGAAATTTCGGTTTTCTCGTCACTGAATGCGGCGGCGGCTATACCTGGGCGGAAAACAGCCGGGAATTCAAGCTGACGCCATGGTCGAACGATCCGGTGACCGACAGCTCCGGCGAATCCTTTTCCGTAAACGACCGGAATGATAATAGCAGCTGGAGCCTGACTCATGCGGATGATGAGGAAGCGCCGTATACGGTGATACATGGGCACGGCTACAGTGCATTCGAACATGAAAGGAACGGGCTGGTCCACTCCCTTACACTATTTGCCGCATTGGATGCTCCGGTAAAGATTTGCCTTGTATCAATAACCAATATGACCGGCGAGGTTCATGACCTTTCAGTAATATACCGTATAAGGCCCGTACTGGGCGTAGATGATTCGCAGACCTCTCCTTATATCGTTACGTGGCGGGACGAGGGGGGGATTTTGTTTGCGGAAAACAAGTACACCAAGGATTTCTGCGGCAGGGTGGCCTTTTTGTGTACCAGTATGGAAGGAAAATCTTTTACCGGCGACAGACAGGTGTTTTTGGGCAGGAGGGGCAGCGCCGGCAAGCCTGATGTGCCTTTGACCGAAAAACTCCCGGATACCACGGGGGCAGGGCTCGATCCATGCGCCGCAGTGTGCGGGAGCGTCATGTTACGGCCTGAAGAGGAGATAAAGGCTGTATTCCTTTTGGGGAGCGCACCTGATGTACAGAAGGCGCACGAGTATGCGGAGAAATTCCTGACTGTTGCTTCGGCAGAAAAGGAGCTTGAAAAGGTCAGGGCATTCTGGCTCGAAAAGCTTGAGGCTATTCATATTCATACGCCGGACGATTCATTTGACGTAATGATGAACGGATGGCTGCTTTATCAAACGATCGCCTGCAGGCTGTGGGCACGATCAGGATATTACCAGGCAGGCGGAGCATACGGTTTCAGAGATCAGCTGCAGGACTGCATGGCAGTTTTGAATACATGGCCTGAGATGGCAAAAGCGCAGATATTGCTGCATGCGTCAAGGCAGTTCAGGGAGGGCGATGTACAGCACTGGTGGCATGCTGAGGATGGCAAGGGCATAAGGACGAGATATTCGGACGATCTGCTGTGGCTGGCATTCGTTACGGCCGAGTATATTGAGAAAACGGGCGATTACAGTATCCTGAAGGAACAGGTTCCGTTCCTGGAGGGCCCGCTGCTAAAAGAGGACGAAGATGAAAAGTATGGGGAACCGTGGATCTCTGAAGCTTCTTCGGATCTATACGGGCATTGCGTGCTTGCCATTGACAGATCACTGCCGACAGGAGCGCATGGAATTCCGCTAATCCGGGGAGGCGACTGGAACGACGGTATGAATCTGGTAGGTATCGAGGGATCGGGAGAAAGCGTATGGCTGGGATGGTTCCTTATCACGATACTTAACAAATTCACACAGATATGTGAGCTCATGAGAGACTATGAACGGATGGAAATCTACCGGACAGCCGCTCAGAAACTCACTGAAAGCATAGAGAGCGAGGCGTGGGACGGCAGCTGGTACAGAAGGGCCTATTTTGACGATGGGACGCCGTTGGGCTCTGTTCAGAATTCGGAATGCATGATAGATTCGATATCACAGTCCTGGTCCGTCGTGTCCGGCGTCGCCAAACTAAACCGCATGCATGAAGCCATGGCTGCGGTACAGAAATATCTTGTGGATGAAAGCGAAGGCATAATAAAGCTTCTGACTCCTCCGTTTGATGAAGGTATACTGCAGCCGGGCTATATAAAAGGTTATGTCCCGGGTGTCAGGGAAAACGGCGGTCAATATACGCATGCCGCGGCCTGGGCCGTGCTGGCTTTTGCCGAACTGGGAATGGGTGATAAAGCGGGGGAACTGTTCCATATGCTGAACCCTGTAAACCATACGAGGACATACATGGAATATATCCGCTACAAAGTCGAACCGTACGTAATGGCTGCCGACGTTTACACAGTACAGCCGCAGACCGGAAGAGGAGGGTGGACGTGGTATACCGGTGCCGCCGGATGGCTTTACAAGGTGGGACTGGAATACATGGCGGGCTTTAAAAAGAAGGGTCACCGCCTTTACATCGACCCATGCATACCCAGAAACTGGGACAGGTACGAAATTGATTACCGAACTGAGAAAGCGGTATTCCATATTGAAATCAAAAATCCCGATAACGTAAGCTGCGGGGTCATGTCTGTGATAATAGACGGCAAAACCAGGCCGGAGGGCTTTATAGACTTGAGGGAGGAGGGTTATCACAACGTCGAGGTCGTACTTGGGCTGCCATTTTCATCTGATACCGGGACATATGTGATAGGTTCCAGCAGTGGAAAATCATAACTGCTCTGTACTAACCCCGACAGGAAATCAAGTGCGGCGCCCATGCCGGATTTCAGACTGAGACCTTCCTCTTCAAGCAGATGCTGCAGTATGCCGCTTTCACGATATACCCATCTCGAATACCGTGAACGTTCCTTCAGATATTCATTAAGCTTGTCCCGGTCGTAGATATTTTCAAATATTTCCGAGCAGACAAAAAAATTGCATACCGTAGTCCGGAAACGCGGAGGGAACATGCAGCCCGTACCCGGGACTACAAACGGACAGGTCCTGAAAAATATCGTATGATCATGTATGCTGCCCGTCTCAAGAAGCTCTCCGGAATTTATATATTTATCATAGGCTTCCTTGTCGAAGGGTCCTTTGCAGTAGATATTGAAATCATTTACTACGGTGCCTTCATACGAAAGTATGGTTTCCAAGGCTTTTTTACCGCCTTCAACAACAGCCAACCGTTGGATATCCACGAGAGTAAACTCGGGAAAGTAATGGCAGCAGCCTCTCGCGGTTATGCCGCATAGACTGATGCCCATTATACTGTTGCATTTTCCGCACTCGGTACAGCCTATCTGAGGGACTCCCATATCGTAAGTAATAAAAATATTTCCCATAACCAGCCTCTTTTCGTACAATACGAGATACCACGCAATCCCTTAATAATTATAATTGCGAGATTCTTCGGTAGCAATATTTATTTTGCGTATATAAAATATCGGCAAAAGGGAAATTATGTTGAATACCCTATAAAAATGTAATATAATAAGAATGTGGCAATAAAAAGTACTATTACTTAGTTAAAGGCTAATCCCAAAGAGTTCCAAGAGGTAGAACTGACGGTAAAACGCATTCAGGTCTTGAGTAAGAGGGTTACCTTTTATCATTGCCGGGAGGTGGATAGCCTTGAAAAACAGTAAGTCAGCAAGTTATAAAAGCAATATCAATCATTTGCGTAATGAGCTGCATCTTCTGATAGAATCTGAAAATCTGACAAGCACGATTGTTCAAAAAAGAAGCCGGGAACTGGACGAACTAATACTGCTCTATTACAAGCAGACGAAAAAAAGTCATGAATTGAAAGAGCCGTAAAAAACCAAGGTCAAAAACGGCAAGATTATCAATGCTGTGATCAGATTACCCGAACCTGCTGCCGTAAGAAGCTGGTGGCCAAAAAGAGATTGCCCGGATATGAAATGACCTGCCAGGAGGCCTATGACCAGTCCCCCGATGGAGCCGGTCGTTACGAGAAGGGGACAGATTTTGCCGTCTGAAGGTTTGCTTATATCCTTCTTATGCATGATATCGGTCCAAAGAAGTTTATTTTTTTTCGCCAGCGTATAAAGAAGCGGAAGGATTACAGGACCGAGCAAAAGAGTTATGACTGAATTGTTCAGTGTGATTATGACTGCGAGAGTCGTAAAGCCTACCTGATCCAGTACTTCAAAACCCCATGCAATGATAACCGCGCATGCCGCGCTTGCGATAAAGGCTATTATGCCGAATTGTGCCAGCTTCCAGGCGCTGTTGACGGTAGGAGCATTATCTTCGCCGAATTTCGGCTTCAGTCTGCTCCATAACTTGTAGGGTATGTATGCGTACATGAAATTTCCGACAAATCCGAAGGCCGATCCGACCGATAACGTCCCGAAAAAATCCCCGCCCAAATTGCCTATTGCCGAACCCCAGGCGCCTGCAGGCCCGAAAAGTAGTCCGAATATAACGGGAAACAGCGATGCCGGCCTTATTTCAGTAACGCCGGGTATTATAGGGATCGACTTCGTGGGCAGCAGAAACAGCATATATATGCCTGCGCACAGTATAGTGACCGCAACCATCATGCCATATTTCCACATACTGAAGATTTCTTTCACTTTAGGCCCCCATTTTGATGAATAAACGTGAGACGAATATGTACTGTAGTTTCGCAGTTATTTTACCATTTCACATATAATGCTGTCCAGATATGTGGGAAAAACAATCGTTGAAGGCGGGCGGTGAGGCTATATGGATGTGGGATGAAGCTCCGAGCGGTCCAGGGCTCATGCTCTCCTTTGTTCGGCCGCCTCTAACGGCATTGGCTGGTCGCAAATGCCTTGCATTTGCTGCTCGCCCATGCGACCTGCATGCCGTATCCGGCTAAATCCGCCATTCATGGCGGATTTGCCTCACCTTATATTTGCGTGAGCCGTGTACCGCTAAGTCGCTCAATCATGCATCCGACAGCCTTACCCGCCCGCCCAACAGCATACAGTTCGGCATCCTGCGATTGTTCCTGTGTAAGTTTGTTTTATTATTATGGTAAAATGGTACTGTAAATTAATTATTGAGAGCGAACTAGCAGTTTACTATATTTTAAGCGGGAGAGTGTCAATATGGGTATTTTATCTAACAGTGTACATACGGGGCTATTTGTTGAAGACATTGAAAAAATGGTGGCATTCTACAGGGATATCCTGGGCTTTGGAACCGATTGGGACGGAGGACCGTTTGTAAGTTTCAAAGTAAACGATGGTGGATTGTTTATGTTTGACAGGAAACAATTCGCTGAGTCGATGAATCAACCTTATCAACCGCCGATGGGATTCAATCAGACAATGGAAATAGGCATAGGTGTTCCGACTAAAGATGATGTTGACAGAGAATATGAAAGGCTGACGGCGCTTGGCGTTCAATCGCTCACGGGCGAGCCGGTCACGCAGCCTTGGGGGCAAAGAAATTTTTGGATCGCTGATCCCGAAGGGAATTTTATTGAAATCGCATGCTAAACTTATGGACCTAGATTGCAAAGGATAGATAGTTCTTGTCAAAGGCAGGGTATGCTGATGAACGAAGAAATGAAAGTGAGAAATGCAGTCATCAATGATTTAAAAACCGTTGTGAACATTTTCAACGCTTCTATTGCAGTAATGAATAATAACGGTATTTATCAGTGGGATCACATATATCCAAGTGAAGAAATATTGGGCAATGATATTTTGAATAATTAAATGTATTTAGGTGAGATCGATGATCAGATTGCATCTGTATTCGTGCTGAATCAAGACTGCGATGAAGAATATAAAAATGGCAATTGGCAGTATACAGGGTGTTCGTATTATGTGGTCCACAGACTGTGTGTAAATCCGGTTTTTCAGGGTAAAGGCGTAGGCAGCGGGACAATGCTTATGATTGAAAAGCTTTTAAGGGAGAAGGGTATCGAGACAATAAGGCTGGATGCCTTTTCTTTAAACCCGGCGGCACTGAGAATGTATGAAAAACTTGGGTATAAGAAGGTTGGGGAGGTAATTTGGCGGAAAGGATTATTCTATTTATTTGAAAAGAAAATATGTGGATGTCATATTTTTGATTGAGATATTAGCAGAAAAAACCAAGAGTGCCAGGTGTAAAATGAAAATAACTTTTTTAGGAACCTCAGCAGCTACATCATGCCCACTGCCATTTTGTCAGTGTGATGTCTGCGTATGGGCAAGAAAACATGGCGGAAAAGATTTTAGAAAAAGGTCATCAATTTTGATTAATGAGGACTTACTTGTTGACTTTGGTCCGGATGTCATGGCGTCTTCATTTATGCATGGCGTTTCAATAGATAAGGTCCGTTATTGGCTGCAGACACATTCGCATTCAGACCATTTTGACGCTTCTCACCTGATTACTCGAATACCTGAATACGGGGTAACGAATATACCGCCCTTAAATCTTTATGCATCCAGAGCGTGTATTGAAAATATGACAACGATGCTCAAAAGGGAATGGAGCAGTTCGGACTTATTTGACGTAAGAGAAAGAGAACGCTTAAATTTAGACATTCATATTGTTGATAATCTTCAAACGTTTTATGCAGGGCCTTATTGTATAACAGCGTTTTCTTCCGATCATGATAAGTCGGATAATTCATTAATTTATGCTATACAGGAAGATGGATTCACAATTCTATATGGTACGGATACCACGACCATTCCCCAGGATACCTGGAGTGAATTTCGTAATAAAGGCCTCAAGTTTAATATTGTAATACTCGACCATACGTACGGTGCAAACACAGGCGGATTTGATCATCTCAATGCAAATCAGTTTATAGAGCATGTTAATAAGTTTAAAGATGGCAATCTTTTAGCAAATGATGCCCGAATCTTTGCTACACATATATCCCATGAGGGGAATCCAGTTCACTCTGATTTGGTCGAATATGGGAGAAAGTTCGGGTATGAAATTGCTTATGACGGACTTGTTATATATTGTGCAGTGAATTCCGAGAGAGTTTAAATATAAAAGAAATTTCTCTTTAGATATAATTTTCATGGTATTATAGTGAAATTGCATTCATATATAATTTAGAAATTTGGTGGGGACTACTAAATCAACTTCAACTAATATATTGCGAGGTGAATAATCTGAATACATTAATAAACTTTCCCATATTGGAAACAGAAAGGTTATTGCTGAGAGAATTAAAAACTGATGATGCGGAATCTATATTTCAATATCTTTCTGACAAAGATGTTATCCGTTATCTTGAAGGAAATACTGATACTGTTGAGGAAGCCAGGGACTATGTTGCATGGTGTGATAATACTTTTAATAAAGAAAAAACAGATATTCGCTGGGGTATCGAACTTAAGGAAAATAACAAACTAATTGGTGATTGTGGTTTTGGACATATTAATGAACCTAAGCGACCTACTGAACTTGGGTATATGTTAGCAAAGGAGTATTGGAATCAAGGGTATATGTCAGAAGTACTTGGTTCAATATTGAATTATGGTTTTTACAATTTAGGGTTACATAGAATTCAAGCATGGACGCATCCAGATAATAAAGCATCAGCGAGTATATTATTAAAACATGGTTTCGTCAAAGAAGGCTTTTTAAGAGAATATGTTTACATTTGGCATAAAGGTGTTTATATTGACGTTGATATATATAGCCTCATAGATAAAGATTATAAAAAATAAGGCTCATACATGTAAGGCTTAATAGAATGCTATTTCGTATTCTTTCTTAAATGCGTATTCGGGGGAGAAGTATTATGGAGTGGAATATAAAATCGCTTTATCTTTGCGTTGATGATATGGGTAGGGCGATTGCCTTTTATGAAGGTTTGTTCGAACAAGCCGTAACTGTTCGCGACGACATTTACAGTGTTTTCGATATCAATGGCTTTCGTCTGGGATTGTTTGCCTATCAAAGGATGAATGAACAACATATTTTCGGTAACAATTGTTTACCGAGCCTGGAGGTTGACAGCCTCGACGTTTTAGAAAACAAGTTGTCCGGATTGAAAATCGTTTTTCCGTTAACACGGATCGGGTCGAAATGGGTAGCGGAGTTTGAAGATAGTGAAGGTAATAACATCGAAATAACAGCTCCTGTCCATGGAGATACCCAAGTATAATAAAGACCTTGGATTGGTGGTCGGTGCTCATCGCGGTGGGCAGGATGGCTTACAGTTCCAGCTTGACGCAATAGCGTACAAGGGAGGAAGATGAAAATGAAGCTTGGAGAGGTATGCATAGAAACGAACGATGTGATCAAAGTCGCTGATTTCTATAGAAAGATACTGAATATTTCTTCGGATTGCAGGGATGAAATACATCAGTTTATCATTACGGAAGGTACAACCTTGACAGTCTACAATAACGGAATGCCAAAGAACAACCAGAACCAGAATATCAGCTTGGCTTTTACCGTCGATGATGTGGATGAAGAATATGAAAGGTTACTGAACTTGGGCATATATATTATAGATGCTCCCAAGCTGCAGCCATGGGGAGCGAAGAATATACATTTTTGCGACCCTGACGGCAACCATATCTACTTCAAAAGCTTGCCGAAATGATTATATGGCGTTGGGGAGCAAATCTTGCGTGTGCACAGGATAATCCACTATCGCCGTAAATTTACAGGGAGCTAAAAAGGTTTATTTAAGCAATAGGCACGGTGCTTAAAACTATAAGTAAAGAAGAGTAATGAGAGCTTGCCTCAGTTGTTTCGAAAGATATTCCGAACATATGAGAAGCATCAAGAAAGTAAAAAAATGTGTGGCAATTTGCCCGGAATTGTGTTAGCATGTTAAAAAGTCGGTATTCTTTTGAAACCGTACTGGAAAAATAACTTTATTACGACTCATATCCTTGATGGAATGAGAGCGGGAGGTTGATTGTATTGGAAAGAAGTATTGCAAGGAAGAAGTTTGGAACGAGACAGATCGCCGTTATAGGAATGCTGTCGGCAATCTCGGTAGTACTAGGAGCAACAGGATTCGGGTTCATCCCTCTGCCAATGGCGAAAGCGACTATCATGCAGATCCCGGTCTTGATCGGAGCCATACTTGAAGGCCCGATAGTAGGTATTGCAGTAGGCCTTATCTTTGGGCTGTTCAGCATCATCCAAAACCTTATGAATCCGACGATCCTGTCATTCGCATTTATCAATCCGCTGGTATCGGTGCTTCCAAGGATGCTCATCGGTGTGACCGCTTATTACAGCTACAAAATACCCTTTATAAAGAATGACGTCGTCAAGACGGGGATCGGTGCGGCAATCGGTTCGTTGACAAATACCGTGGGGGTTCTCGGTATGATTTATATCCTTTATGCGCAGCAGTATGCAGGCGCCAAGGATATCCCGGTCAGTACGGCTGCTGCAGCCATATTCGGCGTAGCGCTGACCAATGGCGTACCCGAAGCGGTCGTTTCGGTTTTGATAACTATACCGGTCGTACTCGCTGTAAAGAAAATAATGAAAAAATAAGCTGTTTGGACAATAAATGAATGCGTAATGGGGGGCGGGAGTTTTGATTCAATGAAATCAAAGCCCCGTCCTTTTTCACAGATGTTTTGATTTTAAACAAATCATGCTATAATACACTCAGTTGAAAATATAACCTGTAAGAATACGTGAATATATTTCATACAAATGGAAATAAGGTAAATAATAGCAGCAGATTACACGTCAGTTATTAAAAAATAACGAAACGAAAAATACATATTTTCCGTCTCGTTGAAACGCAGCAGAGGTGAGGAACCGATGCGTTATAAAATACTATATGAGGAGCTGTAGAAAACATGGGACTTTATGAACAGTGGAAGGGAATGACCGAAGGCAGAAGAAGCCAGAATGAATATAATGAATTCTGGAATGGCTATCTTGAGAAGGAGAAGCAGAATTACCGGTACATACTGGAGAATCATCAGAACAAGATCGATGGCAGGCTTGACGAGCTTGCGACCAAGTTCGACATGGAACCTGCCGTATTCACCGGTTTTCTGGACGGTATCAATACGAGCCTTGTAAAAGAACTCGACATTGATTCGCTTGAAGCCGAAAGCCAGCTTTCACTGGAGATCGATTTTAATAAGCTTTACTGGAATATGCACGAAGCAAAGGCTGACTGGCTCTATAACCTGGAGCAGTGGGACGGTATACTACCGAAGGAAAAGAGAGACGAGATAACTAAGGAATTCAGGCTTTCGAAGATGGCAGTCAGCAGCAAGGTGGGCAGAAACGATCTCTGCCCCTGCGGAAGCGGTAAAAAATATAAAAAGTGCTGCGGTGCGGCACAGTAAAAGGAGTCGAATGCATGACTGAAAAAATCAAGATGTACGTGCCCCTGGTCGAAATGGACGGTGACGAAATGACCAGGATCATATGGAAACAGATAAAGGATATATTGCTTGAGCCTTATATAGAGCTGAACACTGAATATTACGACCTGGGACTCAAATACAGGGATGAGACGGATGACAAGGTCACTGTCGAAGCGGCGAACGCCACAAAAAAATACGGAGTAGCCGTTAAATGCGCTACGATTACGCCGAACGCCCAGAGGATGGAGGAATACCACCTCAAACAGATGTGGAAGAGCCCGAACGGCACGATAAGGGCGATACTTGACGGGACCGTGTTCAGGGCGCCGATTGTTGTCGACAGCATCAAGCCTTCGGTCAGGACCTGGAAAAAGCCTATCACCATTGCCAGACACGCATATGGGGATATTTATAAAAATGTTGAATACAGGGTTGAAGGTCCCGGAAAGGCTGAGCTTGTATTCACGGGGGCCGACGGAGAAAAGCACAGTGAAACGATATTTGAATTCAAAGGTCCCGGCGTCATCATGGGGATGCACAATGTAGACGAATCAATTACCAGCTTTGCCAGGTCATGCTTCAATTACGCCCTTGACGTGAAGCAGGATCTCTGGTTCGCCACCAAGGATACCATCTCAAAGAAGTACGATCATAGGTTCAAAGATATTTTCCGGGAGATATTCGATAAGGAATATGCTGATAAATTCAGGGAAGCGGGCATCGAATATTTTTATACGCTCATAGACGACGCCGTGGCGAGGGTCATCCGATCGGAAGGCGGTATGATCTGGGCCTGCAAAAATTATGACGGCGACGTTATGTCGGATATGGTCGCCACAGCTTTCGGCAGCCTGGCAATGATGACCTCGGTATTGGTTTCACCCCAGGGCTGCTACGAGTATGAGGCGGCTCACGGTACCGTAACTAGGCATTATTACAAGTATCTTAAGGGAGAGGAAACTGCGACTAATCCCATGGCGACCTTGTTTGCCTGGACCGGCGCACTCAGAAAAAGAGGAGAAATGGACGGCAACGCGCCGCTCGTCGATTTCGCCGATACGCTTGAGGCTGCTTCGATCAGGACGATCAATGAGGGAATAATGCTGAAGGAACTGGCCGCACTCTCTGATCTGCCTGATAAGAAGGCTGTTAATACGACGGATTTCCTGAACGAAGTCCGCAAGCGACTGGATACGATGCTCAGTGAATAGTGCGGGAGTTGATAGACAGTGCTGCAAATGGCTGGAGCTATAGCGGCAGAAATGCTGAATGCATTTTTTGTAAATTATTTTTTCATATTCCTATACATTCTGGTCATTTTGTTCATCAGGGCACAATACCGGAAGTATACCGAGCTGCAAAGCGTGATTTATGGCAAGCCGGCAAAAAGTCTGAAGGAGATCACCGAACAGATCATTCTCACAGGGCTGATTGCCGGCTTTGTGTCAAGCTTTTTGACTGTGGCGGCCGGGCTCACCATAGAATCGGATACTGTCAGGTATCTTTTCTATGTAATGTGTTTGCTGCTGCTGTTTGATCTGAGATTCGTCTGCATATCCTATGCGGCGGGGATATTGGGGGCTATCAGCCTTATATTCGGAATACCGAAGGTCAGCATACCTTCGCTTTTATGCCTCGTGGCAATATTGCAGCTGGTCGAGGGCGTACTCATCTGGCTGAACAGGAAGGGCGACTGCGTGCCTGTGTTCATACGGCTGAATGATGAAATATCGGGCGCCTTCCTTATCAGAAGGTTCTGGATGATACCGGTAGTGTTTTTTACCTACCTGATGCAGCCTGGCCTGATCTCGCTTGATTTTGCTGCAGGCTGGCCCATGATTTTCAAAGGTCCGCCGCTTACGGATTTGGCATACGTTCTTGGACTTGACTGCCTGGTTGCGGTGCTGTGCCAGAACGATATAGCTATAACCAGGCATCCTGAGAAGAAATCGGAACAGAGCGCGCTCCTTACGATTTGCTACAGCGCAGGCCTGCTGGTATTTGCCTGGTTTTCGATAAAAACCGCATGGATGGGTTACATAGGAGTCGCTTTCTGCATTCTTGCGCATGAGGGCATCAGCCTGTACTCAAACCTTTCCGAAAGGAGGGGAGTCCCGCTGTACAGCGCAGTCAGGCGCGGCCTCAGGATCATGGAGGTGCTTCCGGGCAGCCACGCGCAGCTTATGGGGCTAAAACGCGGCGATGTCATACTCAGTATCAACAACCATGATATACAGACTGAAGAAGGCGTCAATGAAGCACTCAGGGAGTATCCGACATATACATGGATAAACGTGGCCGGCTGGGACGGAAAGGATAGGACCATAGAATACAACTGTTACCCGGCAGGCTACAATACACTCGGGATAGTCTGTGTGCCAAGGGAGCGGGAGGTCACATACAACACCGCCTATATCGAAAGAGTCAGCATACTGCAGAACATAGTCAACAGATTCAGGGGGATGGATAAGCCCGTCTGACACGGAAAAACACATTATAGCTAAGGGGAGACACGCTTATGCGGAATTTTATCATGAAACCGATAGAAGAAATACTTTTACCCGAGCTTGCCGGGATATATAATTATTATGTAACGAATACGACCGCAACCTTTCACATGCATGAGGTAAGCACCGACGAAATGAGGGCGATATTGTACGACGGCGATCCGAGGTTCCCTTCTTTTGCCATATACGACGGTGACACTCTGTGCGGCTACTGTTTGCTGGCGCATTACAAAAAAAGAGAGGCCTATAACCAGACTGCAGAAGTAACGATATACCTTAAACCGGGGTACGAGAAGCGGGGCATCGGAAGCATCGCCGTTGGCAAGTTGGAAGATATAGCGGTACGCAATGGGTTCCATGTGCTCCTTGCGGTCATTTGCGGAGAAAATGACGCAAGCATCGGGCTCTTTACGAAGGCCGGCTATGATAGATGCGCATGCTTCAGAGAAGTGGGCAAAAAATTCGGTCGGCTGCTTGACATCGTGTGTTATCAGAAAATACTGGCTCCGGCACAGTAAGACCATAGCGGAAAAGGCTTAAAAGCTTGAGATTTACAAGGGGGTGCGCTGAATGGATGTCGTAGAGTCCGAGAAGCATTACATGTCTGCCAGGAAACTGGGTCTAAAGGAATACTCAAGAAACATTTCGAAAGGGCAGACCGGATACCTGCCTTTTCTAGAGGGTATTCTGAAAAATATCGAAATCGTTTATGAAATAGATCTCGGCATTGTCGACCTGCCCCTGAAAAAAATAGTCGGGACATATACTTACGGGCGAAGCAGGTCTTTCGCGGCAAATTTCATGCCGCTGCTGAGGGTGAAGACTGAATTCGCTGCTAAATGGATGAATTTATGCGCCGCACACATCGATGAGGGCATAAGGGATTCAATAAAGGTCTACGAATACCTGAACTGGTTTTACGTAGTTGAGGGCAACAAACGCGTCAGTGTTCTTAAATATTATGACGCCTATTCATTTTCAGGTCATGTTACAAGGTTCGTACCAAAGCGTGACGAAAGCGATGACAACATTTCGATATATTATGAGTTCCTTGATTTTTATAAGAAGACAGGAATAAATACTATCTGGTTTACAAAAAGGAATTCCTTCAATCAGCTTCTGGGATACCTAGATAATTTCATCCCTGTTTTCAAGCTGGCGGACAAGGATAAATACAAGTATTTCACCAATTCGATATACCTCCCTTTCAGGAAGGTATATCTGGAACTTGGCGGACAGAAGCTGCCCATAACCACGGGCGATGCGTTCCTCGAATTTCTTAAAATATACGGGATGCCTTCAGAGATAGACGGACAGCAGCTCAAGGCAAAGTTGGGCGGATTTCTGATAGAGCTGGAGCAGATGGGCAGCAACAGAACCATTGATATCCAGACTATGCCTCTGGATGCGGGCGAGAACCTGATGTCCACTCTGACTACCTTCGTAATGCCGAAGAAATCGCCAAAGGTGGCCTTTGTTTATGCGAAGGATACGAAATCCTCCAGTTGGACTTATTCGCAGGAAATGGGCAGGATACATGTGAGCAAGGTTTTCGGCGATATGATCAGCACTTCCTTTGTCGACAATGTCCCCGAGACTCTTGAGGCGTACGACACGATGAGGCAGCTGGCACAGGACGGGAACGATGTGGTATTTGCCACAAGTCCCGCTTTTATAAACGCGACGCTGAAAGCTGCACTTGAGTTTCCGGACACAAAATTCCTGACCTGTTCCGAGACACATTCGTACAAACATGTAAACACCTATTTCGGCAGGATCTATGAGCCAAGGTTCCTTGCAGGTATTGCATCAGGGGCTGTTACGAGGACAAATGTACTCGGATATGTGGGCACCAGACCGGTGCCGGAAGTAATAAACGGCATCAATTCATTTGCGCTGGGCGCAAGGATGGTAAACCCCCGAGCGAAGGTAAAGGTCGAATGGATCAACGGCTGGGACAATGCGGGAGAAGCCGGAAAGGCTAGCGAAACGTTGATACTTCAGGACGCCGACGTTATCGCGCATCACAGTACGCTGTCCGACAGCGGAGTTTCCAGGGAATTTGGCGTATATTCCATCCAAAAGGACCCGGATGCCGACGGATTCGTAAATGAGTATATAGCGGCGCCTGTATGGAACTGGGGCATCTTTTACGAAAAGATGCTGAGGAGCCTTATCAACAGGAAGCCTTTCGGACCCGGACAAAAGGTGGTCAACTTCTGGTGGGGCATGGATTCGGGCATCGTCGATTTCTTCTACTCCAGGAGGCTGGTTCCTGTTGAAACCCAGAAATTGCTGGATTTTCTGAAAAATATGATCATCAATGGCTCCTTCAATCCTTTTACCGGTCCGATATATGATCAGAATAAGCTTCTAAGGGTAAATAAGGACGAATTTGCAACAAGGGATCAGATAATAGGGATGGATTGGTTCGTTGAAGTGGTGGAAAGTAAACTCCCTGAAGTCAGCAAGGAGTAACGCGACAGGACTTGTGTCAGTACTTGCGGCAGGGCCGCGGACAGTCTGGCGGGCACTAGCTTCAGAATGTGCAGTCGATCAAGTGGTACCCATACCCGTTCACTATGGTGGTATTCTTATACATCCTCATTCTTTCCTGCTTTTTGTAGTTCAGATGCATATGCCCGTGAAAGAAGTACTTGGGCGAATAACTGTCCAGCACGTCGATAAAGCACCGGAAGCCGGTATGGGCGAGATCCCCGCCGTCTCCGAGACCAAGTGCCGGAGCATGGGTGAGAAGTATGTCAAAACCCTTGTTCCTGCGTATCTTACCCTTGAGTTTTCGAATCCTTTTTTCCATTTCCTCTTCTGTGTATTGGTATCCCTTATGGCTGTAGTCCATACAGCCTCCCAGGCCCAGTATCCTTAGGCCGTTATAGGTCAGTACCGTGTCATCGGCTGAAACGCAGCCTTCGGGGGGATTCTTTATGTAACTGGTATCGTGGTTGCCGGGGACATAGAAAAGCGGAGCCTTGATCATAGTCACAAGGAAAGAAAGATATTCAGCCTTCAAGTCGCCGCACGACAAAATAAGCTCTACGCCGGAAAAACGCTCGCGGTCGAAATAATCCCATATATAAGGCTCTTCGCAATCAGAAACCAACAATATCTTCATAGACTCTCCGGTTATGCCGATTAACGTGTCCGATTTATCATTATATCTGATTCTGCAGATTATAACAATATTGACGAATCATCAAATTATATGTAAAGAATATCAAAATTTTTTGTAATTTTAATTATTGCCAATTATCAATGCATGTGTTATGCTCTTTGCAGTTTATGTAAACTTACATATATCTATACAGCATTCAGGAGGCCCGGTCAATTCAAATATTTCTGTCGATGCCTTAAAATGGGCGGGTTATATCTAAGAATAAAAGAAGGGGTAAGCTAATGAAGTCGATTATCTTTACGGACAACAACAAATGTATGGGCTGCAACAAATGCATTTTCGTCTGCCCTGTCGAAAACGCAAACACTTCGCATGTGGAAAACGGTATCAGCAAGACGCATGTAGACGATAATAAATGCATCATGTGCGGCAGGTGCCTGGACGTTTGCGGCCATGGTGCCAGGGATTACAGTGACGACACGGAGCTTTTCATGAGGGAGCTTGCAGAGGGGAGAAAAATCAGCCTTATCGCGGCTCCCGCCCTGAAGACTAATTTCAAGGACTACAAGAGACTGATCGGATTTTTTAGCTCATACACGAACATTTCCATATATGATGTTTCTCTTGGGGCGGATATAACCACCTGGGCTTATCTGAAAACTATCAAGGACAAGAAACTGGATTCTGTCATATCACAGCCGTGTCCGGCGATAGTAAACTATATACAGAAGTATCAGCATGATCTTATACCCCGGCTTGCGCCAATCCATAGCCCAATGATGTGTACTGCGGTCTATATGAAAAAATACATTAAAACGGAAGGCGATATTTGTTTCCTTTCGCCCTGTATCGCAAAGGCATCCGAAATCAATGATAAGAATACAGACGGAATGGTAAAATATAACGTTACCTTCAGGAAGCTGAAAGATTATTTGGAACAAAACAATATTGATCTTGGCGCATATCCGGAAAAGGAATTCGACGGCCGGGTGCTTGGACTTGGGGATATTTACAGTATGCCGGGAGGGCTGAAGGATAACGTATATCACTATTACCCTGAAGCGTGGGTAAAGCAGGTGGAAGGAACTGAGGAGGCATACGGTTATCTGAAGGAGTATTCCAAGCGTTTGAAGGATGGCAGTAAACTACCGCTTCTGGTCGATATCCTGAGCTGCGCGCAGGGCTGTAACCTGGGCTCCGGCACTGGAAAAAAAGTGGATATTACGGAAATTGAGCTGACCATGCATGAATTAAAGCTTAAAAACAGAGGAAAACTCAAAACAAATCCGGCAAAATTACTGGCGTATTTTGATAAACAATTAAGGTTGGAAGATTTTATCCGGAATTATACCGCGGAAGATCACCATATAGGCAAAGAACCGGATAAAAAGGAAGAGGAAGAAATATTCAGGAGGCTTCACAAAACGACCCCGGAGGATATGATAAGAAACTGCAATGCTTGCGGGTACGGTTCTTGCAGTATGATGGTAAAGGCTATTTATAACGGCTATAACCATATAGAAAATTGCATAGATTACAATCTTAAGGTATCCGGTGAAAAAGCGGAGGTCGAGCGCAGAAACGCTGAAATAGCAGAAGCTTTGGCAGCGGTGGACAGGCTTAGCCAGGAAAGAAACAGCAGGCTCGAAAAACTGAGACTGAGGGTCGCTGACATAACGAACGCTATAAAGGGTGTTTCGCATGCAACTGAAGAAAATTCGGCGATAGCTGAGAATATATCGGTTGATTCGGGCAAGCTTCTAAACATATCGGAGGATCTGAAGAAAAGGATCGATGAGATGCAGATGTCTCTCGATAATTTCTCAAAGGTGACGGGTGATATCGTAGAAATATCTGAAAAGACGAATCTCCTTTCCCTGAATGCATCCATAGAAGCGGCGCGCGCCGGTGAAGCAGGCCTGGGTTTTTCCGTCGTTGCCAATGAAGTCAAAAAACTTGCGGAATATACGAAATCGTCCGCACAGTCAACCATGCAGGATGAGCAGAAACTGATGAATGCCATGGGACTTTTATTGAAGATATCCGTCGAACTTGAAGAAAGGGCGGAAGCGGTCAACGGTGAGATAGCAAACATGACAGCCATGCTGCAGAATACTTCGGCAAACAGTGAGGAAGTAATGCAGACTGCGGATCTTCTGCTCAGCGAACAGAAGTAACAGGCAGATTTATATAGTATTCCCCTGCAAAAATCAAAGGTTCGATCAATTGCACCTTTGATTTTTATTTTATGGCATAAAAGGAGATAATGAATGGTGATGATTTGTTTAACATGCTATAATTATATATAAATTTGGTTTTAAAAAATTGTAAAATGAGGCTCAAGGGAGGAAGCGTTTGTGAAGTTAAGCGTAAAGCAGATGTACAGAGAGGTCGGACAGCATTACGGCAAGCAGGTCGAGGCATCCGGCTGGGTCAGGACGATAAGGGATTCGAAAACTTTTGGTTTTATTGAGCTGAACGACGGTTCTTTTTTTAAGAACCTGCAGGTTGTATTTTCGGAAGATAATATATCTAATTTTAAGGAAATAGCAAAGCTGCCGCAGGGATCTTCGATAAACGTGCGCGGCGAACTGGTCGCTACACCCGAAGCAAAGCAGCCTTTCGAACTCAAAGCAACGGCCATCGATATAGAGGGCGTTTGCTCGCCGGATTACCCGCTGCAGAAGAAGCGCCATTCCTTTGAGTATCTCCGGACTATTGCGCACCTGCGTCCGAGGACAAATACTTTTTCGGCGGTATTCAGGTTGAGAAGCGCACTGGCATTTGCCATTCACCGCTTTTTCCAGGAGAGGGGCTTCGTATATGTCAATACTCCAATAATTACGGGAAGCGACTGTGAGGGAGCGGGCGAAATGTTTCGGGTAACCACTTTCGACCCCGATAAGCTTCCGAGGGATGAAAAGGGAACCGTCGACTATACGCAGGATTTTTTTGGAAAGCAGACAAGTCTTACCGTAAGCGGACAGCTTTCGGGAGAAGCGTACTGTATGGCGTTTGGGAAGATTTACACCTTCGGACCGACTTTCAGGGCAGAAAACTCAAATACGGCCAGACATGCGTCAGAGTTCTGGATGATCGAGCCGGAGATCGCGTTTGCCGAGCTCAAGGATGATATGGCCCTTGCCGAAGAAATGATGAAATATATGATCAACTATTGCTTTGAAAATATCCCCGAGGAACTTGAATTCTTTAACAGCTTCGTGGACAATACCCTGCTTGACAGGCTCCATAATGTAGCGAACTCCGATTTCGGCCACGTGACCTATACGGAAGCCATAGAGATCCTGGAAAAGGTCAATTCTAACTTCGATTATCCTGTAAAATGGGGCAGCGACCTGCAGACGGAACATGAGAGGTACCTGACTGAAAAAGTATTCAACAGGCCGGTGTTTGTAACCGATTACCCGAAGGAAATAAAAGCATTTTACATGCGATTAAATGACGACGGTAAAACTGTTGCCGCAATGGACCTTCTCGTACCGGGCGTCGGAGAGATCATCGGGGGAAGTCAGAGAGAGGAACGGTATGACCTGCTTGTAAAACGTCTCGAAGAACTTGGAATGGAGGCGGAGGATTACAGCTGGTACATGGACCTCCGTAAATACGGCGGCACCAAGCATGCAGGCTATGGCCTCGGCTTTGAAAGGGCGGTAATGTACCTGAGCGGAATGGCTAATATCAGGGACGTCATTCCTTTCCCGAGGACACCGAAATCTGCGGATTTTTAAACGTATAAAAAAGATCGGTAAAAAACTAAACAAAATTTAAAGGAGGTCGTATATATGAGTGAATTAGCTAATGAGCAAACAAGGGAGGACAAAATCAGGATATCTGAGGAAGTCATCGCTACCATTGCCGGTATTGCCGCGACCGAGATAACTGATGTCGCATCGCTGAGCAGCGGATTTGTTGACGGAATTGCGGGCATGCTTGGCAAGAAGTCTCCGGGCAGGGGCATCAAAGTGGAACTTAAGGATACTCAGGTGAGTATTGATATATCAGTCGTTATGCAATACGGCTGCAAGATCCACGAAGTAGCCCGGGAAATGCAGACCAGAGTTCGCACAGCGGTAGAAGATATGACCGGCCTTGAAGTTTTAAATGTCAATATCAGTATACTCGGTGTCAGCATGGGCAAGGATACGGGCAAGCTGCAGGTAGTAGACGAGCTGCCGCCTCAGGCGTAAGAAAGGTAATCCTATTTTACTTAAGACATGAAGAAAAAGCTTTTAAAATTGTTTGTTATTTTATCATCAGCCTTACTGCTGGTAATGCTTATCTTTTTTACCGACAGTTTTGGTTCGCTTGTTCAGATCATCAACCAGGTAAAGCCATATTGGCTTGCTGCCGGTTTCGGCTGCATGGTCGTTTACTGGCTGCTTGACGCTGTCATCCTTCACACTGTGACGGTTACCATGCACAAGGAACAACGGATCAGGGATACCTTCAGGGTGACGATGATCGGGCAGTTCTTCAACTCGATCACCCCGTTTGCGGGCGCAGGACAGCCGGTACAGGCGTATGTGATGATTAAGGATGGCGTTAAGCCGGGTTATGCTGCGTCCATATTCATTGTCAAATCTCTGCTGCACCAGATGATCATTGTCCTGTACTCGATAGTTGTTTTTGTTTTCAAGGGCGGAATTTTTTCCGCCCATATACCTCAGTTCTACTACTTCTTCGTTTTAGGAACGATCATCAATACGCTCTTCCTTTTGTTCAACGTTTTGCTCCTGTATAAGGGACATGCGGCTAGAAAGGTTATTATGGCACTTGTGCGGCCGCTTAACAAACTCAAGATAATAAAGGATCCCGACGGAGTTGAAAGAAGGATTGATGCGGAGCTTGTCAGCTTCAGCGGGGGAGCGCTGATACTGAAAAAGGATACCAGGTCGCTTTTTATATTGGTAATAACTCAAATAGTACAATTTACATTTTTGTTTGCAATACCATATTTTATCCAATTGGCTGTCGAAAACCACAGAGCTCGTTTTACAGATATGATCTCCGCACAGGCGCTGATTACGCTTATCTCGCTTCTGGTACCGACGCCCGGCGCAACCGGAGGTATTGAGGGCCTCAGCTACCTGTTCTACGGTATGTTTTTCAGAAAGAGCTTTATTATACCGGTAATTTTGATCTACAGGCTTCTCACATATTATCCGGCGGTAATTATCGGTGGGATATTCACTGTTTTCGCTCCTGAAAAGCCTCTCAAACATGAAGCGGAAGCAAAACTGGCCGAGCAAGCGTGTGTTCCGGAGGTTACGGACGATGGCACACAGGAGGGCTGCGAAGACCCGCGGCGGGTCCGGAAAAAACGCAGGAAAACTTCGGAGGGGACGCTATGAGACTCAGGCTGATCGGCTGCGAGGTGTTTTCCCGGCCTGTTTACAAAGCTGCGGCTGCTTCGGGCAATACTGTCGATATGATATTTACAAAGATGCGGTCGCATACCAAACCGGAACAGTTGAAGTCGGAAATTCAAAGTATCATTGACTCGACTCCCGAAGGGTATGACGCCATATTGCTTGGTTACGGCCTCTGCGGCAACGGCACCGCCGGACTTAAAGCCCGCTCATTGCCGCTTGTTATTCCCAGAGCGCACGACTGCTGTACGATTTTCCTCGGGAGCAGAGAAGCGTTTCGGGAACATTTCGGCCAGACGCCGAGCGCCCAATGGTATACCGTATGTAATTACGAACGCCAGGGTAACCGGTATACCGATAACCCGCTGGATATGCTGATGCCCGACCTTGGAATGAGTTACCGGGAACTTGTGGATAAATACGGTGAGGAGAATGCTCAGTATGTGCTGGAAAGCCTGAAATCGGAGAACAGCGTCGATTTCCTGACATATATTGAACTGCCTGGTTTTGACAATAGGTCTGCGCGTGAAGCATTTAAAAAGTATGCCGCCAGGGAAGGCAAGAAAACAAGATTTGTCAAGGGCAGTACACGTATAATCGACGACCTGGTCGATGGAAAATGGAATGTTGACGAGTTTCTTACAGTTCCGCCCGGAATGGAAATAAAACCTGTTTATGATCAGGAGCATATCTTAGGTTTATAATATCTTGATAAGTTAATTTAAAAATAGTTAGACATTATCGCATTAACTACGTATTATCTTGTGTAAACACATTCCGAACGTACAAAAAGGAGTAATGAAATATGGAAAAACTAAGACGTTCAAAAAGAAATAAGGTAATATTCGGCGTATGCTCCGGTATATCGGATTATTTGCGTATAGATGTGACCCTGATAAGGATCATAACAATCCTGATCACGTTCATGGGCCCCGGCATCTTTCTTTATATTGTTGCGGCGCTTATTATGCCTGAGGAAAAGGATTATTCGTCGTTTGACGGTCAGTGGGGCGGAGGCCGGAATACAAGCTCCTATAATGCGGATCCGTTTACGGGCAGCGGCACGGGTACGGGCACCGATACGGACAGAAGCACAGGTACGGATACCGGCACAGCTACGGATACCGGCACAGCTACGGGCGCCGACAGCTTTGAGAGCGATTTCAACACGGACGCAGACGATTGGGATACGTCGAAGTATCACCCTGAAAAAAGAAGGTTCATGCTTGGCGCCATACTTGTTGTAATTGGTGTACTGTTTCTCCTGGGGCAGTTCATTCCGGCTTTGTTCAATCCAAAGATTATGATTCCGTTGATTATGATCGTGGTAGGCGGACTTATCGTATTCAGGGGAAGGAAATAAAGTAATGCGTGTGAGACATAGGGGTCTGGGGTTTGGAATCTTTCTGCTGATGGCTGGAGCCATTTGGCTGCTGTCATTAGCCCATATAGTTACCATAAATACATTTTATGCATTCCTGGCGCTCTGGCCGCTGATACTGGTGGCTATAGGCATCAGTATCATATTCAGGAACAACAGGTTCGTAAGGGCGGGAACATGGCTCGCTTTGACAGCGGCGGTGGTCTGCTACGGTTATTTCGGTTCGCCTGTACGTCCGACGCTTATAAATTGGAATTTCAACATCGATGAGAAATGGAGCGACGAGCGTCAGACCGTCACTTTCGAAAAGAAGCCCGGAATCGAGAGCGCAGAGCTTGACCTGAAATTCGGAGCTTCAAAACTGAGCATCGATTCGTCTGGCTCCGGCTTGGTCGAAGCAGATATCCTCAAAGACGCAGTCAGATACTCGCCGCATTCCCTGAGCGATAATGACAGCTCACCCAGGCTGGAGTTTGAAATGAAAAGTGTAAACGTAGGCATGTTGAATAACAACGCTGCCGACTTGGTATCCCGGTTCAGCCTGAACAAGGATGTCATATGGAAAATAAATATCCAGACGGGAGCGGAGTCCGACGATATAGATCTGTCCGGCCTTAAGACCGAAAGGCTCGATCTTAAGACAGGCATGTCGAAAATCAGGTTGAAAATGGGAAGCTATGATACGTACGTAAGGATAGATGCAGGAGCTTCAAAAATAGATATCACACTGCCGGAGGACACCGGTATGAAGGTCAGGCTCAACGGCGCCATGAACAAAACCGATATGGACGGTTGGGTGAAGGATGGAGATTGGCGTAAATCTCCCGGATATGGTGAGAAGAGTCATAATATCACTGCAGAAATCAACATGGGTGTCGGAAAACTGGCAATTCATTGATAACATAGGTTCACGGCGGGGTTCAAATGATTCAAGCTTTAAAGGAACAATACAAAAAAATATGGGACGATACGCCGGATACCTTTCCGGTATTGCGGGACTCCTATGGAACGGCGTTACAGAAATCCAAAGAAGCTAAAAT
>JAEYOM010000169.1 GCA_023411715.1 Bacillota bacterium | reverse complement strand
ATGCCAAGGATCAGCATATGTTCAGCCAGCCAGCCTTCATCGCGCGCCTGGACGGAAGCGATACGCAGCGCGAAGCACTTTTTGCCGAGCAGTGCGTTTCCGCCGTAACCGGAACCATAGGACCAGATCATCCTTTCTTCCGGGAAATGGCTTATATACTTCTTTTCGATAGGAGCACAGGGCCATGAGGAATCTTTCTGGCCTTTTTCGAGCGGAGCGCCTACCGAATGCAGGCAAGGTACGAAATCTCCGTCTCCCAGTGCTTCAAGGACTGCTTTGCCCATGCGGGTCATGATCCTCATATTTACAACGACATACGGGCTGTCTGTCAGCTCGATGCCGATCTTGGATATTGGCGAACCTATCGGGCCCATCGAGAAAGGTATTACATACATGGTCCTGCCGTGCATGCTGCCTTTATAAAGTCCTTTCATTGTAGCCTTAAGCTCGTCCGGATCGATCCAGTTATTTGTCGGACCGGCATCTTCCTTTCTTTTGGAAGCTATGAAGGTCCTGTCTTCAACACGTGCCACATCGGACGGATCGCTCCTGAAAAGATAGCATCCGGGGCGTTTCTTTGGGTTCAGAGGAGTAGCCATGCCACTGTCGACCATTTCCTTGAGCAGACGGTCGTTCTCTTCCTGCGAACCGTCGCACCAGTAAATCTGATCGGGTTCACACATAGCTGCCATTTCCTTGACCCAATCCTGCAATTTTTTGTTTGCGGTCATATCTAATAATCTCCTTTCAATTTGTACACTTATTATTTCCTGCGCATGTTACATTATATCGTACTAATATTGTTGTAACCCTTAATGCGTTATGTACTTGGTTAATTTTTTCACTAACATTTTACCATATAATAATGAAATATACAACATGGGATTATTCAAGTTTATTACGTCAGTGCCATTGTACTTTACTGTTTGGAGGCTATAATGCTTCGTAGGCCATTGGGATTTCACTATTTTGCAATTTTCAGATTACAATCCTTCATTTTTTTAAATAGCAATATATAATATTTCTCTTGAAAACTGTAGAAAATAAATTAATAAAAAAAGGGAGCGATGATATGAAAGAAAAAATACGGGATAAAGGTATAGTCAAGGAAGCTGTCGGAGATCCTGCTTTTTACAATGACCAGATCGACAAGAACAAGGAACCTGTTAAGGCGCGTCCGGAGTACAAGAAAAAAGGCGGAAGGCACTAGGAAATTTCCTGAGCCCGACAATGAATAGCATTAATTAAAGTAAACTGTCATATAATCTTATGATGGTTTATTTTATGGTATGACGAGCCGCACCGCTGCAAACCGGCGCCGGCAGGGAAAGTAAATGCAGTATCGGAGGGGTTGGGATTGGATGCGAGGTCTGGGTTCCAAAGAAATTACTTTATATTTATCAATGAGGATACCGGCTACGAGGCCGGTCAGAAACCATCCGGCCATGTAAAGTTGGAAGTCCGCGATGGAAGGGGCAGGCTGCATGCGGCCGTACAGAACCTGCGACCGGGAAACGGAAGGTTTGACTATGCACTTTATTTGCTGCGTGCGGGCAATCTGCCGAAGGCGTTGGTCTATGCGGGCAATTTTGGATTTAGGCCGGGGAATGCTGAAATTGAATGGATATTCGATCCATCAGACGTGGGTAGATCGGGAGTTCCGATCGAGGGCTTCGATGTGTTTGCCGTTGTCGCCGAAACTACCGGCAGCTTTGATAACAGTCTGGCCTGTCCGTTAGCGGCATACAGGAATAAGCGCGTTGATTGGAGGAACGATTTCCGTATGTCCAGGATGGTTAAAAAACCTGTGCAGGCGGAGATAAAGCCGGTGCCAAAGATCGAAGTGAAGCCGGAGATAAAGCCAGAAATAAAGCCAGAAATAAAGCCCGAAATAAAGCCGGAGATAAAGCCAGAGATAAAGCCGGAAATGAAGCCAGAGATAAAGCCCGAGATAAAACCAGAAATGAAGCCAGAGATGAAGCCGGAAATGAAGCCCGAAATAAAGCCTGAAATAAAGCTAGAGATAAAGCCAGAGATAAAGCCGGAAATGAAGCCAGAGATAACGCCAGAGATGAAGCCGGGGATAAAGCCGGAAATAAAGCCCGAGATAAAGCAGATGGGCGAACAGGCGCAGGAACAGCTGCAGACAGGACCTGCCCTTGCAGGTGACCAATCACAGATATACCAGGAAGCTCCTGCCCTTGCAGGTGACCGGCCACAGGTATATCAGGAAGCCCCTGTCCTTGCAGGTGACCAGTCGCAGATATATCAATATCCGACAAATCAGCAAACGACACAGTTTTACGGGGCAGAGGCGGAGCAGCAGTATGAACAGGGTCCGACCTGCCAGTTTGAACAACCGCGGCCATATACTCCTTATCCGGTATACCAGGAACAACCGCTGAATTCATATGAACCTTACCAGATGTATGCACAGCAGCCTCAAGTGTACCATCCTTATCAAGCGTACCCACAGCAGCCCCAAATGTACGATCCGTATCAGGCGTATCCGCAGCAGCAGCCCGTACAGTCATATGAAACTCTTCAGCGGTTCGAGGAGGGGCATGGACAGGAGTATCAGGGATCTGTGCAGCAACCGGAGGAATATATAAATATTCCGGCAGAGCAGGCGCGGATCGAACCGGTTCAAACGCAGCCGGAGGCACCGGTTCAGGAGTCTTCTGAAAAGGGCGGGCAGCCGGAGGCACCGGTTCAGACGGCTATGGAGGACGATAGGACGGTATATATACCGCATGAAAACGCACAACCGCGGCAGGAATACGCAGAACAGCCTCGGGACAGCACACAACCGCGGCAGGAATACGTACAACAGCAGGACAGGACACAACAGCCGCAGGACGGCATACAACAGCCGCAGGACGGCATACAACAGCCGCAGGAATACGTACAACAGCCGCAGGAATACGTACAACAGCCGCAGGCGGTAGAGACTGAACAGGGCCGGACTGCCTCCCAGTCCGAATATCAACATATCGGCGGACCCGGCAACCTTAATACCGGATGCCTTTATCTAAACGGGAATATCTGTGGGGCCTTTTTGAATATGGCGCCGGGAACTGCCAGCCCGTGTGATACATGCAAAGCTAACCGCAGGGGACCGGCTGAACAAGTGCAGCCCGCCGGGGATATGTCGAGGCTCAAGGCTATTCTTGACTTGAATTTTGAGGCGAATGATCCGTTCCACAGCAAACGAAGCGATTACATGTGGTGGAAGATCACGAACCCTGTGAATCTTAACAATATCCTTTACCAAAACAATATAAGATCGCCCCTGATGTTCAACCCGGCGGTAATGCTGGCGCATTACAAGTATCATCACCTTATCGTTGGAGTATTTACCAGGAGGGACGGGCAGAAATACGTCGTATGCGGCGTACCAGGAATGCACATGGTTGACCGTAAGCCGTTCGGGGAGCTGAGCAAATGGGTGCAGGCGGACGGCGGCAGATCACGCTACGGAGCATTCGGTTACTGGCTCGTTTACATAAACCCGGAAGACGGCAAGATACTGGATCTCAATCAGGAGTAAGAAATCTCGTTTCGCAGGATACAATAAATATCGAACGAGGCCGGCCGGACGTATGATGTATAGCCGGCCTTTTCTGCTATGCGCACGGCACTCCGGGCAATAAATTTTGCCGCCCGTTTGTTTTATAAGACTAATATAAGATATGTGCCGTATATTGTACAGATTCGTAGGCCATTTCAATGATCAGACGGATATGGTAAAATAGTCTGGGAAGTTTTATAGCGGGAGGTGATTTTCTGCTTTACGTATTTATCGGTTGTCTTGCATTCGGCGTATTTTACTCTGTTCTGTCGCTGATCCTCGGTGGTCACGGAGGAGACCACGGAATTGACCATGCAGGCGGAGCCGATCATATCGGTAGCTTCGATCATGCGGGGGGCCTCGATCATGCAGTCGGAATGGACCATACCGGCGGCCTCGATCATGCGGGGGGAGCATATGCGGGCAACGGCGCTGATCTGGGGCATAATGCCGACGCACAGCATGGTCCGGATTCGTCGGCTACCCCGTCACCTTTTAATCCGCTTGTTATCGCAGGCGCCATTAGCACCTTCGGAGCAGTGGGTATTATCTCCATGAAGGGTTTCGGTATTTCCGGGCTGATGAGCACCATCATTTCATTGGGGTTTGCGGGAAGCATAGGAGCAGCTTTATTTTTCGGGATCGTCAAGTTCATGTACGGTTCACAGTCTAATTCCATTTATTCTTTAGACGAACTGTCAGGCACCGAAGCCGAGGTAATTACACCTGTGCCCGAAAATGGCCTGGGCGAGATCGCTTATGTCGCCAACGGAATTAGATATACGCAGTCCGCCAGATCAATGGAGGGGTGCGAGATCAAAAGAGGCGCCACGGTTGTGATCAGGGAGATCGCGGGAAACGTAGCGGTCGTACAGCAGAAATTGACTCTGGATGATATCGAAATCAACTATGAGCAACAGGAAAACAGAGAAGGTGGAAAACCACGCAGAGATGCTGGAAATAATTAATTAAAGGGGGATTTGTAATGGGTTTATACGCGATACCGGTTATAATCGGTTTAGTTCTTGTGGTTATCCTTTTCATACTGATATCTGTTTTTGTTGGCAGATACGTTAAGGTGGGACCGGATGAGGCATTGATAGTTTCAGGACGCAAAAAGAGGCTTCCCAACGGTCAGGTAGTAGGGTTCAGGATAGTCAGAGGCGGAGCAACTTTTGTTCTGCCGGTGTTGGAGATTTCAAAGACAATATCACTGAGGATCATGCCTCTTGACGTCAATTCAAGTGCATATACTTCCCAGGGAGTACAGGTTTCAGTCGATGGCATAGCTCAGGTAAAAATTGATTCGAGTCAGGAAGCCATAGCGACTGCGGCAGAGCAGTTCCTGAGCCTGAAAGAGGATGAGATCAAACGTATCGCTACGCAGACCCTCGAAGGTCACCTGCGTTCGATAGTGGGTAATCTGACGGTAGAGGAGATCAATCAGAATAGGGACGCATTTGCACAGAAGGTGCAGGAGCTTGCTGCCGGCGATCTTGCAAATATGGGTCTCAAGATCATATCCTTTACAATCAGAGAAATTGCCGATAAGAACGGTTACCTTGAAAGCCTTGGTAAAGCACAGATCGCAAGGGTGCAGAGGGATGCTGTCATAGGCCAGGCGGAAGCCAAGAGGGACGCCGATATAAAGAGCGCTGAAGCCATGCAGGCAGGGCAGACCGCTAAGTTCCTCGCTGAGACCAAGGTTGCCGAATCCAACAGGGATAAGGAAATGAAGGTCGCCGATTACCAGGCTGCCATCAATGAAAGGAAAGCCGAGGCTGATCTTTCATACGATAAAAAGAAATTCGTCATTCAGCAGGAAGTCGAGAAGGAGGCAATGCAGGTCGAGATCGTCAAGAAACAGAAGGAAATCGAACTGCAGGAACAGGAAGCGCTGAGAAAAGAGAAGGAACTCGATGCAATGATCAGGAAGCCTGCCGAAGCCGAAAGGTTCAAGACCGAAGTGTCCGCCGAAGCCGACAAGGTGAAGAAATCCAAGGATGCTGAAGCGCAGTCCTTCGCAATCAAAGCGGAAGGTCTTGCAAAAGCGGAAGCGATAAAGGCGGCAGGTCTTGCGGAAGCCGAGATCATCAAGGCGAAAGGTGAAGCCGAAGCGGCCGCCCTCGCCAAAAAAGCGGAAGCTTATAAACAGTTCAACGATGCGGCTATCGCTCAGATGGTCGTCGAAAAGCTGCCGGATATAGCGTCAGCCGTGGCACAGCCTCTTTCGAAGACGGAGAAGATAGTCATGATAGGCGATTCCGGCGCATCGAAGCTGACAAAGGATATCACCGGTATAATTGCTCAGCTGCCTGAAACGGTTAAGGGGCTCACGGGCGTCGATATCACCGATATCCTGAGAAAATATGCGAATGGTAAGGAAGAAGTGAAGGAAAGCGCGAAAGACGACAAAGAAGTCGCTAAATAATAAGTAAGCTCAAAAAATATTAAAATATATGCTTTTTTGGCTGAATATAGTATAATGTTAGAGGATGGAAAAAAGTACATCCCCTTTGATGCCGAAGCGACAGGATGAAGAACTTAATGGCGCTGCCGAAAGGATGCTGATTTTAGTTGAGCACAAGAAACAAGGTGGAGCTGAGGATTGCAGGCAAGGATTATACTATAGTCGGAACCGAGCCGGAAGAATATATTCAAAAGGTCGGGCACTATATAGATAAAAAGATGACTGAGATATCGAGAAACAGCTCCAGTCTCAGTACTTCGCTTGCAGCGGTCCTGACAGCGATAAATGTCGCCGATGATTTCTTCAAGAGCCGGGAAAGTGAGCAGGATGCCAGGAAGGAACTCAAAAGGGCGCTTGATGAACTTGAAAGCCTGAAGGAAGAAAATCAGCGGCTGTTGCAGGAAAAATCAACACTGGGTGAAATGAATGCAACTCTCAAGCTTGAGCTCGCAAAGCGGGAGGCAGAACTCGGAGAGGTCCGGATTTCACTTGATAAGGCGGAAAAAGCGAGAGAATAAGGTTTCGCAATACTATCGCTTCGCGGGAGGACCCGCGGAGCGATTTTTATGTAAGGAGGCAGCGGGAAAAACAGGCGTTGGCGCTTACGACTGCTCGTTATGGAATACGCCACGGTAATAAGGGACAGATTATCTATATCTGCCGATTCTTAAAATAAGTATTGCAGGAGAAAGAATGGATACATCAGGGATATTCAGGGATTTGAAAAGATCCGTGAAAAAGATAGAGCTTCTTGCGCCGGCCGGTAGTCGCGATGCGCTGCATGCGGCGGTAGAAAACGGGGCTGACGCGGTTTACCTGGGTGGCAGATCCTTTAATGCCAGGGAAAATGCAGATAACTTCGATACGGATACGCTCCGTGAAGAACTGCTGTACGCCCATGCGCGCGGCGTCAGTATATACCTGACACTGAACACGCTTATCTCCGATGGCGAGATGAAGCAGGCGCTCGAATTTGCCGCTGAAGCGCGTTATGCAGGTATAGACGGTATAATTGTGCAGGATCTGGGTCTTGCGGCCGCTCTCAAGAAGGTGATGCCCGATGTTCCGCTACATGGCAGCACGCAGATGACGGTCTATGACCTGGCTGGCGTGAGAGTGCTTGAAGGTATGGGCTTCAGCAGGGCCGTACTTGCAAGGGAACTGTCTCTGGAGGAAATCTCAGATATTGCACGCAATACAAAGCTCGAAATTGAAGCCTTCGTTCACGGAGCGCTTTGCGTATGTTACTCTGGACAATGCCTGATGAGCAGCATGATAGGGGGCAGGAGCGGCAACAGGGGAAAATGTGCGCAGCCCTGCAGATTGCCTTATGAGCTGGTGGATTCGCATAGCAGTAAACGGGATGGAAATCGTCCGGGGAGAAAACCGATTAATGAACCTCCCCTATTTGGAGTATCAGGAAAAGACAGCCGCGTGAGCGGCCGTTCCGGATACATTATGAGCCCCAAGGACATGTGCATGCTGGACTTTATGGAGGATATCGCGGATTCGGGCATACGTTCGCTGAAGATAGAGGGTAGGATGAAAAGCCCGGAATACGTTGCTACAGTGGTCCGAATTTACAGAAAGTATCTTGACCTGGCTGCCGGGCCGGTTGAACCGGAAAATCCAAAAAATCCAGAAAATCCAAAAAATCCAGTGGTAGAGGCTGCGGACAGGCACGACCTTCTTCAGATTTACAACCGGGGAGGATTCTCCGCCGGCTATATGAAGGGAAAAACCGGCGCTGGCATGATGAGCTATGAAAAGCCCAACAACAGCGGCGTATACCTAGGAAAAGTACAGGCGTGCGACAGCCGTTCGAAGTCCGTGACCATCAGGCTGGAGTACGATCTTTCGATCGGGGACGGGGTGGAGATCTGGAACGGAAGCTCAGACAGCCCGGGCGGTACTGTAACGTCGATAAAGGTGGGGAAGCAGTATGCCAAAACGGCTAAAAAAGGCGACCTGGCCGTGATCGGCGATTTCAAAGGCAGGATAATGACGGGGAGCGGCGTCTACAAGACTCTTGATATCATATTGAACAGGTCTGCCCGGGAAACCTTCTCAGGCAAGATCCTCAGAAGTGTCGGAATAGCCGGTAAAGCCGGTTTGCAGCCGGGGCGGCCGCTGATCCTCAGCGTTGAAGATGCTGAAGGGCACAAGGTTGTGTCTGAAGGAACGGTACAGCCTGAGGAGGCTATAAACAGGCCTCTTTCGGCGGAGAGACTCAGGGAGCAGCTTAGCAAGACCGGTTCAACGCCCTTTGTTTTTTCCTCGTTGGAGGTCGAGACAGCCGAAAGATTGACGATTCCAGTAAGCGAGATAAACGAGGTCAGGAGGCGGGGGCTCGATGACCTTTACATAGTAAGAGCCGAACGTTATCCGGGCAGGCGAAGCCCGGAGGATCAGGAGGACATGGTACGCAGGATACCGGAAGCGGTCGGCAAAGCGTGCGCACCTGCCGGGCGAAGCAGCAGGACATACAGCAGTATCAAACCAGAACAAAGTTATGCTGCGGTGCCCGGCTCATCAGCCGTATCTCTTTTCTTTTATAAATGGGACAGAGAGCTGGACTATTCTTCGTTAGGCGCAGACAGGGTCTATCTGCCTTTTTCTTCAACAGGGAAGCCCGGCTTCGAAAATACGGCCGGGCAGTTAAGGGCAGCGGGAATTGAATTTTTTGCCTGGCTGCCCTCAGTCACAAGGGGCAATTACGAAAACCTGCTCGAAAGATTTACCGGCCCAAAGTCAAAGTATATGGTCGACGGCATTCTTTGCGGAAATATAGGGACTTTGAAGAAGCTGGACACATCAGGGATAAAGCTGGCAGGAGATATATCGCTCAACATTTTCAATACGAATTCCTTGACAGAGGCCGCAGAGCTGGGATTAGTTAGTGCGGCACTTTCCGCGGAACTTACTCTTCAGCAGGTCACCTGCATCGGCAGGGCTAACAATGCGGGAGCTCCCGGGATACCTGTCCTTGAAACTGCGGTTTATGGCAGGCTGCCTCTGATGATCAGCGAATATTGCCCGGTAGGCTGTATTGAAGGAGGGTTCTCAGCCGTTGACAGGTGCAAAGGCGTCTGCGGTAAGGGTGATTTCTGCCTAAGGGACAGGAAGGGTTCGGAATTTCCCGTGTTATGCGACAGGATGGATTGCAGGAGTATGATTCTGAATTCTGATATACTGTTTGTTCCGGATATTGTAAAAGACCTGGCTGATTCCGGAATAGGGCTGCTAAGACTGTATATATGGGATGAAGAGCCTGAGCAGATCAGGGAACTTGTCAGGCTGTATAAAGCAAACCGGCATGATACTGCCGACCTATCCGCAAGTATAAAAACAATAACGATGCCTAAGGAAATCGGTTACACGAAAGGCCACTATTTCAGGGGCGTATAAGAGTATACAGGGGGTAATAGTTTATGGAAAATGAAATCAATGTATATATCAAGGTCGAAGGGGAAGGCAGGCTCCCTGTCTATGCCTCAGCGCACGCCGCAGGCTGCGACCTCTTCGCAACGCGGGATATGGCGATCAGACCCGGCGAAACAAAAATAATGCCGCTCGATTTCAATATGGCGATAGACCCCAAATTTGAAGCTCAGATCAGGCCAAGAAGCGGATTATCGCTTAAAACGGAACTCAGGATACCCAATGGTCCCGGTACGATCGACAGCGATTACAGAGATACGGTCGGGGTCATAATACAGAACACATTCAATATAGCCAACCTGCCATACCAGATCGCCGCTGACCCGGAGATATTGGAGGATCTGTACCGTAACTATACGGAAATTGAATTGCTCGGGTATCTGGCGCAGGGTGGAAGGGCATTGCCGGCTGCATCGCTTGCTATTGCCGGTCAGAAGCTGTATCTCGATAAGCGGGGAAACCCATACGGCACTATATATATCAAAAAGGGCGAAAGAATAGCGCAAATGATTTTCTGCGAGTACAAACGCGCTAATTTCATACCGCATCCGGACCCGCGCGAAATAGGAGAGGACAGGGGCGGTGGTTTCGGTCATACGGGCCGCGGCTGAAAAAGATGATGGGGGCCGATAATGAAGCTTCTTGACGAATTGATAGAAAATCCGTTTGATTCGGATAGATTCAAAAAATCTGCCGATTTATTTTTTACCAGACGGTCCGGGGCTGATGCGCTTACAGGCGTGAGTCCGCTGAAGGAATCCTTGCTATCTCGCTATTCAGGATACATATCCGACTTTCACTTTATTAAAAGGTTTATATGCAGCGAAGGCGCATCAGTAGCTGTTCTGGCGATCAGTAGTACCGGTCAGGATGCTTTTGATGAGCAAAGCGGATACATACAGAGAAAGCTCATATACGAGATTCTGGCTTTCATGCGGTGTGATGCCGCTGTTGCAGCGTTTTACCGGGATGGTACGCCGGAATGGAAGCTTTCGTTCGTCAGGCTTGCCCATAAAGGTGAGGTACCTCATGATATGCGGGCAAACAGCGGCTTCAGGCTGAGCAGGGTCTCCTTTATCCTGGGCGGTGGCGGGAGACGGTGTACTTCCGTCATTACCCGCCTTGTAATGGATGCGGAAAAGCAACAACTGCTGAAGCTTATTCAAAAAAGTGAGCAACCATCCCTTAAATATCTCGAAAAGGCATTCAGTTATAAAATATTTGCGAGGAATCTGATCAGGAGCTTTAACGCACTATATCCCGATATATGCGATCTTTCGGCGCTGATAAAGCTGCCGGGTTTTAAAATGCACGAAAGCGATCCGTATGACCGGATACTTGCCATGGACCCCGAAATGCTCGGGAAGCTTTTCGAAAGCAGCTACGACAGGAAAGACAGGAAAAACAGGGGAACCTTTTACACACCGTCGGAGATCGTAAGTTTCATGTGCCGCGAAAGCCTCGCGCAATATATCTCGAACGCAGCGGAGCTGCCATACGGGGATTGCCTCGCACTTCTCGATAGCGAAGACTCCGGCTGCGATTCGGGCAGCCGCATGTGCGGGGAACTTCTTTCCGACCTGCCGGGTGAGATATCCCGCAGCTTTTACAAGATCGATAGAGCGCTTCAGCAGGTCAGGGTATTTGATCCTGCAGCCGGCTCCGGAGCTTTCGTATTGGGCATGCTTAAGGAAATTGTAAAGGCGCGGATCACGGTAGCGGCATGCATTTCCGCAGGCGAGTCGGAGCGCGGCGAAGGCAGAGGACCGACATCAGGAGGGGAAGTCAGACGACCGGCATCAGTCGCTGAAGAAGGGCCGGCATCAGGCGGCGAAGGCAGAGGGCCGACATCAGGTAGTGAAGGCATAAGACCGATATCAGGCGGCGAAGGCAGAAGCCTGGCATCAGGAGGTGAAGGCAGAAGACCGGCATCAGTCACTGTAGGAGGGCAGGCATCTTATACCGAAGAAGGGCCGGCATCAGTCGCTGAAGGAGGGCTGGCATCTTATACCGAAGAAGGGCCGGGTGAAAGGACCTGCAGCCGCCCGTATATGCTGGCGTTGCATGCTGTCAGAAGCTGTATATTTGCCGCCGATATTGATGAGGAAGCGGTGAGGATGACCCGGATCAGATTGTGGTGCGCTCTGGCCTCTTCATATAATAGCGGGCTTCGGGGGTTTTCAGAGTTTTCGAAGCTTTCAGAGTCTCCTGAGCTTCCTGAGCTTCAGTCAGCACATGGAGCATTCTGCAATGTCATATGCGGCAACAGCCTTGATATAAGTGCAGAGCTGTATAAAAACCAGCCGCCGTTTGCAAATGTAATCACAGAAAAGGGCGGCTTCGATATAATTATCGGAAACCCGCCGTACATATCCGCTGTGGAAGGAGCCAAGTACGGCAATTTGCTGCGGCAATCCCTCAAACCCAGATATCCGTTGTTAAGAGGTTCCTTTGATATTTATACCGCTTTTTTACTCGAAGGGGTCGGTCAGATCAATGAAAAAGGCATTTACTGCTGGATAGTGCCAAACAGCCTGCTTTCCTCGCGTTATGCAGTGCCTGTGCTCGCTTATCTTAAGGAGAACGGACTGAAGCGCAGCATAAGCGTATCGGACGTCAACGTTTTTCATAATGTAGGCGTGTATCCTGTTATAGTAATCGGAAATAAAAAAGTAACAGACAGGGGATATGAGGAGTATATCGCAGCCTCTGCCGAAGACCCTGGAAACGCAGTTATCAGAGAAGCCTACTATTCCGAGAGATATGTGGCTCACAATGGCATCGGGACTTTTAAAGACTTCGGCATCAAATTTGCGTCGGGTGCGGCCGGATTCCAGGCAAAAGCACTCGCCGCCTGCATAACGGAAGAGCGCGTAGAAGGAGCGATACCCTTCGTTGTGAGCGGATCTATCGATAAATATTCTGTTAGGTACAGCAATGTCAGATATATGGGCGAAACCCGCAAAAAGGCTTTTATCACAAAAGGCAGGGATATCGCGCAGAGCAAATGGGATCTCTGGTGTGGAGAGAAGATCGTGATAGCAGGCCTTACCATGGAACTCGAAGCGGACTATTGCGGGGAACCGCTGGCGCTGGGCGTAGGCGCATACGCATTATATGATTTCGGCGGGTTCGATCCTCTGTTTTTACTTGGTCTCCTGAACAGCCGGTTCATGTCGGAGTATATCAAAGAACAGTTCCATGAAAAGCATCTGGCCGGAGGGTATCTTGCAATAAACAAGTCAATGCTCGAACAGCTTCCGCTTGTACCTGCCGATCCTGAGCTCCAAAAAATGGTCGCGGAAAAAGCCGCCGCGGTCAGATCCCTGATGCGGCAGTACCGGGGAGATCGTTCAAATTCAGATCAAACGAGCAATAAGAAGCAGCCGGACTTAGAACTGCTGCAGACCAAGCTGAAGTGCGAGGGCTTGCTGAAAGATATCGACGGGCTCATCGACCGGATTTACGGCGGATAAAACCGTAAAGTCCTGACTTAGTGCCATTTTAGCATTATTACAGTTGGCCGGTTTACCACCATTTTCGATAGCGGTTGTAACTTTTGTCAGCATATTTGCGTGTATCAGGAGGGATCGATGCGATCTTTTCAAGCATCTCCTTATCGGCGACCTTCCTGAAAGCCGTCTGCATCATGGCCTGAAAACTGTCCCCATCCTTTGGATATGTTACATATACAGGATATAAGTATTCATTCCTGTTGGAATTTATTTTACTGAATTCCGGCTCGGTATACGATTTTATTTTTTCGGAAACCATGCGAGCCCCTGCTTCATCGGTACACGGCAGTACTATGATTATATCCCTGTCGCGGTTAAGTACGATCGTATCTGTTGCCCGCAGCGCCTCTCTGGCTTTTTTAGCCGCAATACTGAAAACCGAGGCCTTGTATTCGGCTGTTACGCTCTGTTCTGCGCCGGTATCGGAATTCAGCTGGAGTGTCGTAAGCAGTATAAGTGACATCGGTGCGCCGGCACGCTTGGAGTATTTGATCTCGCGCTCGACATAGCTGTCGAACGACATCTTTATTTCACTTATATCACTTGTATCGTAGCTGAATGCCTTTTCAGTTCTAATAAGGCTGTTTATGGAGCTTTCAAGCCTTTTGAGAGGATATGGCTTTATGATGTAATCATTGACGCCATATCGCAAAGCCGTGGTTTTGAGATCGGACCTGTCGGCATGTGTGACAATGATGATAGGAACGGGTTTGCCCGGTGCGGATCTGAGTCTGGACAAAACTGCGAAACCTTCGTTTTCAGTTGGAAAAGCCAGGTCCATGACAATTAGTTTCAGATCTGCTATATCCGTGTTAAGCAGTTTGAACTGGTTACTATCCCCGATTTCAATTATATTAAAATGTCCGACCCTTTCTATGACATGGCGGATCTTCTGCCTCTCATAGGTCGAATAATCCATCAGAAAAACTGTGCCGTCCATGGCTGGATCTCCTTTTAAACAAATACACCCATATAGTTATCGGCAGATCGCCCGGCCAAATAAAGGGGAATAAATTCCTGTTCAAGAATCCGTGAGCTCTATGTGCCCGGGATTTTTAGCTGTTGTTAATTATAATACTAGTGTTATAATCTTATGTGAAATAAAAAAGGCGGTATATGCTTTCGAATTATTTAGGCATATGGGGGTAATATGAGGAAAAACGCACTGGTCGCCCAGTCCGGGGGACCGTCGCCGGTTATAAACGCATCTTTACAGGGCGTCCTGGATGCCTGCTTTTCATACACTGATCATATAGGTACCGTGTATGCCGGCTGGCACGGTATAGAAGGAGTACTGCTGGAGGAGCTTATAGACATGGGCAGGCAGCCTGCCGACGAGCTTAAGAGGCTGCGTATCACTCCGGCTGCGGGCGCTGTAGGGACCTGCCGTTATAAGCTGGGCAAAGGCCAGACCGAAGACTTCAGCCGGATAATAGATGTCATTCAGGCGCATGATATCGGGTATTTCTTTTATATAGGCGGCAATGATTCCATGGATACCGCCAACAAGGTCTCGAAGCTTGCCGCTGAAAGGGGACTTGAGCTGATAGTGGCGGGTGTCCCGAAGACCATAGATAACGATCTTGGCGATGACAAATTCACGATAATAGATCATACGCCCGGTTACGGCAGTGCCGCAAGATACTGGGCGCATACGATACAGAACGTGAACGAGGAAAGCAGGGGAATGTGCGTTTCGGAGCCTGTAGCCGTCCTTCAGGCGATGGGCAGGAAAGCCGGGTACATCACCGCGGCTGCCAGACTGGCCGATCCCCTTAGGGAAATGCCGTTGCAGCTTTATATGGCCGAGTCGGGGCACAATCTCGAGACGCTCTCTGAAAACGTAAACCGTGAACTTCTCAGGTCCGGCCGCTGCATCGTTGTGGTCAACGAGGGCTTTGACGTAGGCAATATAGGCGAAGCACGCGATGCGTTCGGCCACGTGGAATATGGAGCAAGCAGGATAACCGCGTCACAGGCGGTCGTAAACTACCTCAACGAACATGGCATAAAAGCCAGGGGCCAGGTAACGGGGCAGCTCCCGGGCGTTTTGCAGAGATCCGCGTCGATACAGGCGTCTCCGGTAGACCAGCAGGAAGCTTATGAGGCAGGTAAAAAGGCCGTGCGGATCGCAATGGAGGATGGCACGGGCTGGATGGCTACCATACTCAGGAAGCCCGGCGCCGGGTATGAAGCGTACTACGGCAAGGTAAGACTAGATGTGGTAGCCAATTCGGAGCGTTTTCTGCCGAAGGAGTGGCTGACCGCCGACGGTATAGATGTGACGGATGCCTTTATCGAATATGCGAAGCCTCTCATACAGGGAGGATGGCCGGATATAGAGCTTGAAGACGGTCTCCAGCGTTTTGCCAGACTGGATATCAGATTTACGGATAAGAAGCTGAAAGCTTATATACCGCAGAATATTAAAAATGGAGGGAAAAATGCCTAAGTCACTTTCAGATAGGGGAAAGCGCTGGCTCAAGGAAACATTTCCTGCCAGGACCGATATATTTGTTACCATAATCATAATACTTTTCGTATTGGTCAATGTATTGAAAATAACGATATTCAACCAGGTACTTGTCCCGCAGGCCGACAAGTTCATGTTCCGCTTCAAGTTCCTGACGACGCTGCTGATCGTAGTTGCGATATACCCGATACTGTTCCGTTTCAGGTCGAGGGCGCTGTTTATAGCGTTTTATGTCATACAGACTCTGTATATCATTATAAACATGTCGTATTACCTGTACTTCAACAACTATCTGCATATAGAGGAATTCATTTCGAATTTCTACGAAGGCTTTGTTGCTGTAATGAATGCTTCTTCACCGAAGAATCCGATTCTGCTGGTGTCATTCATCGACCTGCCGTTCTTTATTTTCCTTACGGTCACCTATTTCAGGGCAAACCGTCTGAGAAAGAAGCTGTGGGTCATCATCGACGCTGCGGTTGTGCTCGCTCTGCTTGCAACAGCCTATACACAGTACGGCCATTACAAAAACAAGGTCTTTATCACGAACATTGCACAGAACCATTTTCTTGGAGAATCGCGCATCGTACAGCGCTACGGAACGCTGATCAACACCGCGGTAAGCATATATTACGGGCAAAGTACGGAAGACTATATCAACAGCCTTAAATACGGCAAACAGATCGCTAAAACTGTTGATAACCCGAAAAAGGCGAATATTTTCATAATCCAGGTGGAATCCATGGATTCCGTTATTGTCCACCAGCAGCATAACGGCAAGTATATCATGCCATATTTGAATTCACTGGCGGATAACAGCGTATATTTCCCGTATATGGTGAGCTACCATTTCGGCGGAGGTACCTCCGATACCGAATTTTCGATAATAAACAGTGTGGAACCTCTGGTGGGCTACCCTGCGATCAAGCTTACGACATACAAGGCCCCGAACGCCTTCATAAAGCAGCTGAACGCGGCAGGCTACCAATCGCTGGCCTTCCATGGCAATATAGGCAGGTATTACAACCGCGACCTGGCCTTCCATACGTTCGGCTTCGAAGAATATTACAGTATAGAAAAGATGAATATGAAGGATGTCGGTTGGGGAGCTCCCGACGACAAGGTATTCGATTTTGCGCTCAACAGGATCTCCGGTGTGACGAAACCTCTGCTGTCATATACCATAACTATGACGAGTCACGGGCCGTTCACGAGCGTTATGAATTATTATAATAGAAGCGATTATGATGACGTTCAGGACAAGCTCGTCAGGGACTATTTCGTTTCAATGTCCTACGTTGACCAGAGCATAAAGGATTATGTCGAAGCCGTACAGAAAAAGTATGACAACGCCTATTTTATCATTTTCGGCGATCATACGCCCAAAATAAAAAGCCCGGATTACAGGCAGGCCGATACCATGATCGACGGAAAGAATTATGAATTCGTACCGCTGTATATTATTACGCCCGATAAAGCAAAATACCGTGAAGAAAACAAGGTCGCCTCCACTCTCGATCTGGCGCCGACTATTCTCAACGCGGCCGGGATATCCTACGATTACCGTTCCGACGGCACGGACCTGCTCGACCGTACGAAGGAACCCGGCAAAATACCGTATCGCGGACTGGAGTGTGACAGGGCCGCATTATTCAATAATATATCCCAGGCATTGGGGAAATAGCTTCCTAAGGCTCAGCTAAAAAATTACTTCCGCTTCTTTTGGTGGATTTCTGCTTTGCAGAAATGCTACACTAATGAAACATTTCGCTTTAGCGAAATCTATTGGAAAATGGAGCGGGCTGGTCGCAAGCTTCGCTTGCTGCTTGCTGCTCGCCCATGCAGCCTGGTTAGTGCAATTCTCCGTAAATGATTGGCGGAAGTTATTTTTTAACGATGCCTAAGTCCATAAACCGGCAGAACAAGAGCTCTGCCGGTTTTTTATACATTAAATGTTAAATTTAAGCTAAAAAGGCTCGTGGCAGAAATAAAGCGAGATTTGACAGATATAACGTGAGTAATGTTAATAAACGATTAAGAAATTAACTTTTGAGCATTTCTGAAAGTTGAATAAAATTTGTATATCCGGTATCATAATATTAAAGTAACGGAATGTCTCGTAAAAATTAGAGCTTTCCGGTTGAAAGGAAGGGACCTTAATATGTTAGTCAGAAACTGCGCGGGGGGCATTATCTTCTGCGGAAGCAAGGTGTTTCTCCTTCAGAATGAAAAAAGCGAGTGGGTTTTCCCCAAGGGCGTCATTCGAAGCGGTGAATTACCGAATGAAGTAGCGCTCACGAGGGTCAAGGAAGAAGCCGACATCGCGTCGGAAATCATTTCTACAGCAGGGCACACCAATTATGAGTTCTTTTCCGTAACACGTCAGAAGCCGGTCTGCAACAAAATTATCTGGTATATCATGAAATCAAACAATCTTTACTACAAAATCAATGACAAGGAAAAATTTATGGATGCGGGGTATTTTGATATCGAGGAGGCCATGAAGCTGGTGACGTACAGCCAGGACAAGGCGCTATTGAACCTGTCCTACAGGATGTACAAGGATATCACCTCGGTAGCCGTTTAGATAGTCAGCGGCTGGAATGCCGCAAAATATTCAATTCGAAATAATTATAAATTTATAGTAAAATAAATGATAGCGGGATGACCTGCTATCATTTATTTTTTGAGGATGATCAATGGTTGCGTCGGTCAGCTTTATGTTGAGAACGGTGCTTCAAGATATAGAGCCTATAAATCTAGCCTTTGAGGCTCAGGACTTATTCGGAGGAAGGCATGAGGAAGGAATATCTGACCGTTTCGCGGGAAGCGGCTGCGGAGCTCGAAGAGAAAAAATCACGTTTTATAGCGACAGTAAGGCCTGTTGCGGACGAGGAAGATGCGCGCGGTTTTATAGAAGCTCTAAGGTCGAAATACTGGAATGCAACTCATAATGTCTATGCATACTATATCTGCGGCGGGAATCTGCAGCAGAAGTTCAGCGACGACGGCGAACCTTCAGGTACGGCAGGCCTTCCCGTGCTGGAGGCGATCAGGAAACTCGACGTGCAGGATGTAGCTGTCATAGTGACGCGTTATTTCGGCGGGACTTTGCTAGGCGCATCCGGTCTCGTGCGCGCATATGGTAAAAGCGCGGCGATGGGGATCGAAGCTGCGGGGATCGTAAAAAGGCAGCTTTGTATCGAAACCGGCATCACGCTGGATTATTCGCTGCTTGGTAAACTTCAGGCACTGGCGGCTTCACAGGGTTACAGGGTAAAAGACACTGTCTATGCGCAGGATGTCGATATGTATTTTTATATACCGGTCGATGAATTCGAGGCTTTCTCGGCGATGGTCACCGAAGCGACCAATGCCAAAGCCATTGTTTATGCAGGGGAAAAGTCATATATTACGATAGGAGTGTGATATCTATGATAGAGGAAGATATGCTTGAAAAGAAGGTATGGGCCGTAGTCGGCGCCAATACCGACCGTGAAAAGTACGGGAACATGATCTACAGGAAATTGCTTGCCAGAGGATATACGGTATATCCGGTCAACCCTAACTATGACGAAATTGAAGGCAATACCTGCTACAAGGATCTGTCGGCGCTGCCGCAGAAGCCCGAAGTCATAGACATGGTCGTATCTCCGAAGAGGGGACGGGCGATACTCGAAGAGGCGGCAAGGCTTGGCATCCGCAACATATGGTTCCAGCCGGGCACTCATGATGAAGAGCTGCTCGGGTATGCCGAATCACTCGGACTGATACATGCCGAGGCATGCGTGCTTGTGGCGCTAAGGTAAAACACCGCTCGGCGATACGTCTGTGTGTCAGCTCATTACATCGTCACTGTGTGAATGGATGAAAATTCGATCTTAACAGCCTCCTTGAACCTGTCGTTGAGATCCCCGGTCTCACAATCGACCGGACCGCCGCTTATCTGCTTCAACGGCAGATCGATCACAAATTCCGTGCCCGCGCCTTTTTCGCTGGACAGCCGGATATTGCCCTGATGGAGTTTGACAAAGGATTTGACAAGCGAGAGTCCGATGCCGCTTCCCTCGTTCTCTGCCGAACGGTTGCGGCCTGCCTGCTTGTATCGTTCAAAAATCATATCGCGGCTTTCCTCAGGGATTCCCGAGCCCGAATCCTTTACGGAAATGCATGCCCTTTCTCCTGAAACATACGTGGACACGATCACGAAGCCGCCGGGTTTTGTAAATTTGATGGCATTCGAAAGCAGGTTCAGCATGATGCGCTCCATTTTTTCTATATCGACTGCGGCCGGAACCGGCCCGGCGGTACCACTGTAATTAAGACTCAATTTCCTGTTTATTGCGAATGGCCTTACCGATTGTACGATATCTGAAATAAGTTGGTTCAGATCACAGTTGAGCGGTTTGAATACCGGATATCCGGCCTCGATCCTGTTGAGATCGAGCAGGTTGTTTGTGAGTCGCAGCAGTCTGTAGCAATTGCAGCTGATTATCCCGAGATTTTTGCTGAAAGTGCTGTCGGACTGTTCCGTAATCGTTCCTTGTACCCGATCCTGCAAGCTTTCCTGAGTTTGCCTCCGAACAGTTTCCTGCGGCTCTCCCTGCGCCCTTTCCTTCATCAGGAGCAGTTGGACCGCTCCCAGTATCACGCTCAACGGAGTTTTAAGTTCATGCGCCATATTAGAGAAGAATTCCGACCTTTTTTCAGATGCTTCAACAGAGGCGTTCAGCTGTTCAGTCAACAATTTCTCATTCAACAGAGATTTTCTGTACAAAATAAAAAGAGCCAGACAAAATGCCAGCAGCACAAAAACCAATACGACGGCTGCTATCGATAAGTAACCATAATCCATGAGAAGCCCACCCTTTATCTTTTGAACAGTATGTGTTATCATATATGTGCGGATTTTATGAATATCCGGATATTTAAAGAGTATCCATAAATTACCATTAACATTTTACAGGAAACACCCTTATCTGTAAACATATTTTCCGCCATGCGGAAATAAAGTTTTTTATTGGAGGTATAAAATATGTCAGGCCATTCAAAGTGGGCTAATATCAAAATTAAAAAAGGCAAATCCGACGCTCAGAGAGGTAAAGCCTTCACAAAGCTCGGAAGGGAGCTTGCTATAGCGGTCAAACAGGGCGGGGGCAACCCTGATGCCAATTCCAGGCTTAAGGATGTCGTCGCCAAGTGCAAAGCTGCAAACATGCCAAACGACAATATTATGAGAAGCATCAAGAAGGCTGCAGGCGAGGGCGATGGCGACAATTACGAGGAGATCTCATACGAAGGCTACGGTCCGGGCGGAGTTGCAGTTATTGTGGATGCTGCTACCGACAACCGCAACAGGACGGCAGGCGATATAAGGCACTTCTTCGACAAATTCGGTGGCAACCTCGGACAGACGGGCAGCGTTTCCTTCATGTTCAATAAAAAAGGTGTGATACTTATAGAGAATGATGGACAAGTCTCTGAGGATAGCCTGATGATGGACGCGCTCGACGCCGGCGCAGAAGACTTCGCGGCAGAAGAGGATTACTTCGAGGTCACCGCGGATCCGAACGATTTCTCAAAGGTCAGGGAGGCTCTCGAGAAGAAGGGTTACGAATTTATGGAAGCCGAAGTCGAGATGGTGCCGACCGTTATGACAAAGCTCACCGATCCCAAGCAGATCGAGTTCATGGACAAACTTATCGAAAACCTCGAGGACATGGATGACGTCCAGAACGTCTGGCACAACTGGGAGCAGGAATAAGCTCCTGGAGGGAAGCGGACTTTCGGGCTTTTATGAGGTCCTGAATTGTGATTTACATCCGTAAAAGTTAACGAGCTAGTCTATATGTTAAAAAATGATTCGTGAATTATGGGTGTACCAACTGTACAGAATAATTGAACCTCCTATGTATGTTTATCGATAACAGATCATAGGAGGTTTTTATCATGTTAGCGGAAGAAAAGTTGCCATAAACACACTGCCTATAGGCTAACAGGATTATCCTGCAAAAAAATGACATTCGTCACATATTGTGACGGACGTCACTTTTTTTTGTCCGATCCAATGACACCTTGGCGCTTTTTTATGACGCACTTATGAATACGGCGTTACATTCAGTACATGATTATGAAATCAAAAAATCGTAGGATAAAATCAGCGGAACATAATTTGACAATTTTACGATGGGGTGTGAAAAAATAATGACGGAATTGATCCCGCAGGCTTACGTACCTGCCAGGAAAAAACGCAGCAAATATAGTAACTTCATCAGAACCAACGGCCCGCTCCTCACCATGCTGATACCGGGGCTCATTATCCTGCTGATCAACAATTATATCCCGATGTTCGGAATAATTATTGCGTTCAAACAATACAGGTTCGTGGGAAACTTTTTTGAAAGTGTTATAAAAAGCAAATTCGTCGGTTTCAATAACTTCAATTTCTTTTTTAATACACCCTATGCCTATATAATGACAAGGAATACCATACTTTACAATCTTGTATTCATAATACTCGACATCGTCGTTCCCGTTTTGCTTGCTATCGCCTTGAACGAGATTCGCGGGAAAATGCTTTCGAAAGTGTACCAAAGCATTATGTTCCTACCGTACTTCCTTTCATGGATTATCGTAAGCTATCTGGCGTATTCGCTGCTCAGCGTAGACAAGGGGTTCTTCAACACCGGTATATTGCAGCCGCTGGGTATCGACCCCGTCGAATGGTACAGTGAGCCTGGTTATTGGCCGTTCATTCTTGTCTTCTTCCACATGTGGAAATACACGGGCTACAACGTCGTCGTTTACCTTGCGGCCATATCGGGGATCGATTCCGAATTTTTCGAAGCCGCGTCGATAGACGGGGCGACCAAGTGGCAGCAGATCAGGCATATCACGCTTCCGATGCTGAAATCGCTGATGATCATACTTACACTGCTCGCGGTAGGCAGAATATTCAACGCCGACTTCGGCCTCTTCTACAATGTTCCGAGAAACAACGGTTCCCTGATGAATGCGACAATGGTCATAGATACCTATGTTTACACAGCTTTGATGAATACGAACAATATCGGTATGGCGGCCGCAGCAGGCGCATACCAGGCAGTTATAGGCTGTATCACCGTATTCACGGCAAACTTGATCGTCAGAAGGATTGACAAGGACATGGCGTTATTCTAGGAGGCTTAATATGAGTAGGGGATCAAAAAACAATATTAACACCATAAAGTGGGGCAGCAATGCCATTCTGAATTTCATATTTTTGTGCGGTGCGGCGATCTGCCTTTTGCCGTTGATTTTGATAATAATACTGTCTTTTACGTCCGAGGATTCACTTCTGAAGAACGGGTACAGCTTTTTACCCGCGGGTTGGTCGCTTGAGGCCTACAGATATGTGGCTGCGGTAGGGGATGTCATTTACAGGGCTTACGGTACTTCCATTTTTGTAGCGCTTTTGGGCACGTTCCTGAGCCTGATAGTCATATGTCTCTATGCATATCCTCTTACGAGGAGCAGCTTCAGGTTCAGGAACCAATTTTCTTTCATAGCATTCTTCACAATGATCTTCGGAGGCGGTCTTGTACCATGGTATGTCGTATATACGCAGTTGATACCTTTGAAGAATACAATATGGGTCATGATTGTGCCGTACCTTATGAACGCCTGGTTTATGATGATAATGCGCACTTTCATCAAAACTACGATAAACGAATCCATACTCGAGTCCGCAAGGATGGACGGCGCGGGCGAATACAGGACCTTTTTTGTGATCGTGCTGCCGCTCTGCCGTGCCGGACTTGCAACAATAGCGCTGTTCTGCGTGCTCAACTACTGGAACGACTGGTACCTGCCGCTGGTGTTTATAACTGATGCGAAGCTTTTCAATATCCAGTATCTCATGTACCAGACACTCACAAGCATCCAGTATCTGATGAGCGGAAGCGCAAACTTTGTACAGGCGAGGGATATAGGAGCGGGTCTCCCGAGCGAGAGCGCACGCATGGCTATAGCGGTACTTTCGATCGGTCCGATCATACTGGCTTTCCCGTTCTTCCAGAGATTCTTCGTTAAAGGCCTTACGATAGGCGCCGTAAAAGGTTGAGAGCATATGGTATCAGGCTGATCGGCCTGATGCAGTGCATCAAATAAACAAAGTATTAGGAGGAGGTTTTTTATGTTCAGTATTAAAAAGGTTATGTGTCTGGTCATGGTCCTTGTGCTGGCAGTTTCATGCGCATTGACCGGCTGTGGCGGCCAGACCGCGGGCACAGGCGCGGATGTAACTACGACACCCGAGGCTACGGTAGCTGGAACGCCTGCAGAAGCAACAGCGGCTCCTGCTGAAACACCGAAGGAACCGGTCGAGATCACTTACGTCAGAGTAGGTGACAAGCAGCCTGCCGACACCGATACGGTTATGGCGGAAGTCAACAAATACCTTGCGGACAAAGGCCTTAAGCTCAATCTCCAGGTGTTTGGCTGGGGAGATTACGACAAAAAGGTCAACCCGATGCTTGCATCAGGCGAGGCATTCGACGTATGCTTCACCGCAAACTGGGCTGCAAACTATTACATGAATGCTCCTGCCGGCTACTTTCTGCCGCTCAACGATTACCTCGCGAAAGATTCAACTATCGTTGACATACTTGGCAAAGACTTCCTTAATGGTTCTGCAATCGAAGGCGTCAACTACGCAGTGCCGACTCACAAGGAAACGGCGCACAACTGGGGCTACGTGCTTCAGAAGAAGCTTGTCGACAAGTATAAGATCGATGTGACCAAGATCACGAAGACTGCCGACCTTGTGCCGTATTTCGACCAGATACTCAAGGGTGAAGGCGGAAAGATCATACCACTGCTGGCATGCAAGATGGATACTCCTTTCCACTTCCTCGATTGGAACAACTTAAGCGATGATCCCGTACCTGGCGCTTTGTATCCTGACAACAGGGACACCAAGGTCGTCGACCAGTTCCTGGCTCCCGAGACGATCGAATACTACAAGGAAATGCGCGATTATTACCAGAAGGGTTATATCGCAAAGGACAATGGAGCACTCGTCAATACTACGGAGGAATTGAAGACCGGCAAGTACTTCGCATCCGAACAGCCCCTTATCCCGTACTTTGCTCCCAGATTTTCACAGCAGACGGGTGTCGAATGGATACAGGTCGATATAACCAAACCGGTCATGTCCAACCGCGAGACTACAGGCGCAATGCTTGCCATTCCCGCAGCTTCCAAGAATCCTGACGCTGCATTCAAGTTCATTACTATGACTTATACCGATGCAACACTCAGAAATATGATCACGTTCGGTATTAAGGATACCCACTATACAGTTAATGATGACGGCAGGATTAAAATCACCCAGCAGGGTACCGACGGCTGGAACCTCGGCAACCAATGGGAGTTCGGCGATCAGTTCAAGGATCTGCTGCTCGAATCGCAGCCGGCCGATCTGTGGACCAAGATGCTCGATTACAACAAATCCGCATTTGTTGAGCAGAACCTCGGTTTCGTATTCAACGCGGCTCCTGTCCAGACCCAGATCGCTGCATGCAAGGCCGTTGTCGACAGCTACTACCCGATCCTGTTCTCCGGCTCGGCTGATGTTGACAAGACTGTCGCCAAGTTCACCAAAGAATTGAAAGCTTCCGGCGAAGAGGCTTTAATCGCTGAAATGCAGAAGCAGTATGACGATTGGCGCTCAAAGAACGGTAAATAAGCTTGTATCTCAAACGAGTAGAATAGAAAGAATACACAATAGAAGGGGATTGTCGGATCCCCTTTTATTGTGCCATTTTCCGGAATTTTCTACTGAGCAGCCGGGCTAGAGAACTGATCACCTGGACAGGGAATCTATTTTTATCTTCCTTCTGATATCTATCAGACGGTCAAGATCGTACAGACTTTCTATATTGTACTCCCGGCAGCACTTTTTGCATACGGAACGGCTGCCGCTGTAACCTGGCTTTATACCGACCACCCTGTGTATGCCGATTAACGGCTTGAATTTCTTTTTACCGCAGCAGGCGCACTTTGGAAACATATCCGGTATATATAGCAAAAATAAGATTATGGCAGCTAATGCGGCAAAGCAGATCCATAATTGCACGAAAATCAACCCCTATTAAGGGTATTTGGCAATAAAGGATTTTATGCATAAAGAGCCTGCCTGATATCTCATTACATCTGTCATTTTGACTGATTTTGCGACATGCACAAGCAGATATTGGAAAGGCTCTAGGTTCAGCCTTACAATCCAAAGCACAAGGGCTGCCGATGAATCAGCAGCCCTTGTGTTTTTAATCATGAAACATAGTTTAGTCTTGTTCAAAACTTGCAGGCGCTCGATGCGCCTGTGGGTTTTTATAAGATCTATTATGGGTCAATGCCCTGCATTACTTCTTTTCAACCTGATAAGTGTTCCCGGTATAAGCCTCAAATACCTTCTTAACGATATTGCCGCCTATCTTGCCGGCGTCTCTTGCTGCGAGGTCGCCATTATAGCCCTGCTTGAGTGTAACTCCTACCTGATTGGCTATTTCATACTTCATGTTGTCAAATGACGTTTTACTTCTGTTGTTTGCCATATAGTTCCCTCCTCGTTTTATATTCGCCGCCGAAAATCTAGCGTCGTACTCTTATGATTTGTAAAACAGGTCCGATTTATTACGGTAAATAATGTTACAATATCTACTCTCTGGCGTTTGCGGGGCTTTCCCTGAACAGAAGCGTAATAGCGTATAAGCCGGAAACACCAACCAATGCGAATACGATCCTGCTGAAAACAGAAATCGTACCATTGAACAAATTGCCACCGAATATGGAAGTGACAAGATCATAATTGAAAATACCGACAAGCAGCCAATTCAGCGCTCCTATTATTACAAGCACAAGAGCAAGTCTGTCCAGCGGTGTTCTATTCATAGCAACATCTCCTTTGTTTTTTTATTATTTTTATTATTTCCCACAGCAACGTGATAATTCATCCGGCGCTTTACAATTATCGCCATTTTTGCCCTTATCCGGCCTTTCATTAAAAAAGACACAGTCGGTGTCGACTGCCAAGGTCCCGGCAAACGCATTTTCAAGCGTACATTTGCCGTCTTGCTGGTGTATGCAGTTTGAGGAACAGTTAATCGTTGTCATAATCGGTCCTCCTTATTATATTATTCTTTCAAAAAGTCAATAAAAAATACTACTTGAAAATTATAAAAATCGTCGGCCCTTCGAGCGCCTGAATTTTTGAACAAGATTTCGAAAAGCTTATTGCGCCAGCACATAAGCTGCATTATTATGCTGCGCAGCAACTCGCTATGTCCCATAAATGCCAAAAGGCCGGTCGCAGAATGCGATCCGGCCTTTTATTTAAATAACCGTCATCCGCCGCGGCAGACGGCAGTTAGTACTGATGGATATTCGTATTTTAAAAATTGAACGTTCAGCGGAGTTTACCCTGTATATTATGTATAAGCACGTGTAATTGTGCTATAGTAAAGCTATGTTGGAGGTTATAATATGCAGTTCATACCGCAGCCCAATCTGCCCGAAAAGCCGGTACGACTGGCCGTGACAGGCGCAGGAAACGGGGCAGTCGCCGGACTTACGAAACTGGGGATCAAAGTGCTTGTCATGCCTGCTCATCCCGGCCTCTATAAGGCAGTGGAAAGCCATCCGGACATGCAGCTTCACCATATCGGCGGCAGCCGGATCGTATATGCTCCCGATACCGCCCGGTCCATACTGGAAACCCTTTCATCCTTTGGTTTTAAACTGGCAATGGGCGAAAGCGCCCTCTCTCCCTCATACCCCCATGATATCAGGTATAATGCCGCCAGAGTCGGCTGCCTGTATTTTCACAACCTTAAATATACCGACCGCGTACTGCGCGAACAACTCGATCGGCTCGGAGTCGAACCGGTCCACGTAGAACAGGGGTATGCCAAGTGTTCCGTACTGCCGGTCAGCGAGAGTGCCATCATAACAACTGATCCCGGCATTGCAAAAGCAGCGGAGAAAAAAGGTATGGATGTCCTGTTTATGGAAAATGAGCGCTCGATCAGGCTTCCGGGCTTGAACTACGGCTTTATCGGCGGTGCGTGCGGTATGATCTCCAAATCCGTCTGCGTGATCAACGGCTGCCTCGCAAAGCTTTCCTGCGGTGAAGCGCTGGTTTCCTTCCTTTCTAGCAAGCAAATCACGGTAAAAGAACTTTCAGAAGACTACGTAACTGACATCGGTTCCATTATTCCTCTTTCCACATATAATATATAAGGTTACGATAATGAATTAGCAAAAACAGGAACTAATGTAAAATATGTGGTATAATTTGCATAGTTCCAGGGCTGCATACAACATTTTGCTTAGACATATACTAGCACTTGAAGGGATGTGAAGTTGATGCAGTTTCTTTGCATTGGAGTGAACGGCAGCGCTGATATGGTAATGCAGCATATAAAGAATGAACTCCGGCAATTGAAAAATAAAAAAATCAATTACTCAATCAATGAGGTAAATTCCGAAGGCTCGACTTCCATTATATGCACGGTGAACGATGGCAGATTTTATCGCGAGAAATCTCTGGAATCGTACAAGGTGCTTAAAACATATATTTCGAATGCACTTGCCGATTATATCATCAGACAATATGAGGAGAGGCTTCTGGTCCGGATAATCAACAGTAATTTTTGTTATTTCAATGCTGTCGAGAGAAAGGAGATACTGGACAGGGCGCTCAACATTATTAGAAATGATGATAAAACGTTCATCAACAGCCTTTTTCAGATCAGAAGAAGAAACGTCATCGTCAGGAGGCTGATGGATTATTTCGATAATTCCAATAATATAATACTTGACGGCTTTGTAAACTTCCGGCTCAAGGAGTATATCAAGGACCTTGAGGAAGTGGCGGATAAAGCTGTCGACGACTTTCTGATGGACCGCGAGTACAAGGAATTTATCAGATTGCTGAGGTATTTTGTAGATGTACAGGAGCCAAAAATCGACACGGTTCATGTAATTGTCGGCTATGACAATCACTACACGCTGCTGGACGGTTCTAAAAATGAAATCACCAATGAATGTATTCAGGAGTACGTTAATGAGATATCAGAGGGAGAAATAAATTATGATGATTTGCTGGTAAGCTCGTTGATTACCTTTGCGCCCAGGAAGATAGTGATCCACAGTACCGGTCAGTTCAGAAACAAAGAGTTGATGGAAACGATCAAAAATGTATTTGCAGGACGGGTGGTACTCTGCCAGGGCTGTGAAATCTGTTCGGTCAAAATGGTAAAAAGCGAAACGAAAAAGTAAGAAAACAAAGGGGCGCAAAGCCCTTTTTTGTATCGTATATTCTCAGAAGCCGGGCCGTACCGGACTCAGGTCAACCGCAGATAATTCGATAACTCAGGTCAACCGCAGATAATTCGATAAAAACCTGCAAAAATATACATTCAATTGGTATTTTCAACAAAAATTTTTACCAAATATATTGACAAGTTGGTGTAGGATGATAAAATATACGTGTAATACAGCATAGTGTATAAATTACGCATATTTGATACATAATATAGTTAAGTATTAAAAGTTTAATTTTTTTACTAAAGATAAAGCATTCAAGTTACTAACGACAAATTATGAAGTGTACAAATGAAGAGGATCCGGGGAAAGAAAAGAGAGTCAATGACTCTCTTTTTCCCATTTATGGAGCAAAAAAATGCTGCGCAGCGTTATAATGGAGGTTTTTAAGGCTGGTTTTTATTGCGGTGATCTCTAGCTTTTGGTAAGATATATACATGCTATGGAACAAAAAGGTGCTGCACAGTACAATAATGTTGATTACATGCTGACGCAATAATCTTTGTGCAGTCTTGTTCAAAACTCGGAGGTATTCGATGTGTCTCTGAGTTTTCCCATACTGTCAGGAGGTCTACTGATTGAAAACGGTCGGTTTTGTCGGAGCCAGCGGAACGGGAAAGAGCCACAGGGCTACGTGGGTCGCAAGCGAGAGGAAAATACAGTTTATCATAGATGACGGGTTGCTTATAAAATCAAACCAGTTGGTAGCTGGTAAGTCGGCAAAAAGGGAAAGGACGAGGGTCGGCTCGATCAAATGCGCTCTGTTTACCGAGGACGATCATGCGAAGGAGGTAATAGGCGCGATCCGGCGGTATGAACCTGATGCGATTCTTATACTCGGCACTTCAGATGAAATGGTTGAGAGGATAGCTAAGAGGCTTGAGCTTCCTGGTGTAAGCGAGTGGGTGCATATCGAGGACGTCGCGGATGAATTCGAGATAAAGCAGGCAGTGGCTACCAGAAGGGAGCAGGGAAAACATGTCATACCTGTTCCTACTTTTGAGATAAAGAAGGATTTCTCGGGATACTTCCTGGACCCCCTGAGGATATTCCACAGAAAGGGTAAGGTCAATTTCCAGTATGATGGCGAAAAGTCTGTCGTAAGGCCTACCTTTAGCTATCTCGGCAATTACACGATTTCCGACTATACCATATACCAGATCGTCGAATACGTTGTCACGAATGTAAAGGGAGTTAGCAAGGTATCGAGGTTCAGGGCGGAGAACCGGCCTGAGGGAACCTATATAGAAATGGATCTCGTACTCGTGTACGGCTGCCGGATACGGGAGCTGATACAGGAGGTACAAAAGAGTGTCGGGGAAGAGGTCGAAAAACTGACAGCACTGAACATCAGACAGGTAAACGTAACGGTTAAAAGCCTGGTTATTGAGAAGAAATAGCCGGCAAGAAACAGTGTAACCTTTCACTTATCAAAAAATATAATGGTACTATGGGTATTTACCCTGGTACCTTTTGTTTTTGCGTGAAGGGGGATTTTGAATGTATTTTCAAAATGGATTTCCATACCTGAACAATAGTGATAATAACCAGGCCAAGCGGCCATGTCCCTATTTCAGCCAAACATTGCCGGACCGGGGGTGGATCGCTCCGACCCAGGGCATCATATACACCAGCGCAAGGCAGACATATTCATATGTCCGGCTGCTGAACGCCTCTCCGAACTTGCAGCCCGTCGATGTTTACGCAAATGCCGCCCGAATCGCTTCAGGACTCGCATATAAAGGGTTTACGGAGTACTTTCAGATGCTTCCGGGCAGGTATGACATAACTGTATTTCCGGCCGGCACCACAGGTCCCGCATTACTGGAGACACATGTCGAAATACCTGTAAGATCGATAATGACTGCGGCTATTATCGGGCTCTCGCCGGCCATAAGCCTCAGGACGTACTTTGAAACGGTCATACAGATCCCTGCGGGACGGGTGTACCTTCGCTTTGCCAACCTTTCGCCCGACAGCCCGAACATGGATTTGGTCGCCAACGGGACGAGGCTTTTCGAAGGTATATCGTTCGGCATGGCAACAAATTATACGCCTATTGCGGCGGGTACGTATGTATTCAATATTTTACGGAGCGATACGGGCGCAAGGCTGATCTATGTGCCAAATATATCGCTTAGTGCCGGAAGGTTCTATACGATCTATGCCGTTGGTCAGATAAGCGGCGTTGCTCCGCTGGAGGTGCTTATCCCTCTCGACGGGAATTCGTATATACAGGTAGGGTAGATGTTGTGACGGTTGGTTGATATTGCGCAGTTACATTTTATTGTGCCGATCCGTTTTATAGTAAGAACATGCTTCAAGCCAAAGAGCCTATAAATTCAAGCTTGGTGCTAACAAAATCGGAGGCGCATCGAGCACCTCCGATTTTTGAACAAGACTGCACTATGTTCCATTAAACCAAACGTGACTCGCCTTTGGACCCCTGACGCTCGAACAGGACGTGATTTTGCCTGGTACTTGCTTGAATCAACAGGCTCTATTGGCTCTGCGCATACGTTCTCTCTATAAAACCGACCATTACAGCAGCTATTATTTCAGATTGCTATAGCCCTTCAGTTTCTGAATGCTGCGTGGTAGAGCGTCCTTTGAATTACCCCATGGGGCGTCGTTATTGCGGTAGTCAAATTTTTTGGTAAACCAGTCGAGCTCCCGTTCGATCCTTTCCAGATTCTCGATCTGCTGCTGTACCAGTATGCTTTGAAATTGCCTGCTTTCACTGGTATTCAAATACTTATCGGAAGCGAGGAGCAGCTGCTTGAAATGGACCAGGCAGAAGCCTTTCTTCTCTGAAAAAAGCTTGCGGAAATCTGTTTCCTTTGACCACAGGTACATTATAACGTCATAATACCGGTCCATCGTATGCTCGAGCCTGCTGCAGACAGTGCAGCTCCCTTCCGCGTCAGTCAGCAGTTTTACCAGTCCGGCGGCTGTCGGGTTGCCGGGGGATGTCTTTGAAGACGCGGCTTCCTTTGATGAAAACATACCGGAAAGCGAGCTAAGGACTCCTCCGGAAGTTTTTTTACCGTTCCCGGCATCGATGATCGCCCTGGAGGCTTCTTTCAGCTCAGCAAGCTTTTCCTTCAGATGGGTATCGGTTTCGAGAGCCAATCCGAGACGATTTTCCTGCCTGTTGTACAATAGTTCGAAATGCTTTCTGCAAAAGCCCCTTTTATTTGTGTCGATCCGGCAATCCGGCTCCATGAGCGCGGGCCCCAGGTAGTAATCCGTATACTCATTCTCCAGCTTGCTTTCGAGAAGGCAGACGGGACATTCATGCTCCTGTCCGAAGGCCTCCGTTACGGGAATCGTATAGATCTTCTCCTTCATTCGTGCTCTCCTTACTTGATTTACCTGCGTGCTGCCTGTTTAGAATGTATGCTATAATGGTAGAAACATATCAGAACTATTATAACGTACCAGTAGGAATTTTTCTACTGGTGCATCGTTGAAACGCCGCTGATGTAAGGGGTTTTCCAACAGTCGGAAAAATTCTTTTGAATGAAGGCGTAATAACATTGGTCGGCTGAAATGGATAGATTGGGTTACGGAGGTGTTTTGTCATGCTTTACAAAGGCTATGAAATAGATATTGAAGGCGGACTTCGGACGTACAATGCAGAATGTATCGTTCCGAGGATCGTAATCCACGGGGTGGCTGATTTTGATCCGGTACAGGTATTTGAATGCGGGCAGTGCTTTCGCTGGGTTAGGGAGCAGGATGGCAGCTATACCGGAGTTGTGCGCGGAAAGGTTGCAAATGTTGCCTGCATATCCGGCGCTTTGATATTGAATAATGTGACCTTCGATGAATTTGACGGGATATGGTTCGACTATTTTGATCTGGGCCGGGATTATGGAGAGGTCAAAAAAGCTGTTGCCGTTGACGATATCATGAGGGAAGCGATCGGCTTCGGCGGAGGAATACGGCTCCTGCGCCAGGAACCGTGGGAGACGATGATCTCCTTTATTATTTCGGCAAATAATAACATACCGAGGATCATGAAAATAATCAATGATATATCGAGGCAATACGGCAAAGAGCTGTATTATGGCGGGCGCAGGTTTTACAGCTTTCCCGGTGCGGACAGTCTGGCTTCCTCCAGCCTTGAACAGCTTCAGACCTGCCGGGCGGGATACCGGTGCAGCTATATCCGTGAGACAGCGGAGATTGTTGCGGGCGGCAGCTTTGATATCGGCAGACTGGCCGCTATGGAAACCGATGAGGCCAGGAAAGCTTTACTGGGGCTCAAAGGCGTGGGGGGCAAGGTGGCCGACTGTATCCTCCTTTTCAGCGGCATCGGCTTCGATGTATTCCCGACCGACGTATGGGTGAAGCGTGTCATGGAAGAGCTTTATTTCAAACGTGAATCAAGCCTGAACGAGATTCGCAGGTTCGCGCTGGACTATTTCGGGAAATATGCGGGCATAGCGCAGCAGTATCTCTTCTATTACGCAAGAGAGCACAGGATAGGCGTATAAGGCAACTGTAACACTATATGCGTACCCCCAATAAAATAGATGGTGAAGTTATTTGATATATGATGGGGGTATCGGACATGGATGCCATTGCTATTTTGGACTCGGGAAATTACGCACTTAAGCTCTGTACAATACTTGAGAAAAAGGGATATGTTTTTGAGGTGGTTTCGACTCCTTGCCAGATAGCGAAGGGCGGCTGCAGTTACTGTCTTAAGTTCCCGGTCGAGTACAAGGATATGGTGCTGCGGGAGGCTCTTTTCAGTAAACTGGCAATCCGGGAAATATATCAGGTCGAGCAGCTGTTTACAAAAAATAAGTATATCAAAATATATTGAAGTAAAACAGGACATACGACAGCTTTCCCATGAATTTCCTGACAACTGATACTGTTTGTTTGAATGATGCAGATAATCGAAGGCAGATTGAATAAAAATGCGCATTACAGGCTTAATTGAGATTGCTCTTTGTTGTTAACGTCATGCGGCGGTGCTATAATAAAGACACAGAAAGCGATCCGAGCTGAACCTGTGATCGCGGAGATTGCCGGCCTTCGGGCTATGATAACAAAATAATATTCGACCTGAAATGCTCGGATAAACCTATTATTTTGAACCTACATTTTTCATAAGGGAGTCTGGCGTTTGACAGGATATATCGGGCCACAAGCTAATTCCGACATATGTCTCGAACATGTGCAACGGCGGTGGAGGATTGAAGCTGTCAGCAGGACACCCACCTAGCGTCGGGCTAGGTGTCAAAATATAGGGGAACGGCTTTTCGGGTTTAAATCGTAAGGGGATGATCTTTACCGATCATCCTTTTTTTTGGTATGCGCGTCTTTTGAATCCAATCTGATGTGAAAAATCCCTGATTTATGTCACTTATATAAAAAATTTCATCACTTTATATTTAGTGATGAAATTTGATCTTTTTGGATAGTAAACCATAAAACCTCTAGTACAAGAAAAATTAGATGGTATTGACAATATAATCTTATTAGTTTAGTATGTTGCTTTGTCAGCCCATATAACAGTTATATATATAATGTTATGTAAAGCAGACATTAGTAGCAGTACGGCATATTGCTCAAAAGTCCGTGATGGAGGTACCGGGCCCATATACCGGACAAACGGCACATTTGCACACAGACATAAAAGAGTATTTTCTTGCTAATGTTCGAAATGAACCAGTATGGTGTAGCAATTAAATTTATTACAACAGGGGGGTAGGCAAGTGAAAAGGCTACAAAGAAAGTTTATTTGTATGGCATTGGCGTTATTGGTAAATATTATGGTCATATCACCGGTATTGGCAATGAACGCTACGGACATCAAAGGCCATTGGGCCGAGAAACAGATTGAAGCTTGGATGCAAAAGGGACTAATAAGCGGGTATAACGATGGAACAGTACGCCCGGATAAGCAGATAACCAGGGCGGAGTTTGCGGCAATGATCAACAGAACCTTTGCATTTACAAAGACTTCGGAGACAGGCTTTAAGGATGTAAAATCCAAGAACTGGTATGCCGCCGATATATCAAAGGCTAAGGCAGCAGGGTATATAGCTGGTATGGCTGACGGTACTGTAAGGCCGTTAAACATTGTATCCAGACAGGAAGCCGCTGTTATGCTTGGCAGAGTTCTAAAGCTTAAAGAGGAGGTAAGCGGAGCGGCAGGTTTTTCCGACGCGAGCTCAATAGCAAGCTGGAGCAAGGGCTATGTCGGAGCTATCGCAAAGCTGGGATATTTAACAGGAATTAAAGGCGGCAACTTCAGACCGATAGCCGGTACTACCAGGGCTGAAGCAATCACGATGCTGTCTCTCGCAGCAGGCGAGCTGTACAATAAGGCCGGTACATATGGAAATGACAAGAATGCTACTGCAATAAAGGGCAATCTTACGATATCCAAACCTGGTGTTACGGTGAAGAATACGGTTATTAGCGGAAATCTATACCTTACCGAGGGAATAGGCAACGGTGCCGTAACGCTTGAAAACGTAGTTGTAAAAGGTACAACTACAGTTAGCGGCGGCGGTGAGCACAGTATTATCTTATTGAATTCAGAGCTTGGGAAAGTGGTCATTCAAGTCCCCGACAACTCGAAGCTCAGGATAGTTGCGCAGGGAAGTACTTCGGTTTCCGAGGTTGAAACTAGATCCATTGCTAGACTGGAAGAAGAAAATGTGACAGGAGAAGGCTTTCAGGACATAGTAGTACAAGTGCCTCGGGGATTTGCTGTCGAGCTTGCCGGCGACTTTGAAAGCGTTGATGTTGAAGTGCCAGGGGCTAAAGTGATCCTTCTGAGCGGTACCATTGGTAAGATGAAAATAGCGAATAAAAGCACTGATGCTAATATAAACATTTCTGCAGGTGCTGCGGTTAAAGAGCTTGTGGTTGATGCGGGTAATGCTTCAATTACAGGAAAGGGCAAAATAGAAAACGCCCAGATCAATGCAAGCAATATAAAGCTGGAGCAAAAACCTGACTCGGTCAAGGTGGCGGAGGGCGTATCCAATGTTACTGTGGCAAACGAAGGTGTCACTTCTCAGAATAATCCTGTACAGACACCGACTGCAACTACACCTCCGGCAGGAAGCGGAAGTAACGGTGGTAATGGTGGAAGCGGCGGAAACGGGGATAACAGCGGGAGCGTAGTTCCCGGGAAGGTATTGGCGCCGACAGCGTCGGTTGCTTCGGGAGAGGTTGTAAGCGGCACGAAGGTATCGCTGAGCACTGCCACAAGCGGAGCGGATATTTACTATACTCTGGACGGCACAGTACCTACAACTGCAAGTACAAAATATGCAGGATCAATCGAGATAACCAAAGCTCTGACGATAAAAGCCATAGCGGTCAAGTCAGGCATGACTAAAAGTGAGGTAAGCTCGTTCAGCTACACAATCGGAGCGGTAGTTCCCACAAAAGTGAAAGCCCCGACAGCGTCGGCTGCTTCGGGAGAGGTTGTAAGCGGCACGAAGGTATCTCTGAGTACCGCCACAAGCGGAGCGGATATTTTCTATACTCTGGACGGAAAAACACCTACAACTGCAAGTACAAAATATACAGGATCAATAGAGATAACCAAGGCTCTGACGATAAAAGCCATAGCAGTCAAGTCAGGCATGACTGACAGCCAGGTAAGCTCGTTCAGCTACACAATCAAAGCGGTAGTTCCCACAAAGGTAGAGGCCCCGACAGCGTCGGTTGCTGCGGGAGAGGTTGCAAGCGGCACGAAGGTATCGCTGAGCACCGCCACAACTGGAGCGGATATTTACTATACTCTGAACGGCACGGTACCTACAACTGAAAGTACAAAATATGCGGGATCAATAGAGATAACCAAAGCGATGACGATAAAAGCCATAGCAGTCAAGTCAGGTATGGCTGACAGTGAGGTAAGCTCGTTCAGCTACACGATCAAAGCAGTAGTTCCCGGGAAGGTATCGGCGCCGACGGCGTCGGTTGCTGCGGGAGAGGTTGCAAGCGGCACGAAGGTATCGCTGAGCACCGCCACAAGCGGAGCGGATATTTTCTATACTCTGGACGGAAAAACACCTACAACTGCAAGTACAAAATATACAGGATCAATAGAGATAACCAAAGCGATGACGATAAAAGCCATAGCAGTCAAGTCAGGCATGACTGACAGCCAGGTAAGCTCGTTCAGCTACACAATCGGAGCAGTAGTTCCCGGGAAGGTAGCGGCGCCGACAGCGTCGGTTGCTGCGGGAGAGGTTGTAAGCGGCACGACGGTATCTCTGAGCACCGCTACAGACGGCGCGGATATTTACTATACCCTCGATGGCACAGTACCTACAACTGCAAGTACAAAATATGCTTCTACTACGACTACAGGGTCGATCGTGATAACCGAAGCGATGACGATAAAAGCCATAGCAGTCAAGTCAGGCATGACAGACAGTGAGGTAAGCTCATTCAGCTACACGATCGAAGCCGAAGTTCCCGGAAAGTTAGCGGCGCCGACTGCATCAGTAAAGCCCGGAGTGGTTCTGGACGGTACAATGCTTGAGCTCTATACGGCAACCAGCGGTGCAGTCATCTGGTATTCGGTTAACTATAACGGTTATGATAAATACATGGATCCTATTAACTTGAGTGAACTTAATAGTGGTAAACCGGTAACCATCACCGCTTCAGTGTTATACGGTAAGGATAAAAGCGATACATCAGAATTTGTTTATACTTTCAAGACCAAGATGCCGAAAGCTTCAATAACGCCCGGCGCGATAAGACTGAATGATTCTGTGGGACTTCTGGAGCAGACCCCGGGGTCAACTATCTACTACACAATGGATGGTTCTGAACCGACTACAGGCAGTACCAAGTATAGCGTCGGCATCTTAATGAAATCATCTGCTACGATAAAAGCGATAGCTGTAAGTGGTAGTATGGAACCCAGCGATGTTGCAACCTTCGAATATACGCTGGTTCCTACCGGAGTTACGGTGAATGTCAAGAAAGAGTTATCTGACAAAGGTTATACTGAAGGCATTCTGCTTGAAACTTCGTTCGGAGATGTAATCAATAACGGCTATATAAAATTTACGTTTGATGACGGAATTAATAAAAAATCAGTAGCTGTAGAAATAGACAAAGAAAAAGTGGCTGAAGATACGCCAGATAAGCCGAAATTGATGCAACAAATAATGACTGCTCTCGGTAGTTTGCTGGATCACACCGGGTATGAAGCGATGTTTGTAGACGCAACCAACACAACAATCGAAATCAACACAGAAGGTTCCAACGGGTACATTCCGGGGAATGTTTCCATTACGGTTGATGATATGAATGTTACTGGCCTGAATCCGGACAAGCCTACTGCAAGCGTGACCCCCGGTCCTGTTTCGGGCGGAACAAAAGTGTCGCTCGATACGCCATTGGAGGGCGCAACTATTCTCTATACGCTCGATGGAACTAATCCGGCGATTTACGGTCAAAAATATAACTATAATCCATTTTATATAGAAGCCGAAACGACGATAAAAGCCGTTGTGATATATATAAACGGAATATATGGAAGCAGCGATGTAAGTACGTTCAGCTATACCATGATGGAACGGGTAAAGGCGCCGACGGCATCGCCGGAAGGTGGAGCATTTGAGTCCGGAAAATGCTGCGTATACCTAGCCACCGAAACACCGGGCGCGTCTATCTATTATACAACGGATGGAAGTCAGCCTTATAAATATACTAGTACATTATACAAAAGCAGCGGAATTAATTTATCATCTGATACGACGATAAAGGCAATCGCCATTAAGGTAGGAATGGTAGACAGCTATACTAGTACATTCAGCTATGTTGTCAAGTCCAAGCTGGCAGCGCCTACTACAAATTTAGGACCCGGCGCAGTAATATCAAGGGACGGTTCCTACATGAGGTTAAAGAGCGCCGACGCATCCGCAAGGATATTCTATACAAAAAATGGAGACACACCTACAATAAATGGAGACACGCCGGCAATTGGTACCAGCGAATTCACATCGTCGTCCCCTGACATTTATCTTACGGAAGCCATAACAATAAAGGCTATCGCAGTAAGGGAAGGGTACTTCGACAGTGATGTCAGCACATTTGAGTATACAATGAGGCCTATTGCAGAGGATCCAACAGCATTGCCCGGATCCGGAACCATAATGATGGGCACCAAGGTTACGCTCCAGTCGAAGTCACCAGGCGTATCAATATTTTATACTACAGACGGTAACGAGAATCTTGATTACTTAATAAATGCCGACGGCTATGCATATAATAGTACAAAGCGATATACGGGTGAAATCATAGTACCGGAAAATATGACAATCTACGCCGTGGCCGATAGTCCGAAGTATGACGAAAGCAGTAAGGTCAGATTTGACTATAAGGTAAAGCTTAATAAGCCGGAACTGACTGAAAAGGCTGGCGTATTACCATACGGCACGTATGTTGATTTTATGGATAAAAACGAGGGTACCGGTGATAAAATCTATTATACTACGGATGGATCTACACCGACTACGTCAAGTAAGTTATACGAGGGCTATCTAATGTACATTACGGAGTCTGTGACGATCCAGGCGATAGCGGTCAAAGATAATATTATTCCAAGCGACGTAAGTACGTACAGTTATACGATTTTGGAGAAAGCTGCCGTGCCAACTGCTTCAATTGAGTCGGGTACAACAGTAGATGCGGGACAAAAGGTAGAACTGATGACTTCTACGACTGGCGCCTCTGTCTATTATGTTATTGACTCTACTCCGGATGATGCAACAGATAATATAGATGTTCTTAATTATAAGAAAGACAATGTAAATATACATCTATATTCTGAACCTATTATAATAAACCAGTACATAAAGATTCGGGCAATAGTGGTACATCCCAATATGAGAACTAGTGATATAATAACCTTTAAGTATCTGGTAAATTAAAGATCCATAGTATAAGCGGAAAAACTTAAAATGGCACTGGCCTATCGGTCAGTGCCATTTTTTGGTGCACGGGATATCCAAGCTGTGGAGGCTTATCAATTAATCCCCGTTTTCCTGCCATTCCTTCGGCTCCTGCCACTCTTCCCATTCCTTCAGCTTTTCGGGGTCGAGGGAATAACCGGGCTTTTTCTCAGGTTCAGGATCTTTCTGGTCCTCAGCTGTTTTTTTAACCTCTCTTTCAGCACCCGCTTCATCAATGCCAAACACCTTGAATTTTCTTGCGGCGTCCGGCTCTGAAGGATTGGACCCGGGCGGTACCTCCTGTCGGTTACTTATACCTTCAATATAACTTATTTCTTTAGGCTCCTTGTTTGGCGCTGACTGTCCGCGGCTGGCTGACTCTTCCTTCGCTGCGGGCTTCTTCAGCTGTTTCAGCTGATTTTCGAGCATGTTCATCCTGATCGAGTATTTCCCGAGTTCTTTTGTCAATTCAAGGTACGCGTTCGTAAGCCGTGCCACTTCCTTTTTATTTTCAGTCCAGCCCACACGTACCTCATCTATACTGTTCTGCAGTTGTTTAAAGGTATCGAGTATGATCTTCCTGATATCGCCTCCCGACGGTGCGGGACCGCCTGCCTCGCGGGATTCGGACGCATATTCGGGAACCGGATACGAAGGACTGTCTCCAAATAGGTCTCCGAATTGATCAATGCTGACAAAAGCAAGTTTCAGACCATTTGTTACAGTGCCGGGATAGATTTCGGGAGACAATGATGTGACATATCTGCCGCTTTCCCCGGTTTCCCCGGTAGCTGCGGAACCGCTGCCGTCCTGACTGCCCGGTGATACGTTCTGGCTGCCCGGCGCCCCGTATAACGCGCTTGTATTGACCTGTATCCGGTCGGCTGTCGGTTTGAGATATTTGTAGCTTATGCACTGCAGACTGCGGCCATACTGGTTGGAGTACCTTGACGGCTTGCTCCAGCCTTCGCCGGTGAATGAACCGTCGCTGTAGTAGATCACATCCTCGCGTACCCAGAAAATGACCAGCCTGTTCTCAGCTTGCAATATCGATGCCTTTTCGAACGAGTGTACCGAGGAATGCACAACGATCTCGGGCGACCAGAGGTTTTTATCGGGATCCTTTCGCTGGTATACCATCTCGAACAGCTTGGGTGTGCGGCGCTGATAACATAAATGGATTATGCCGATGCTGTCGATCAAGGCATGGGGATATTCGCAATTGCCCTGGTATTTTGTGATCGGCATAAAATCGCTCCAGTGTTTCTGCGCCGTATTGAACTTCTTAAAACCCAACTGCAGGTATTTTCCGTCATAAGACTGATAAAACGCATATATGTTTTCATTGCTGTCATAGATGATCGAACAGGGAACGCTGCTGCCCGAAACATAATCCACTATCTTGGGCGTGCCCATCCTGCTGTTCGCGAGCAACTGATAAGCAAGCATGAACGAGTTGTCGTGCTGCAGGACATAGAACAGGTATATCTGATTTTTGAAAGGCACGATGCAAAATTGCTTGTCATATGCCGTAGGAACCTTGCTGTTCAGGACCGTGACGGATTTAAGGCTTTGCCCGTCCAATCTGGAATAAATAATATTTCCGTTGTTATCCTGAAACAGGATATGACACGTCTCATCCTGGTCGATGTCCGCGTAGAAGCTCTGATACACGTTTTTATGCAATACGGCGGCGCTGCTCCATATCCCTCTTCTTGTCAAAGTATTGAAACACAGGTTTTGCCTCTGATCACAGAAAATGCTCCGGACTTCCCCGTTCGGTTGTCTGAACACAAACTGCCTGTTTTGTAAATTGAACATTTTCCAACTCACACTTCCATACAACTACTCTTATTATATATATGACTGCACCATTTTGATTTATGGCAGCATATGCTCGGGATTTATAAAGTTTTACTAAATATCACAAAAAGGCGAATGTAACATATTATGAAAATGAGAGGGAAATCAAATAATATAGCTTTAAATGAAGGGGGATTTAGATATGAGCTATAATCACGAAAAAGTGCTTCCGGGCCTTATCAGCGACAAAGACCTTTGCAGCATAAAGGAAGCAGTTTGCATACAGGTAGAAAAGATTTATGATTCATGCAAAGAAAAAGATTGCATCGAAGATGCAAGAGTATTTTTCAGAGACCCCGACAAAGTGAACTGGATCATTAACCATGCCATCAATGTAAAGGCCAGACGCGCAGAGGTAGTCAAAGTGTTCACGGATGTTGAAGAAGTACCGTTCAAGAGGGGCTTCTACACTGTTGACATCAAATTTTTTATCAAGGTGACATTGGACTTCTTTGTACCCAAGCACAGCGGCGGTTTAAAGATCATTACCGTTCACGGAATCGTACTGTTTGACAAGAAAGTCATACTGTTCGGTTCGGAAGGCAATGTGAAGATATTCAAGTCGCATTTCATGGATCACGAAAACGACAGCCATGGAGATTCGGCACTGCAGCAGGATAATCTTCCGATCGCAAAGGTGGAAGTCGCCGAGCCGATTGCATTGAATGCCAGGATAGCTGAAGTACTCGAAAATGCAGACGATGATGACTGCGAAAGGGTAGTACCCAAAATAGTCAGCAATATGCTCGATACTGTCGACTTCGATGAGACCGACCTGGATACGGACGATACGAGGCATCTGGTTATTGCAAAAAAGGTCGTTGTAACGATAGGTTTGTTCTCAATCGTCAAGCTTGCCAGAATAGTCCAGCTGCTCATACCGGCATTTGATTTCTGCGTGCCGAACAAGAAATGCGTTGCCTCTACAGATGAAGCTCCCTGCGAATTGTTTGAAACAATCGACTTCCCCATAGATGAATTCTTCCCACCCCAAAAAGCGGATTTCCCCGGGGCGATGGATGAAGAAAGAAACCTGGCAAAAGATGAATAAATGGTATACACATAAAGGGATGGCATAGCCATCCCTTTATTTTGATACTTGACATGTGGCCGGCATGAGCGCATGCCCAATTGAAGTCTTCGTACCCACCCTGGCATATTACATGGTCTTGCCGGGGATCAACAGGTTGATGATGCCGTACACAAGAGCAGCGAGTATTGCACCGAGCACTGTGACATAATATCCGGGTACAATAAATTTGACGACATAGATAATTACTGCAGCTACAATGAATCCGGTCAGTCCTCTGCCGTACGGAGTTGCGTCTACTCCGAGTATCCTCTGTACCAGGTAATCAAGGATCGCGATAACGGCGGCAGCCACTATCAACGACCAAATGCTGGATATGGAGAAGCCCGGTGTAAGAAATGCCGTTACAGCTAATACTACTGCTCCGACCAACCACCTTATTATAAACTGTCCAAAACTGAAATGCTGCGTTTTTTCGACATTTTCAGCCAATCATATCACTTCCTTTCAAAGGATATAATGAAAATGCAAATTGCCGTCAATACTATTATTAATTTCCGGGGTTTTGTTTATGCAGATTGAAATATCGAATTTGTTTACTTTATAACTAATATTTGATAAAATAAATAAAATAAATATGATCATACAAAAATAAAAGACGATGAACCGGGAAAGTAACCTGAAACAATAGCCCCAGAGAGATACCGTCACCGGCTGGAAGCGGTATCGGCGATTTGACGGGAGAAGTGCACCAGGCGAGTCGGAAAGCCGAAAACGTATGCTGTGATCACAGTTCGCATAAGAAAAGTAGGTTTTCACGGGATAAAGCTCCGTTATTGCTGTTGAGATCGACAATCGACCACAGTCTTTGTCGTATTAGAGTGGGACCGCGGATAACTTCGCCTCTATACAGGGGCGGAGTTTTTTGTATGGGTATAATAACACAGAAAAAATGATGCTAATGTCATTAACAAGTGAGGCATTTATATGTTTAAAGGATTATTAAGCGATGCAAGGTCAATTGCTCAAAGAGATCCTGCAGCAAAGAGTACGCTGGAAGTTTTCCTGCTTTATCCCGGCTTTCACGCGCTGTTTTATCACCGTGCGGCACATTGGTTTTTCAAAAGAAGACTGTTCTTTCTTGCAAGACTGACATCACAATTTTCCAGATTCATGACGGGGATAGAGATCCACCCCGGCGCAACGATCGGCAGGGGGTTGTTCATGGATCACGGGATGGGGATCGTTGTCGGCGAAACTGCCGAGATAGGGGATAATTGTACGATATATCACGGTGTTACGTTGGGCGGGACTGGAAAAGACAAGGGCAAAAGGCACCCCACCATAGGCAATAACGTGCTTATCGGCGCGGGCGCAAAGCTGCTCGGCCCGATATCTATAGGAGATAATGCCATGGTAGGCGCAGGATCGGTCGTGCTTGAAGATGTAAAGCCCGATACGACAATTACGGGACCAAAGGCGCGCCCGGTCAGGCATGCGGGAAGGAAGCTGGCGCCCTCGTTCGAACTGGATCAGGTGCATTTGGCGGACCCGGTCTCACAGGAATTGTGCAGGCTGCAGATGCGGATAGAGCACCTCGAAGCGGCATTGCGCGGCGAGCCTGCCAGAGCTTGTGACATTGAAAAATGCAAAGAAAGAAAACCGGAATTGGATAAAATATAACGGAGGTTATACAAATGAAGCTTTATAACACCCTTACAAGGCAAAAAGAGGAATTCGCGCCGATGGAGGAAGGCATAGCGAAAATCTACTCATGCGGACCCACGGTTTATCAGTACGCGCATATCGGCAACTTAAGGACGTACGTATTCATGGACATACTGAGACGTGTACTGAAGTACAACAGCTTTACATTGAAGCATGTCATGAATATAACGGATGTCGGGCACCTTGTTTCGGACGCCGACGAGGGCGAGGACAAGATGATGAAGACTGCCAGGCAGGTAAACAAGTCGCCCTGGGAGATCGCTGAATACTATACCGGCGTTTTCATGAACGACATAGCCGAGTTGAACATAGACAGGCCCGAGTATATAGCCAAAGCGACCGACCACATCAATGAGATGATCGTGTTCGTTCAGGACCTTGCGGAGAAGGGTTACGCTTATGAAACAAGTGACGGTATATACTTTGACGTTATGAAATTCAAGGGCTATGGCAAACTGTCCGGGTTGGACCTGGAAGGGCAGATAGCAGGTGCGCGCGTCGACGTCAATGAAGAAAAAAGGCATCCTGCCGATTTCGCCTTATGGAAAAAAGCGCCCAAGGAACATATCATGCAGTGGCCGAGCCCATGGGGAATGGGTTATCCGGGCTGGCACATTGAATGTTCGGCTATGAGCAGGAAATATCTTGGGGATGAATTCGATATCCATACGGGAGGCGTCGATCACATACCGGTACACCATGAGAATGAGATAGCGCAGAGCGAAGCGCTGCTGGGCAAACCGGCCGTTCATTACTGGCTGCACGGAGAGTTCCTCCTTGTCGATAACGGAAAGATGTCAAAAAGCCTCGGGAATACGTATACGGTATCCGACCTGAAGAAAAAAGGATTTAACCCTTTGGCTTACAGATATATGTGCCTTAATGCGAATTACAGGAGCAAGCTGAATTTTACGTGGGACGGATTAAAAGCGGCGCAGGTGGCTCTCGACAGACTGCTGGAAGGCGTCCTGACACATAGAAATGCCGATGACAGCGCAAAAGTCGATGCGGGTCTGATAGCGTCGTTCAGGAAGGATTTTGAGGACGCGATCAATGATGACCTCAATATACCGAGAGCTATGGGCGTGGCGTGGAATATTGCAAGATACGGGACAAAATCCTGCGAGCTGTATGGTTTGCTCCTTGAAATGGATAAGGTTTTCGGACTCGATTTTGCTAAAGCGGCAGAGAAGACAGCTTCTGCTGAGCCTTCACTTGACCCTGAAATAGCTGAGCTCGTAAATCAGAGACAGCAGGCGAGGAAAGAGAAAAACTGGAAACTAGCCGACGAGATCAGGGATAAGCTCGGCAGCATGGGATATCAGTTGGAAGACACGCCGCAGGGTGTAAAAGTCGTGCGTAAATGATAGTAGGAAATGCAACTTTTCATGTTCATATTAATATACTGATTATGTAAATTATATTTATTATGTTAGGATGTGTGGCTATGGACATGAAAATTATAAAATGGGATAAAAGTATGGCCGTCAGATGTTTCAAAAGGGCAAGTAAAGGATATATGCGCAAATATCAGCATGAAGAGAAGAGTGTAAATAAAAAAATCCAGTTTACCGGCTGGGAACAGTTTGAAGAGGCCATAAACAAAGCGCTTGGCAAAAAATACAAATAAAATGTATGGATAACGATAATACTTAGGATCGGTTGTCAGGCAAAAGAGTATGGGCAGCCCATAAGGAAACTGGGCTGTTTATACTCTTATTTGTTTTTTGGCTGATATTTTGATTTTGCTGACTTTTTGCAGTGCAATCATATTTAACGTGAAAAAGCCGACCAGGATATTCATTCGACCCCAGCCGGCTTTCTGATCTGCTCAGATCAGATCATTACGGATCATTACGGATCATTATGGATTATCATGGATCATTGGTGCAGAGCAATTCACTGCTGCGGAAGGTATTCGTAATTACTACGTTGTAAACTCTTTACCATGCTTCTCTTGCAGGAGTACATTTTTATAAACTTCAAGATAGCTATCTACCATACAGGCAGTTGTAAAACGTGAAAGTACATACTTGCGCAGGGCCTCCGGGGCAGGATAGTCCCCTTGACTTACCAGTTCGGCCATTTCATTAGGGCTCCGGCATATCATGTCCGGGAAACGTTTAAGGACCTCCGGTACCGCACCGTTGGAGAGGGCGACAACGGGCGTACCGCAGGCCATGGCTTCGATCATGATCAGGCCGAAGGGTTCTTCCCAGGAAGTGGGGAATAGCAGGCAGGCTGCGTACTTCAGCAGATCCTGCTTGAATTGTCCTCCTGCAGAGCCGACATACCTGATGTTAGGGTTATTTCTTATCCGTGGTTCCACGACATTCGAAAAATATGCTTTGTCATGGACCGGTCCGGCAATTATCAGTTTTCTTTTTGTCCTGTCAGCAATATCCAGTGCGATCTCGATTCCCTTTACCTTGTCGACACGGCTCATATACAGTAGGTAATCGCTTTTAAGCCCGCTGAATTCATATTTTTCCAGATCCAGGCCGTTGTAAACGAAAAAGCCGCGTTTATCTCCAATGACATCAAGTGCCCTCCTGCTGACGTATACGGGATATTTCACGGAATTCCTGATCGCGCCGTGGACCGTACAGACAACAGGAACCGGCAGCCCCGCTTTACCGGCGGCGAAAGACAGGGTATGATCGTGGATTATATCTGTGCCTTCGGGGAGCGTCCGGCGTACAAATTCCGCTATTTTGGCTGAATCACCATTTGTAGTGTGCTCGTACGGTATCAGCCTTGCGCTGGTTTTGCTCCCTGCAGGAGCGTAGAGGTAAACCTCATGGCCGCGTCTAACCAATTCTTCCGTTATTTCATATACTATTATCTCTATGCCCCCGTAATCGGAAGGCGGGACAGGGTATATATCCGGCGCGATCTGTACGATTTTAAGCGGCCTGACGCTTTTTTTATACCAATCGGCGAAACGCCTGATCCCCTCCGCAAGGCCGATCTTCGGCTCAAACCCAAGCAGGGCGGCAGCTTTGCCGATATCGGCAAAGGTAGCAGGCACGTCGCCTTGCTGATCGGGGATGTAGCAGATTTTTGCAGTTTTACACAATCTGTTTTCAATAATTTTAACCAGATCCAATATGCCTGCTGCGCTTGAATTTCCCAGGTTGATCACTTCGAAGCCGCATTTAAGGCGGATGGATGCAATTATACCGTCTATGATATCGTCAACATAAGTATAGTCCCTCGAACTGCTCCCGTTTCCGTATATATTGATCTCGCGGCCTTCTTCGATCGCCCTTGTAAATTTATTTATGGCCATATCCGGCCTCTGCCGCGGACCATAGACCGTAAAGAAGCGCAGGCATACGACAGGGATACCGTAGAGAAGGTGGTATGTTCTGCAATACTGCTCCCCGGAGTATTTGGCGGCCGCATATGGCGATACCTGGGACAATGCGGCATCAGACTCCCTGAAGGGCGTCGCCGCAGTTCCGTATACCGATGAGGAAGATGCAAATATGAATTTTTTGATCCCATATTTGCGGGCAGCTTCCAGAAGCGTGACAGTGCCCTTGATATCCGTATCCACGTAATCCAGCGGGGCGTCGATGGAACTGCGGACTCCCGCCAGAGCTGCCAGGTGTACGACGACACTTATACCGTATTGTTTAATGATGCCTTCGACCAGAGCCGTATCCAGTATGTCGCCTTCTACAAGCCTGAACCTTGGGTCGGACAGGGCAGCCTGTATATTATTTTTTTTGATATTATGATCATAGGCATCGTTGAGATTATCCAGGCATATTACCCTGCTGCCGAGGCGCAGCAGGCTCTCGCAAAGATGCGAACCGATAAAGCCCGCACCGCCAGTTACAAGGATGGCGCAGCCGGATAGCTGACCGTCCGGCGTCACTTCCGATATTGTCGGTACAGCAGCGGCTGTCGCCGCACCTGTCAGTCCGTTTCCCGTCAACTCCCCGTTCATTTCCTGCCAACTCCCTCGTAATAGAATCCGAAGCTTTTTACATATTCCGGATCATATACGTTCCGGAAGTCCAGAAACACAGGCTTATTTACCAGGGCTTTCAGCCTTTCGAAATCAAGGCCTGTGAATTCCTTCCATTCCGTAAGCAGCATTATGCAGTCGCTGTTGGAACAGGCTGAATAGGGATCCCTGCAGTACCTTATCCTCATATCGGGCCGTTCTTTTTTCAGGGTCTTGATTGCCTGCGGGTCATATACAGAAATATTGGCTTTACCGGCCAATAACCCATCAAGGACCGACAGCGCTGGAGATTCCCGCATATCGTCGGTCCCGGGCTTGAACGAAAGTCCCAGCAAGGCTATTCTTTTACCTTCGATACTGCCAAGTATTTTTTCTGCCTTCTGTAATATTCTTTCCTTCTGCCGTTCATTAACCTTGATGACACTGTCCAGCAAATTCGGCTCGTAGCCGTATTCTCTGCCGGTTCCGACCAAAGCGCGCAGATCCTTGGGGAAGCAGCTGCCCCCGAAGCCTGGTCCGGCGTTCAGATAGTGCATGCCTATCCTTTTATCAAGTCCCATACCATGGGCTACGGATTTAACATCTATATCGCAGGCCTCGCATATATTTGCGATCTCGTTTATAAAACTTATTTTTGTGGCCAGGAATGCATTAGAGGCATATTTGATCATCTCTGCCTCTTTGATCCCTGTGACCAGTATCGGTATATTCCCTGAAACCTGTTCGCTGTAGACCTCCCTCAGAATATCCGCTGCCTTGCGGCTTTCTGCACCTATTATAATCCTGTCCGGATTGATGAAATCCTCAATAGCAGAGCCCTCCTTCAGGAATTCGGGGTTCGAGGCTATGTCGAATTTTATCGAAACACCCCTCTCGAGCAGGATTTGGGAGATCATCCCGTGCATTTTTTTTCCGGTACCCACAGGAACCGTACTTTTATTGACAATAAGCCTATAGGAATCCATAATACGCGCGATATCCCTGGCAACATCGAAAACGTGGCTGGTATCACAGGTATTGTCCGGTAAAGTAGGCGTGTTTACCGCAATAAAAATAACTTCCGAATGCTCTACAGCGGCTCTCATATCTGAAGTGAAACAAAGCCTTTTTTGTTTACAGGCACTATGGTCTACCAGGCTTTTAAGACATGGCTCATAGATCGGCATGATCCCTTTTCTGAGATTTGCTATCTTTGCTTCGTCCTGATCGCAGCACAGCACGTTCATGCCCAACGAAGCCAGGCAAGCGCCCGTTACAAGCCCGACATAACCTGTACCGACAATCGAAACATTCATCGCTGACCCCCCAAAACTTCTGCGGCGACCCTTTCCCAATTAAATCTTTCTTCAGCCAGCTTTCTGCCCGCCATGCCCATTTTACGCATAGATACGGGGTCGTCGAGGAGCCTGGTTATAGATGAGGCGAACGCCAGCGGGTCGTTATATTCATTTACAACGATACCGTTTTCACAACCTTCGACGACCTCTGCATTACCGCCCCTGTTTGTAGTGACGATGGGCAGGCCGGCGGCCATAGCTTCATAATGTACCCTGGCCAGGGGTTCGTTCCATTGGGACGCGCAGACGAAAATATCTCCGATATTATAAAGGGACGGAATTTCGGAAGGAGGGACGAAGCCTGTGAAAATTACAGGGCCGGGGAGATTCTTTGCCGCGGCCTGCACCGAATTGGCATAATCGTCCTTTTCGTTATTTCCGTACCATTTGCTTCCCACGATTGCAAGAGCGACGTCCTTTCGACTGCTCATAATTTTATCCATAGCCTTCAGCAGGACATGTACGCCCTTTTTAACACTCAGCCTGCCTACGAAAAGTATCGTTTTGTAGCCCTGAAGGCCGTATTTGAGCTGCATTTCCCGTTTTATGGCCTCGCCTTCGGGGGACCAGGGAACATGGTATTTTGCCGGATCGGCGCCGGAATAAACCACACGGAGCTTGCCTTCAGCCTCTGGCACGCGCTTTTTAACGGTATCGGCTATATAACGGCTGACCGTATTGATGAATTCTGCTCTTTGGACGCAGCGGAGAGCAGCCTCGTCAGGTATCTTTTCCGGGTGGAGCATTTCATTATGAAGGCTCAGGCTGAACTTCATTTCGGGGAATTTATCAGAAAGCGCCAGCATAAAGCGCGGACGGTTGAACACGTGGACCAGGTCAAAACCGGGTTCCAAAGCTGCTTTCAAATTGTTTACATAAACAGTATCGGTTTTGCCGGGCACTCTTATGTATTTTACATTATCTATTGTTTCGACGTCGGGCAGACCCGGATACTGGACACCGTAGACCGTTATATCGTGTTTGCCGGCCAGCAGGGGTACGATCCCGCTGATATATAGTTGAATGGCTCCGCCTGCGACAGGTGGTACCGGAAGCTTTTCGGTGCATATGAAGGCGATTTTCAATATGTTCACTCCTTTTTGAGCAAAGTTTTTAAAAGCGCCTCCCCGGCTTCTTCGAGCTTCGCAGTTCTTTCGATTTCGGAAGCTTTGAGCGCTTTTCCATTCTGATACAGGTTCTTGACCAGGCCGTAAAAACGGTGCGGAAATATAAGATCTATATAAAGGATTTCTTTTTCATCATCGGTCAGCGGATTTTTGTCCGTATACCAGGATAGTATCTCGCGGATGGTTTCGGCAGACCAGTTGCCCTTATTATCTGCAATCTTGCCTATTATCTTTCGGAGGTCCCTCGCCGGCAAGTCGAAGGTCACGCCGTCCAGATCCAGCACGTAGGCCCCGTCCTTGGCTGCGAGGACATTACCCCTGCCGAAGTCCTGATGACACAATACTATGGATTTTGAGCCTTCTTCAGTAAGCTTTGAGTATTTAGACGCCTCAAGTCTTTCAATGGCCCTGCCGGCTATTCCTATGATGGAGTCTGCACAGCCGGTATAAGCACGATGGGCCGGGTTTGTGCCGTTATTCAGCGCTATTTTCTTCCAATCGGCCAGCTTGTTTTTTATCGAACCATATTGTTCGGGCCATTTACCAAGCTTAGTTGATATTCTGGCCTGTTCTTCCGGGTTATAGCCTATCGAAGCCGCATGAAACGACGCGAGCCCCTGTACCGCCTGTTTCAGTTGCGCCGGTACTTCGAAGTTGAGATTGTTACCATTTATCCATTCATAAAGCACAAATAGCTGTTCCTTATATTCAGTGACGGGCTTCCCGGATTTGTTCAGGATAACTCCGGGCACTTTTCCTCCGGAATTCCGGACATATATCTGTGCATTGACGGAAAATGTGGCTTTATCCATTGTCTGCTTAAGCCTTTTCAGGCAGAGCTGCCTGTCGTTTGCGGCAAGTTTCCAAACTGTTTTGATACTCCCGCCCTGCACCATGGTCAGGCTTTCAGGGGTGATCCCATACTCCTTCAACACAGTCAGAGCCAGGCTATCGGAAGTTTTTACATTTACCGTATCATCAATGTTTTCCAAATCGTTCAACCCTTTCAGCCGGCGCCGGTCATACGGGGATGACGGATTTAAAATCCTTCAGTACCGGCATTGCACTTTTTTCAAATTCTGTCATTTCGTTTATCCTCTCGAGGTATTTTTCGTTCGACCAGTCTTGATCCCGCTTGTAGATAAACTTGTTTACCGCACCGAGGAATAGATGAGGGAAAAGAAGATCCAGCCTGACGACTTCCCACTGTGAAGCTGTAAGCGGGTTTTCCGACTGGTACTGTTTAAGGATGCGCCTGGTCGTCTCCATATCCCATTTGCCCATTTTTTTCATTACCTTGTTCAGTAATTTACGGATATCTCTTGCGGCAATATCAACTGTTATTGAATCGGTGTCGAGAACAAACAGCCTGCCCTTCGGGGTCAGGATCAGGTTCCCGGCGGCATAATCCTGATGACACAGGCAGCCTGCTTTTTCGGCTTCCTGTGTCCAGTCCGCATATTCATGCCCCCTGAGGCCTTCTATTGCCTTTTGGGCCCGCTCGTAAAATCCGGGAAAGCTGTTGACCACGGCATTGCCTATAGCGTCGCGCGTCTTTTTCAAGCATTCGCTTTCATAATATGATTTGATGTCTGTCAATTGTTCTGTATAATCCTCGATCCATAGGCCGAGGTGGTACTTAGGCTTTGTGACGGGAGAAGGGTGAAAGCCTTTGGAAGCCCTGTGGAACCTGCCCAGAGACCGTGCGATAAGGGCCAGCTCTTCCGCCGAGCCGTAATTGGGATTCTTGCCATCAATAGCCTCCGTAAGGACATAACATACTTCCTCCAGACAGACATATTCCTTCCCGTCCTTTGTCAGGTTAACCCCGGGAAGATCGATACCGTTGGCAGTCAGATGCCTGACCGCATCAAGTATGAACTGCAGGGTCTGTTCGGAGTTGGAGACCTTTTTGAGTATCTTCACGCCTTCATTTGTCGTGATCCACCACACTCCTTTTTTGCCTTTGTAGGATTCGCCCCTGATATCTGAAATTTTATACGGATAGCGGGCCAGCACATTCTCCAGTGGTTCCTGCATGGCAGACTGCAAATCGCTCACTTCTTTCTCCCCCATTAATATAATTTATATAAATGATCCCGATGTATCTCCATACACGAGTTATATCCTGTTTTTCCACGTGATACGGTATCAGGGGGAGGTGCTCCCCCTGAATAGTCCGCTGAGCTACTCGTCAAGGTTGATTTCGAGGTTGGGGTTTTCCCAGGCTACTTTGATAGTCAATGAGCCGCCCGTTTCGTCATCGTCGTACTTGACCTTATAGTCAAGATCGAGATCCGAGGGAAGGGTAACTGATTTGCCTTCGACTGCAAGTCTGCCTGCAAACAGGTCTGGAATTAACTTTTTAATGTACTCGCCGAATTCTACCCTTGAGCCGACATTAGCTTCCTGATACTTCATATATACACTCCTTAAAACAATTAGTTCTCTTACATAATATTTTCAAACGATAGATTATGTTACATTTGACAGATAAAAAGGCTTCAGGCGTTTTATGTAAAGCAACCTTTGCGATTGAAATACGCATGCGGGAACAGTATAATAAAATAATTCGGAGGCTTCTTCATATGAACGGTGCGCGAATTATACATACGAGTACGAAGGATCCCTGGTGGAACCTTGCGGTCGAGGAATTTCTGCTCACGCGGGTGGAGCCGGGACAATGCATTTTATATCTCTGGCAGAACCAGAACACTGTCGTTATAGGCCGGAACCAGAATCCCTGGCGCGAGTGCAGATCCGAACTGCTTGAGAGCGAGGGCGGAAAACTTGCCAGAAGGCTTTCAGGGGGCGGCGCGGTTTTCCATGATATTGGGAACCTCAACTTTACTTTTATTGCAAGCAGGGAAGTATATGACCCGGACAGGCAGATGGATACAATCCTTAAAGCTATCGGTGATCTGGGAATAAAGGCTGTAAAAAGCGGAAGGAACGACTTGACCGCGGACGGCCGCAAATTCTCGGGAAATGCGTTCTATATCAGAAGGAACAGCGCATATCATCACGGTACTATTTTGGTTTCCGCAGATTTCGATAAACTCGCCAGATATTTACAGGTATCTGAGGATAAAATACGTTCAAAAGGAATAAAATCAGTGCAATCCCGTGTCGTGAACCTGACTGAATTCATACCTCAGCTCACGGTAAATGAAGCGGCGCGGGCGATGACGGATTCCTTCCGCACGGTATACGGATGCGCTGCGTCTCCGGAGAACTGCATAAATGGCAGGAAGGAAGACAGGGAGGCTATAGAGGAGCTTTATTCCAAGTACTCATCATGGGCGTGGCGCTTCGGCGAGACGACCGATTTCGATGTTGAGCTTGCAAACAGATTCGCCTGGGGCGGAGTCGAGATAGGGCTGAAGATAGAGAACGGTGTGATAAGGCACACGAAGGTTTTTTCAGATGCGATGGAAGAAGCGTATATTGCTTCGCTGCCGGACGTTTTCACGGGCTGCCCGTATGATTCCAGGCAGCTGTCAAAGCGCTTGACGGACGCCGCAATATCAACAGCCGACTGCATATCTGCCGACAATTGCAGGCAGATGTCGCTGGACCTGGCCGAGTGGCTCGGGAGCAGGAGCTTGTAGTGAAACAGGGGTGAAACGCAGGCGGAACGCAGGGGCGAGGGGACAAAGGGACGGTTCTTTTATTTCACTTTTCATTTATGGAACATAGCAAAAAAATGCTGCGCAGGACAATAATGTAGCTTATGTGCTTCGCAAAAAGCTTGTTTGTTTTAAAAAATCACGGGCGCTTTGATGCTTCGGTGATTTTTATTAATGGAACATAGCGCAGTCTTGTTCAAAAAATACAGGCGCTCGATGCGCCGGTGATTTTTATTGTGGCAAAAAGGCAGGCTAAGTAGTATAATAGAAGGCGGAACAATTTAATATTGGAGGATGATGGCTGCAGGAGAGTCCCATAGGTATGAGTATGAAGGGAGCCGAAGAAGTAAATTGCGGGGGCGTCACCCCGTAACGAATCTTTCAGGCAAAAGGGCTGCAGACTGACTAAACTCTGAAAAGCTAAGGCATAGCACCGAAGGAGCAAGGTCACGGAGAGGATATTCGAATGAAATCCTGCCGGATCGAATCTCTCAGGTTACAAAACAGAGAAAATGACAATTTATATTTGTTGTTTTTCTCTGTTTTTTTATTTTGCGGAACAATACTAATTGCCGCGCAGCACAGTAATGATGCTTATGTGCTGACACAATAAGCTTTGCGAGGTCTTGTCCAAAAATCAATGGCGCTCGATGCACCAGTGATTTTTAAAATCTAGCGCATATTAATTGGCAGGAGGGATCCGGACAATGGAGAAAAAGGGGCAGGTATCGAACGGACAAGCGGAAACGAACGGACAGACGGACTTGCGTGGGCAGCCTGAAACGAACGTGAAGACAGAAGTGTACGGGCAGGAGAAAATACATACCCAACCGGTGAAGACGCCGCTTTACGAGGCGCATGTGGCTGCCGGCGGCAAAATAGTCGATTTTCATGGCTGGCTGCTTCCGGTGCAATACGGCGGAATATTGAAGGAGCACGAAAGCGTCAGGACGAAAGCCGGACTGTTTGATGTCTCCCATATGGGGGAGATCGAGGTAAGCGGTGAAGGCGCACTTGAATTTCTTCAGCAGATGCTTACAAACGACATTGATGTGAAGCCCGGGAAGGCAGTATATTCGCCGATGTGCTATCCTGACGGCGGTACGGTGGACGACCTGATTGTCTATAAGCTAAAAGATGAAGACTATTTACTGGTGGTAAATGCAGCCAATACAGCCAAGGATTTTGAATGGCTCAGAGCAAACAAGAAAGGGCATGTGACTATTACCGACCGGTCGTCCGAATTTGCCCAGCTCGCGCTGCAGGGGCCGGAATCGGCAGCGATATTGAAGATGCTGATGTCCGATGACCCCGATCAGCTGAAGTATTACCATTATACAACCGAAACGTCGGTCGGAGGCAGGAAGGTGTTCCTGTCGCGGTCGGGTTATACCGGCGAGGACGGATTCGAGATCTACTGCAGGCCGGAGGAGGCTGTCAGGCTATGGGGTATGCTAATCGAGAAAGGGAGACCTTACGGGCTGGAGCCGGCGGGACTGGGCGCCAGAGATACTCTCAGGCTTGAGTCGGCAATGCCGCTGTACGGTCAGGAGCTATCGGAGGTCATCACACCGGTTATGGCAGGGCTTCAGAGGTTCATAAAACTGGAAAAAGGCGATTTCAACGGAAGGAAGCCTTTGCTGGAACAGCTGCAGGGCGGACTTGAGAGCAGGATTGCAGGCTTTGAGATGATAGACCGCGCTGTTCCAAGGAGCGGTTACGGGATTTACCACAGCGGTAATCGTGCCGGTCACGTTACGAGCGGAGGCTTTTTTCCGACGCTTAAGAAGAACATGGGCCTTGCGCTAATCGATATGACATGCGGCGTGAAAGGCGGCAACGGCGAAGGCGACGTTGCAGGAAGCGGCGTCCGCGAGAATACGGAAACGGGCGGCACGGTCGAAGTGAAGGTGCGCGACACGCTGTATGCTGCACGCATAGTCGATCTGCCCTTTTATAAGAGAAACAGGACACGTTAAGGGACAAACAAATAATATCTAGGAGGATGTTTATGAAAACATTTCAGGGAACAAGATATACAAAGGAACATGAATGGGCCAGGGCCGAAGGCGGAAGGATATACATAGGCATATCGGATTATGCCCAGCATTCCATGGGTGACATCGTTTTTGTCGAACTGCCAAGGGTCGGGAGAAAACTTAAAGCAAGTGATCAGGTAAGTGTCGTGGAATCGGTCAAAACCGCGTCGGATATATATTCGCCCGTATCGGGCACTGTTGCGGAAGTAAATGAGGCGTTGAACGATTCACCCGAGCTGCTCAATGCGGAGCCGTATGAAAACTGGATCGCCGTTCTGGAAGCGGATGACCTGTCGGAACTGGACAAATTAATGGATGAACAGCAATATGCGGATTTCTGTGCAAAGGAGGGCTAACGATGTCCCGCTATATTCCCAATACCGAGGAGGACAGAGCTCAGATGCTCGCGGAGATAGGGCTTCCGGATATTGAAGGTCTCTTTTCGGATATTCCTGCAAAATTCAGATTCAAAGGCAGGCTGGAGCTTCCGGAAAGCATGTCGGAGCCGGAGTTGGCTGCGCATATGAAGACGCTCGCGCGCAGAAACGCAAATTCGGAAGAGAATGCCTGTTTCCTTGGAGCCGGTGCCTACGATCATTTCATTCCTTCCATAGTCGGGCATATCGTCTCAAAGCCTGAGTTTTATACGGCGTACACGCCATACCAGCCTGAGATAAGCCAGGGGATGCTGCAGGCCATATTCGAATACCAGACAATGATCTGCCGGCTCACCGCGATGGACGTTTCCAACGCCTCGATGTATGACGGCGCCACGGCGCTTGCTGAAGCAGCGCTTATGGCTGTGCGCTCAACCGGGCGAAAAAGTGTGCTGGTGTCGTCGGGCGTTCATCCCGAGTTCAGAGAGGTCCTGAAGACGTATTCAAGATTCAACGGCACAAAGATAACCGAGATGGACCTGGTCGATGAAATAACCGATACCGACAGGCTGGAAACGATGCTTTCGGGCGGCGGCTCAGACAGCTTTGCCGCGGTGATCGTCCAGTCCCCCAATTTCTATGGATATGTCGAAGATATGAAACAGATCTCTGAATTGGCTGCCAAGAGCGGCGCGCTTTCGATAGCCTGCGTCGATCCCATATCTCTTGCTCTATTGAAGCCGCCGGGGGAATGCGGCGTCGATATAGTTACAGGCGAGGGACAACCGCTCGGGAACCCGCTTGATTTCGGCGGTCCATATCTGGGTTTTCTGGCAGCAAAAAAGGAGCATGTCAGAAAAATGCCGGGCCGGATAGTAGGCCAAACCACCGATCATGAGGGCAGGAGAGGTTTTACTCTGACTTTGCAGGCTAGAGAACAGCATATTAGAAGAGAAAAGGCAGTTTCAAACATATGCTCCAACGAGGCGCTGAATGCACTTGCGGCTGCGACCTATCTGTCGGTCATGGGAAAGGAAGGCTTGAAGGAAGCAGCAAACCTTTGCCTGCAGAAATCACATTACACATACGAAAAGCTGCTCGGGACCGGAAGGTTCGGCAAGGTCAGCGACGCGCCGTTTTTCAAGGAATTTACGGTCAAATCGCTGAATGAGCCTGTGAATAGTATCAACAGACGTTTACTGGAGCATGGGATTATCGGTGGGCTCGACCTCGAAAGGTTTAACCCCGAAAGGTTCAACCCCGAAAGGTTCAACCCCGAAAGGTTCAACCCCGAAAGGTTCAACCCCGGTAAAAAGGACTGCTGGCTCATAGCAGTGACAGAGAAACGCACAAAACAGGAGATAGACCTGTTTGTAAGAATAGCCGCGGGAGGTGACAGGTAATGTCGGAGCAGAACAAACAAACCCAGCAGACCCGGCAGGCTCAGCAGATCCAGCAGACTCAGCAGATCCAGCAGACCCGGCAGACTCAGCAGATCCAGCAGACCCGGCAGGCTCAGCAGACTCAGCAGGCTCAGCAGACCCAGCAGACCCGGCAGACTCAGCAGATGAATAAAACCCGGCAGAACGTATACAGTGATAAAATAGTCGGAACATCCGATGTATCGGATGGGACTCCTGAAATGATTTTCGAGCTGAGCCGGGCCGGCAGAAGGGCGTATAGCCTGCCTGACTGCGATGTCCCGGGGAAACCGGCCGAAACGTTCATATCGGGCGGACTTCTCAGGAACGTAGACGCCGTGCTTCCGGAGATCAGCGAGGTGGATGCCGCCAGGCATTTTACACGGCTGGCCCACCTCAATCATGGTGTCGATTCCGGCTTTTATCCGCTGGGCTCGTGTACGATGAAGTACAATCCCAAGATAAACGAGGATATGGCGAACCTCGGAGGCTTTACGGGAGTCCATCCCTATCAGCAGGAGGATACCGCTCAGGGCTGCCTGCAGGTGTTGTTTGAAATGGACAAGATGCTTTCAGAAATAGCCGGGATGGACCGTTTTTGCCTGCAGCCTGCAGCCGGCGCCCATGGAGAGATCACAGGCTTAATGGTGATAAAGGCATACCATGAGAACCGTGGCGATTCCGGCCGTACAAAGATAATCATACCGGATTCCGCACACGGTACGAATCCTGCATCTGCAGCGCTCGCGGGCTTTGAGACGGTAGAGGTCAAATCGGATGAAAGAGGCGGCATCGACCTCGATGAATTGAGGGCCGTTGTGGGACCGGATACGGCGGGACTTATGCTGACCAATCCTAATACGCTCGGGCTGTTCGATGAAAATATAGGGGAGATAGCCGGGATCATTCATGGAGCGGGCGGTTTGCTGTATTACGACGGAGCTAACGCAAACGCCATATTGGGTATATGCAGGCCCGGAGACATGGGCTTCGACGTCGTCCATCTCAATCTCCACAAGACGTTTGGCACGCCGCACGGTGGAGGAGGACCGGGATCGGGCCCGGTCGGCGTTAAGAAGGAGCTTGCGCCTTTCCTGCCTGCGCCATCGGTGGAGTTCAAAGATAATAAATACATACTGAATCACGATCGCCCGTTGTCCATCGGCAGGGTGAAATCGTTCTACGGCAATTTCGGAGTCATACTGAGGGCGTATGCATATATCAGGACAATGGGGCCCGAGGGACTCAGGGAAGTTTCCGAAACGGCGGTGCTGAACGCCAATTACCTGTTCAGTCGCCTGAAGCAGCATTTCAGTGTGCCGTATGACAGGATATGCAAGCATGAATTCGTGCTGTCCGGCGAGACCCAGGCCCAGAAAGGCGTACGCACTCTTGATATGGCAAAGAGGCTGCTTGATTTCGGCTATCATCCGCCAACGGTCTACTTCCCGCTGATAGTACATGAGGCCATCATGATAGAGCCTACCGAAACCGAAAGCAGGGAGACGCTCGACCGCTTTGCAGATACTCTGATACTTATAGCGAAAGAGGCTGAACAGGATCCGGATAAAGTCAGGAATGCGCCCTACACGACCGCAGTATCGAGGCTTGATGAGGTGAAAGCCGCACGGAATCCAGTTTTGAAGTGGGGAGACTGACCTGCGGATTTACTCGCGGAACAATCTGAAAATGGTTGACGGTGGGTAATTATTATTTGCGAATGTGAATCAGGTTCAAATCTTATTCACATCCGTAATTATATCATGTACTCCAGCGAGATACATGATATAATACTCACCAGAGGTATATACGAATGGATGAAAGCATATTCGATGCGATAGGCGGGAATTTCGGCATCAAAAAGGAAGACCTGAATACATATTCCCCACTTGTACTTGCTTATGCCGGTGATGCGGTCTATGAGCTTTATGTCCGCACGCTTCTTATAGGTAAGGGCAACGCGCCCGTGCATAAGCTCCACAAGCAATCAATCTCGTTTGTCAAGGCCAAGGCTCAGTCGGACACCATCCACAGCCTGATGGAGATCCTGACTCCGGATGAGCAGGATGTTGTAAGGCGCGGACGGAACGCAAAATCCGGCACCATCCCCAAAAATGCCGATGTTACCGACTATAAATATGCGACAGGCTTTGAATCGTTGCTCGGTTATCTATATCTTAAGGGTGATTATACGCGTCTGCTGGAAGTGCTGAGGATTTCGGTCGAACAGAGTCATGATGCCCGGGGCTAAAGCGGCAAAGGCAGCATATAAACCTTAAAACATGTAAAAATAAGAAAAAACCAGAAAGGGCGTATGGTCATGGATAAAAGAAAGAGGAACGATTTTGGTTCGGACGACCGGGGCAACCGGTTTGATAAGAAACCGGGAAAGCCTGAATATAGAGGGAATTCAAAAGGCCGGACAGGTACTTATTCCAAAAAGAGAGACGAAAATACCGAATTCATAGGCAGAACCCAGGGAGGACGCGCCTCAGCGGAGCGGAAAGGCTTTGAAGGTAAGAGGGGTGCAAGCTTTGAAAGCAAAGGCTCAGATCAAGGCTACCGTGGGGCTACGGTAGAAGGTAAGGGCTCGGCATACGGTTACCGTGGCGCGGCGTCCGACAACAGAGGTTCGGCGCAAGGCTACCGTGGCGCGGCATCGGGCAGCAGAGGCCCGGCGCAAGGCTACCGTGGCGCGACATCGGGCAGCAGAGGCCCGGCGTCTGCATACCTCGGAGCTTCTCCGGAACGCAGCGCTTATTCCGACCGCCGTGGGCCTTCGCCCGAACATAGCGGTTTTTCATCCGATAAGCGAGGTTTTTCATCTGACCGCCGTGGGCCTTCGTCCGAACATAGCGGCTTTTCATCCGATAAGCGAGGTTTTTCATCTGACCGCCGTGATACTTCCGCATACAATCGCAACGCAAAAAAATCCGCCTCAGAAGAGAGAATGCCTCGTGACAACAAACAGGAAGCCAACATTCAGAGGCTGCAGGAGGACCTCGACAAGCTCGAGGGCAGGAACTCGGTGCTCGAAGCCCTGAAGTCCGGCAGGAGCATCAACAGGATATTCGTTTCCAAGGGCGAACGGGAAGGCTCCGTAAATCAGATAATAGCAATGGCGAGGCAGAATCATATACTGATACAGGAGATCGATAGGACAAAGCTCGATGAGATGTCCGTGACACATGCACATCAGGGCGTTATAGCGCTTGCTGCCGCCAAAGACTACGTGGAAGTGGACACTATCCTAGCAAAAGCTGAGGAAAGCGGAAGACCACCTTTCATTATAATTCTTGATGAAATCACAGACCCGTATAATCTGGGTTCGATACTCAGAACGGCCAACGCCGCAGGGGTACATGGCATCATAATTCCCAAGCGACGGGCGATAGGGCTCACGGCTTCCGTCTCCAAAGCCTCGGCCGGCGCCATAGAATATGTACCGGTCGCACGTGTGACCAATATTGTACAGACCATCGAGAAGTTAAAAGAACGCAATATCTGGATAGTGGGTACGGATTCGACGGGCGAGAAAGCATACTTCGATGGTGACCTGACCGGCCCTGTTGCACTTGTTATAGG